>PLYS01000272.1:233-9524 GCA_003153455.1 Betaproteobacteria bacterium | reverse complement strand
GCGGCACCTTGTAGCGCTGGTCGTTGGAGATATCGTTGTCGTAGCTCCACTCGTGGATGCCCATTTTCTGCGACGTGAGGTTAACCATCGGCGGCGGGCGCCGGGTCAAGTCCTCGCCGTGGCAAAGCTTGTCGATCGAGATCGCCGCGTCGTGGCCGTGTGCGACCGCCCAGATGATGTTCTTGGGGCCGAACGCGGAATCGCCGCCGAAGAACACGTTGGGCAGCGACGACTGCATCGTCACCTTGTCAACGACCGGCATGCCCCATTTGTCGAACTCGATGCCGATGTCGCGTTCGATCCACGGGAACGCGTTTTCCTGGCCGACGGCGACCAGCACGTCGTCGCATTCGTAGTGCATGTCCGGTTCGCCAGTCGGCACCAGCTTGCGGCGGCCGGGTTTGTCAAATGCGGCGTCGTATTCGGCCTTTACTTTCTCGAACGTGACCCCGGTGAGCTTGCCGCTGGCGTGCGTGAATGCCTTAGGCACCAGGTAATTGAGGATCGGAATGCCTTCGTGCTGCGCGTCTTCTTTTTCCCACGGCGAGGCTTTCATTTCCTCGAAGCCCGAGCGCACGATTACTTTCACGTCCTCGCCGCCGAGGCGCTTGGAGGAGCGGCAGCAGTCCATCGCGGTGTTGCCGCCGCCCAACACGATCACGCGTTTGCCGATCTTATCGATGTGGCCGAACGACACGCTCGAGAGCCAGTCGATGCCGATGTGGACGTTTTTCGCCGCTTCCTTGCGCCCCGGGATGTCGAGGTCGCGCCCGCGCGGGGCGCCGGTGCCGACGAATATCGCGTCGTATTTCTCGGCGAGCACTTGCTTCAGGCTGTCGATGTGCTGGCCGCCGCGGAACTCAACGCCGATGTCGAGGATGTAGCCGACTTCCTCGTCAATCACGGATTCCGGCAGGCGGAACTTAGGGATCTGGGTGCGGATCATGCCGCCCGCCTGCTGGTCGCGGTCAAACAGCGTGACCTGATAGCCTAGCGGCGCGAGATCACGCGCGACGGTGAGCGAGGCGGGGCCGGCGCCGATCAACGCAATGCGCTTGCCGTTTTTCCTGGCGGGTGCTTTAGGGAGCCGGCCGCGAATGTCATCTTTGTAGTCCGCAGCCACGCGCTTCAAGCGGCAGATCGCGACAGGTTCGGGTTTCTCGCCGTTGTTTTCCTCGACACGGCCGCGGCGGCACGCCGGCTCGCACGGCCGGTCGCAGGTGCGGCCGAGAATGCCGGGGAACACATTCGAATCCCAGTTGATCATGTAGGCGTCGCTGTACCTGCCAGCGGCGATCAACCGGATATATTCGGGAACGGGAGTGTGGGCGGGACACGCCCACTGACAATCGACGACTTTATGGAAATAGTCAGGCTGGTGAATATCGGTGGGCTTCAACTCGTCTCCTTGCTACGCCTTTTTCGTTCTTCACTGCTCGGCTGTGCCGGTGGGACGCGCTATCGCTCGAGCCTGAAAATTGATTAATAGTGACTTTGAGGTCCGCTATATTACGCCGATGTTTCGGCGCTGAAAAGCCCTGCAATATCAAGTACTAAAAATACGCCTGCCCGGGCTTGACGGGCGGCGTCCACTCGCAGTTGCCCCACGGCCCGTCACCGTTTTCCCTGATGTAGGCGATGCGGCCGCGTTTCTTGGGAACCCGCTTGCCCGAGAACAGAGCGTGCAGCCAATCGAGCACGTATTCATGGCAGTCCATGCCGCCCAGGTTCGCGATACCCCACAGCGGATGGTACTGGTTTTCCATCACCCACATTTCTTTGGGCACCTTGAGGTCCTCGAAGGCCTCGACCGCATCCTCGAGCGGGCACAGCGGATCGAACTCGCCGGTCACCAGCAGCGTCGGGCATTTGATCTCGCCGAGATAGCCGCGCACGGTCATCTCCTTGGCCACTTCCTCGTCGAACTTGTCCTCGTCCTCGTAGCCCGCCATGTACATGAACATCTGTTTGAAGCGCGGCGAGGACTGCGTGAAGATCGTGTTGTTCGGGTTGAAGCACGCCACCGAGCTCACCACTGCTGCCGCGCGATGATCGTAGCTGGATAAGCGCAGCGACCAGTAGCTTCCCATGCTGATGCCGTAAATCGCGATCTTTTTCTTGTCCACCTCGGGCCGCTTTAGCAGGTAACTGATCACCGCCGCGCCGGCGCGCTCGTAGTTGTCTTTCACCGCACGGATCTTCTGCAGGTTCGAGTTGCCCTGCCCGGGCCCGTCCATCGCGAGCACATGGAAACCGCGCGACAGCGCAATATTGTGGTGCGCCTTGGGGAACACTTCCTTGGTTTGGTCCATACCCGGCACGTAGATTACAACAGGGGCCTTGCGGCGGTCCGGCAGCAGATGCAGCAGGCAGGAAATGGTCTGGCCTTTGCCGAACGGCACCTCGACGCGCTCGATCGGGTAGCCCGCTACCTTCGAGCGGCAGTCGACCATCTCGGACAGCTTCCTACAGAGGTAGCGTTTGACTGGATGATCGTCGTAGAAGATCGGGTGCTGGGCCATACGGTAGGCCTCGATCGCATGGTCGTAATGCACCGTGGCTGTTTGCATTGCGTCCCGCGCCTGCGCCCGCTTCGCGAGCTTCTCGTGGCGTTCGGCTGCCTCGCGCCAGAGTTTGGGGAGCATGCGGTAGTTGCGCGCACGTTTCCCCGCCGGCACTTCGAGATCGTCGCGCTCGAAGTTTTGCACCCGCCCGCGCATGTTGAGAGCGAGGTCGAGCATCCATTGCTGATTGTCGCGTTGCGTTCTGAGTTTGCGGATCATTTATCCCTCTTGCGGAATGATTCAGCGGTTAAGAAATGAAAAGCACGAGCGGCAGGTCAAAATTCCGCTCCCGGAACGAATCTTAGCCGAAAATCAGCCGCTGGGAACCGGGTAGGATTAGAATGGCCAAACGTGTGGAGAAAGAAGGAAACCATGAAACCTAAAATTACCGTAGCGTGGGAACATCTCGGCGCCGTCGGCGGCACGCGCAATGACTCATCGAAATGGACCGAAGACCGCTCTACCCTGTGGGTCGCGCTCTGGTCGGACCGGCTGAAGCGTGTGAAGAGTGGTGTCTATCGCTACACCCTTTGCGAGGACAAAGACCTTGAGCGCAACACGGGTGCGCGCCACCACGCCAATGTTCATGAGGCGATCGAGCGCGGCGTGCCCATGCGCGGGTTTCTGGTGTGGCCCAAGAAAGAGTTGAACGCTCAAGGCCAGCATGGAGTCGAGGATGCGGACCCGACGCGGCAATACGAGGTCGAGGTCGAGAGCCGCGACGGTACCCGTATCGTGGCGCTGGCCAAAGGGGTGTCGTAGCCGGATTATTTTTTCGGCATGTAAAGATCGGTAATGCTGCCTTCAGCGATTTCAGCTGCGAAGAACACCGTCTCCGAAAGCGTCGGATGCGGATGGATCGTAAGTCCGATGTCTGTCGCATCTGCGCCCATTTCTAGCGCGAGCACGGTCTCGGCGATCAGCTCGCCCGCGTTCACGCCCACCATGCCGGCGCCGATGATGCGCCTGGTGATCTTGTCGAACAGCAGCTTGGTCATGCCTTCGTCGCGGCCGGTGGCGAGCGCGCGGCCGCTCGCCGCCCACGGGAACACCGCTTTTTCGTATTCGACGCCTTGCGCCTGGGCCTGCGTTTCGGTGAGCCCCATCCACGCGACTTCCGGATCGGTATACGCGACCGACGGGATCGTGCGCGCGTCGAACGCGACTTTATGTCCCGCGATGACTTCGGCGGCGAGCTTGCCTTCGTGCGTTGCCTTGTGCGCGAGCATCGGTTCGCCGACGATGTCGCCGATGCCGAAAATGTGCGGCACGTTGGTGCGCATTTGCTGGTCGACCGGAATAAAGCCGCGTTCATTGACTTGCACGCCCGCAGTCTCTGCCTTGATCTCGCGCCCGTTCGGACGGCGGCCGACTGCCATCAGCACGTAGTCAAAAGTGTCAGGCGCTGGCGCGCCGGCGCCTTCGAATGTGACTTTCAATCCGTTCGTGGCGGGTTCGATCCTGGAGACCTTGGTCTTGAGCAGGATTTTCTCGTAGCGCTTCTCGATGCGCTTTGCGAGCGGCCGCACCACATCGCGGTCGGCGCCGGGAATCAGGCCGTCGAGCAATTCGACGACGGTGATCCTGCTGCCGAGCGCCTCGAACACGGTCGCCATCTCGAGCCCGATAATGCCGCCGCCGATCACCAGCAGCCGCTGCGGCACCTCCGGCAGCGCGAGCGCGCCGGTTGAGTCGATCAGGCGCGGATTGTCGTAGGGGAAGCCGGGGATGCGCGCAACGCTCGAGCCCGCGGCGATGATGCAGTTGTCGAACGATACGGTCTTGACGCCTTCCTTGGTATCGACGCGAATCATGTTCGGCGACGCGAATTCGCCCTTGCCTTGAACGACCGTGACTTTACGCTGCTTGACGAGCGCGGCAAGCCCCTGGGTGAGCTTGCCGATTACGCCGTCCTTCCACGCGCGCAGCTTGTCGATTTCGATTTTCGGCTTGCCGAACGTGATGCCGCTGTGCGCCATCTCGCCGGCTTCGGTGATCACCTTCGCGACGTGCAGCAGCGCTTTCGATGGAATGCAGCCGACGTTCAGGCATACGCCGCCCAGCGTCGGGTAGCGCTCGATCAGCACGACTTTCCTGCCGAGATCGGCGGCGCGGAACGCCGCCGTGTAGCCGCCCGGGCCGGCGCCGAGCACCGCGACTTCAGCGTGGATGTCGCCGCGTGCCGAGTGAGGCGTGACGGGCGAGGCGAGAGGCGGAACGGGCGCAGCCGCACGCGCGGGCTTTGCCGGTGTTGTCGCGGCGGGCGCTGACGCAGCACCGGCGGCGTCGAGCGTGAGGATCAGCGTGCCTTGGGATACCTTGTCGCCGACCTTGACCTTGAGATCCTTGACCGTGCCCGCTTGCGGCGCGGGTATCTCCAGCGTTGCCTTGTCGGACTCGAGCGTGATCAGCGGAGCTTCGGGCTCGACGCTATCGCCGGGCTTGACCAGGATTTCGATGACAGGGATGTTCTTGAAATCACCGATATCGGGGACTTTGACTTCGATGAGCTGGCTCACGTTCTTATCTCGCCGTTGCCGAACACGACCCACTTCAGCGAGGTGAGTCCTTCCAGCCCGACCGGGCCGCGCGCGTGCAACTTGCCGGTCGAGATACCGATCTCGGCGCCAAGCCCGTATTCATAGCCGTCGGCGAAGCGCGTCGAGGCGTTGACGATCACCGAGCTCGAATCGACTTCGCGCAGAAAGCGCTGCGCGCGCGCCGCGTCTTCCGTGACGATCGCGTCGGTATGCTGCGAGCCGTAAACCGCGATGTGCTCGATCGCCTGATCGAGGCCGTCAACGACGCGCACCGCGAGGATCGCGGCGAGGTATTCGGTGTACCAGTCTTCCTCGGTCGCGGGCTTCATGCCCGGCACGATCTCGCGCGCAGCGTCGTCGCCGCGCAGCTCGATGCCCTTGTCGCGGAAAATCCTGGCGAGCGTCGGCAGCACCTTGTCGGCGATGCCGCGCGCCACCAGCAGCGTCTCCATTGTGTTGCAGGTGCCGAGGCGCTGGGTCTTGGCGTTGTCGGCGATGCGGATGGCCTTCTCGATGTCGGCTTTGTCGTCGATATAGACATGGCACACGCCGTCGAGGTGCTTGATCATCGGGATGCGCGATTCCTGCATGACGCGCTCGATCAGGCCCTTGCCGCCGCGCGGCACGAGAATATCCACATACTCGTTCATGTGCAGCAATTCGCCGACCGCCGCGCGGTCGGTGGTTTCGATCACCTGCACCGCGGTTGCGGGGAGCCCCGCGGATGTGAGGCCTTCGTGCACGCATGCAGCGATCGCCTGATTGGAATGGATCGCTTCCGAGCCGCCGCGCAGGATCGCGGCATTTCCCGCTTTGAGGCACAGCCCCGCAGCGTCCGCTGTGACGTTGGGGCGCGATTCGTAAATAATCGCGACCACGCCGAGCGGCACGCGCATGCGGCCGACCTTGATGCCCGAGGCCTGTTGCTTGAGTTCACTGATCTCACCGATGGGATCGGGCAGCTTGGCGATCTGCCGCAGGCCATCGGCCATGCCGGCGATGGTTTTTTCGGTGAGAGTGAGGCGGTCGATCAGAGGCGCATCGAGTTTGGCATTGCGTGCGGCGTCGAGGTCCTTCGCATTGGCGTCGAGCAGGCGCCTGACGTCGCGCCCGATCGCTTGCGCGGTAAGCGTCAACGCCTTGTTCTTGGTCGCGGTATCGGCCCTGGCGACGAGCCGCGAAGCGGCGCGCGCCTGCTTGCCGACACCAACCATGTAGCTCGGTATGTCCATATGCGGGAGGCGTGAGGCGTGAGGCGTNNTGCGTGATGCGTGATGCGTGAGGCGTGAGGCGTGAGGCGTGAGGCGTGAGGGGGAAAACCTCTCGCAGCCCAGTTTCCACGCGGGTTTCGAGGGGATTTTACCGCGTTTTTGCGGCGGCCGGGCAGGGCGCTTGGGCGAAACGCAGGCCGAGCTGGAGTAACTCATTCCACACGTCGCCTTGCGCGAGGCCTTTGATCATGCGGTCGATGCCGGCAGCATGCATAACGGCTGTCTCGACCTGCAGCGTGGTAAAACGTCCGATGTGGCGTTGTATCAGGTTCTGGCGCGCCTGACCCCAGATACGCGCTTCACGCATTGCCTGCTGCATCGGGCGGCCGGCAGCAAGTCCTTCGAGGAGTTTGCCGACTGCACGGATTTCTTCGGTGATCGCCCACAGCACAAGCGGTGGGGCGGCGCCTTCGCCCTGCAAGCCGTCGAGCACGCGCACCAGATGCTGCGCGTCGCCGGCAATCAAGGTCTGGGCAAGGTCGGAGACATCGAACCGTGCGACGTCGACTACGGCTTCCTCGACTTGCTCGAACGTGAGCTCGCCAGGCGGGAACAACAGCACGAGCTTCCGCACTTCCTGATACGCGGCGAGCAGGTTGCCTTCGACGCGATCAGCGATGAATTCGAGCGTTTCCTCGTCGGCGTGCTGCTCCTGTGTTTTGAGGCGCCCCGCGAGCCACGCCGGCAGCGCGCTGCGCGCGACCTGCTTCGCCTCGACCATCACGCCGGCGGCAGCGAGCGTTCCGAACCACGATGCCTTCTGCGCGCGCCAGTCGATTCCGGGCAGGTAGATCAGCGTGATTGTCTCGGCAGGTAGATGCGCGCAGAAATCCTGCAGCGCCTGGCTGCCTTCGATGCCGGGCTTGCCGCTCGGGATGCGCAACTCGAGTATGCGGCGCGAGGCGAACAGCGATTGCGATTGGCCGCTCACTTTGAGCTGCGACCAGTCAAAATGCGTCTCCGCGGTCAGCACTTCGCGCTCGCCGTAGCCGTCGGTGTGCGCTTGCGAGCGGATACGGTCGGTCGCCTCGATCGCGAGCAGCGGTTCGTCTCCGAACACGGTGTAGAGCGGGGCGAGGCCGCGTTTCAGCTGCTGCGGCAGTTGCTCGGTTGAAATGCGCATCAAAGCCTGGCTACTTTTCGTCCCGCGTGGCAGGGCTGCGGACGTCAAGCTTTGCAATTTGCAGGCGGCGCACCACCTGCTGCACGGCGTCGCTCAGCATGTCGCGGTAGAGCAGGGCTTCCTCCTGCTCCTTACCGAGCACGTCCGTGTCGCTATAGGTAACGTCACGGCGCAGCACTAACTCGCTCGCGGGAATGTATTCGATGCCTTTGGCGTCCGTGAGCCGGTACGACACGCGGTAGCGCAGCGTGATTTCGCGCACGCGGCCAGCAGCCGATAGAGAAAGAATGACTCGTTCACGCAATTCAGACAGGATCTGCAGCGTGACCTGCGCGTCTTTGGAATTGTTGGTGACACGCACCGGGCTGCCGGCGTGCAACGCGCGCGAAAGCTGACTGACGAACACCGGCGCCCCTGTAATGTAGACGGAGTCGAACGGCAGCAACGCCTGGCCGCGCAGATGGAAGCCGCAGGCACCCAGCGCCACGCACAGCGCGGCGCTGGCGATGAGGCGAAAGGCGGGAGGCGGGAGGCGCAATACCGAGAGGAGTGACGGGTGAGGAGTGAGGCGTAAAAACCTTGAGGCGGCGCGCCAAACTCCTGATATCGTGTTTTTCACCCTTTACTCCTTACTCTTCACTCATAACTGTTTACACTACCACGTTGACCAAGCGGCCGGGAACGACAACAACTTTTCTTACCGGTTGGCCATTGATGTGCTTTTGCACGTTCGGATTTTGCATTGCCAGTTTCTCGATCAGCGAGCGGTCGGCGTCTTTCGCCACCCGCAGGTTGCCCCGCAGCTTGCCGTTGACCTGCAGCACGAGCTCGATCTCGTCTTCGACCAGCGCGGCCGCGACCGGCTCTGGCCACGGCGCGGTCAGAATGTCGGTGCCGAAGCCGAGTTCGCGCCAAAGACAATGCGTGATGTGTGGCGTAATCGGAGCAAGCATACGCAGTAACAAGCTTGTTCCTTCGCGCAGAAGCTTCATCCGCGAATCCGGTCGCGCAGCGAGCTCAACAGGAACCTTTTCAAGGGCCCTCAATATCTTCATTGCTGCTGACACAACCGTGTTGAATTGCATACGGCCAAAGTCATAATCGGCTTGTGACAATGCCTTGTGAATTTCTGTCCTAACAGCCTTTAATGTTGGGTCGTCTTGTGCCAGGTCTTCAGTTTCGGTGATGCGTGACGAAGACAGAATCGAAATTTCAGACTGGTTCTGCTCGCAAAAACTCCACAGGCGCTTGAGAAAGCGCGATGCTCCTTCAACACCCGCATCGTTCCAAACGAGCGTATCTTCCGGCGGGCTCGCGAACATCATGAACAGCCGTGCAGTGTCTGCGCCGTATTCCTCGATCAGCGATTGCGGATCGACGCCGTTGTGCTTCGACTTCGACATGGTGCCGATGCCGCCTGATTCCACCGGCTGGCCGTCAGCCTTGAGTTTGGCGCTGGTGCGCTGCCCGCGCTCGTCGACCTGGATCTCGACTTCGGCCGGATTGAAGTAACTGATGCGGCCGCTGTCGGTCTTGCGGAAATAGATCTCGTTCAACACCATGCCCTGCGTCAGCAGATTGGTGAACGGCTCGTCGAATTTGACGAGGCCCAGGTCGCGCATCACCTTGGTCCAGAAGCGCGAGTAAAGCAGGTGGAGGATCGCATGCTCGATGCCGCCAACATATTGGTCGACTGGCAGCCAGTAGTTGACGCGCTGGTCTACCATCGCGTTCTCCTGATTGGTGCATGCGAAGCGCGTGTAGTACCACGACGAGTCGACAAAGGTGTCCAT
>PLYS01000272.1:0-208 GCA_003153455.1 Betaproteobacteria bacterium | reverse complement strand
CGCTGGCGCGAGATGCCCCAGTCCCGGAGCCGCCACAATACCTGCTTCTCGCCGAGTCCCTTGGACTTGAGATCGGCGGCAATCGCATCCACCGCCTGCACGTAGCCCAGGCCGTCGTATTTGCCCGAGTTGATGCAGCGGCCGTTTTCCTTGTCCGCGTACCATTCCTGCCAGGCATCCGTGCTGAAAGTCTTACCTGTCACATCGA
>PLYS01000637.1:721-4117 GCA_003153455.1 Betaproteobacteria bacterium | reverse complement strand
GTCGCGCATTTCGGCTTTCGACTGGTGGACCCCAATGACATCGACTGTGCCATCGCCGAGGTCGAACGCGCCGGAGGGCGCCTGCTCCGTCGTGGCGAGTTCGCCCCCGGCCTCCCCTACGCTTACGTCGCTGATCCGGATGGCTATGAAATTGAGATCTGGTTCGAGTGAGCAGTGCGAGTAGGGTTGTGACGTGGACATGTGCACGATGTGACCGGACGTTTCGTCGGGTCAACCAGCGCCACGCCTGTGGCGTAGGCAGCCGGAGTGCGTTGCTGAAGAACAGACCACCGGCGCTGGTCGATCTTTACGGGAAGCTCGAGGCAACCGTGAGGGGTTTTGGTGTCGTCGAGGTAGTTGCCCGCGACAGCTACGCGCTATTTCGAACGACCCGTATCTTCACCGATTTGACCGTGATGCGGGATGCGTTGCGGGTGGTCATTCATCTCGGTCGCAAGGTCAACGCTCCGTACTTTATCAAGGTCGTCCGCGGCGATAAGCGGGTCTCGCATGTGACAAAGATCCGGACTTCCGCCGAGCTTCGCGTGATCACGCCGCTACTGCGGGAGGCTTACGAACTCGCGGCTAGGGAAGAATCCCAGGGCGCGGTCTAGCTGTGCTAGTCGCCGCCCCGGCCGGGCCGCGGCAGCGCGGTCGGCGGCACGATGTTGTTCAGGCGCATGTAGTTCGCCAGTTGACTGTAGTGATCCGCCACGTCGAGAGCGTGGCCGAGTACCATGCTCGCGCGCGTCACGTTGCGCGTCGTGCCATTGAAGGTCAGCACAACCTGGTCGGGCAGCTTCGCGTCATCGAGCTGGGCGAAGGCGTTTTCGCAGAAGGTGAACGACGCCTTGAGCTTCGCCACGAGCGTGTCCTTGGGCCACTTCGCCTTGATGGAATCGGCGGTGGTGGTGTCCTTCGCCGACAGCTCTGCCTTCATCGCCCCAAAGGTGTTGCAGAAGAGATAGTTGTCGCTCGCCACGTGCTGGGCGATGTACCCGATGGTGAGCTATGCGGGCGTCGGCCTGAAGCTGAACCTGGCCTCGGGGATGGAATCGAATGCCTGGGCGACGTTGCGGTGGAGGCCGAAGGTTCGGGCCCGGAACGCCGCCGTGACCGGATTCGCCGGCGCTCCAGCGGGAGGCTGCTGGGCGGCGAGGATCACCGGCAGGGCCAGGGCCAGAATCGCTGCATGCGAGGTCTTCATACGCTCTCCCGTGAAGATGGCAGGGGGCAGATTCGTGATAGTGGGTGGACAGGCCGATTTGCGCAACAGTTCTTGCCGCGAACCACTGTATAGTCAGGGCTCGTTTCCCATTTAGGCCTCGAGTTGTCTGGAAGCCATCTCACAAATGCTGGTTGGCCATCACCTACGGGCCTGCCTGATGCGTCGTCATCGGGGTGAAGGGCCCGGCAACCGCTTGATCGCAACCTGCGCGACGGACGCGCAAATCGCTGTGCGGGTGAAACAGATGACGGAGTTCAAGCAGATGTACAAGAATCCGCTCGTGAACATTGCGCTCACCTTTCTCGAGCCGTTGCCTGTGGGAATCCTGTTCACGCTCGTGACGAGCGGGTGCTGAGCCGGAAGCGGCGGGCAGAGGGCGCAGCGGTCGCGTAGGCAGTATTCGCATGGGAAATCGACGCGAACGCAAGCATTGCACTTTTCTCGGATCCAGCGGGCAACGGAGGCGGCGGAAGCACGGCTCGCTGCACTCGCCGGCACCTTGTTATGATTCGCCTGCAGCTCAACTTGCGCGTCGGGTTGCGGCGAAGCACGCGCCACCCTCCGCCGCGATCGCCGTTCCACCCGGAAACCCCGAATGACCGACTCTGCCTCCACCATCGCGACCCTGCTGGAGCACGGCTCGGAGAGCCACGTCGCCCTGAGCGCGCCCGGTGGCCTGCCGCTCACCTATGGTGCGCTCCGCTCCCTGGTGTCCGGGACGATGGATGCACTCGCCTCGCGAGGAATCCGCGGCGGCGACCGCGTCGCGATCGTCCTCGACAACGGCCCCGAGATGGCCGCGGCGTTCCTCTCCATCGCCGCGGGCGTCACGGCCGCGCCGCTCAACCCTGGATATCGCGCGGAGGAGTTCGAGTTCTACCTCACCGATCTCCACGCGAAGCTCCTCGTGGTGGCGGCGGGCAAGGACTCGGCCGCCGTCGGCGTGGCTGACAGGCTCGGCATTCCAGTGGCCCGTCTCGTTGCCTATCCCGAACTGGGCGCGGGGAGTTTCGATCTCGAGTTTCCCTCTTCGCTGCCGGTACGCGCCGGCGCGAGCGGAGCGGCCGCCGGTCCCGACGACATCGCCCTCGTGCTGCACACGTCGGGCACCACGTCACGGCCAAAGATCGTGCCGCTCGCGCAGCGCAACGTCTGTGCTTCGGCGCGCAATATCCGGGGAACGCTCTCGCTGACGCCGGACGATGTCGGGCTCTGCATCATGCCGCTCTTTCACATCCACGGGCTCATGGCGGCCCTGCTCGCGCCGCTCTCGGCCGGCGGCACCGTGAGCTGCACGAGCGGCTTCAACGCCCTCAAGTTCTTCTCGTGGCTCGAAGGGGTGCAGCCGACATGGTACACCGGCGTGCCGACGATGCACCAGGCCATCCTGAAGCGGGCGCCGAACAACTCGGAAATCGCGGCCGGCAACCGGCTGCGCTTCATCCGATCGTCGTCGTCGTCGCTCCCCACGCGAGTGCTCGGTGAACTGCAAGCCGTGTTCGGGGCTCCCGTTGTCGAAGCGTACGGGATGACGGAGGCTGCACACCAGATGGCGAGCAATCCGCTCCCGCCGCTCGAACGCAAGCCCGGCACCGTGGGGCCCGGTGCGGGGCCCGAAGTACGCGTGGCGGACGAGAACGGCGAGACCGCGGCGAGCGGCGTGAGCGGAGAGATCGTCATTCGAGGCGAGAACGTGATGCGCGCCTACGAGAACAACCCGAAGGCGAATGCCGACGCCTTCATTAAAGGGTGGTTCCGAACGGGCGATCTGGGCACGATGGATCCGGACGGCTATCTCACCATCAGCGGACGGCTCAAGGAGATCATCAACCGCGGCGGTGAGAAGATCTCTCCTCGCGAGGTCGACGAGATCCTGATGGCGCATCCCGCGGTGCACCAGTGCGTGTGCTTCGCGATCCCGCACGAGATGCTGGGGGAAGATGTCGCGGCCGCGGTTGTGCTGAAAGAGGGTGTCGAGGCGGACGACAAGGAGTTGCGCCAGTACGTCGCCGGCCGGCTCGTGGACTTCAAGGTCCCGCGTGTGATCGTGATCTTGAAAGAGATCCCGGTAGGGGCGACCGGCAAGCTGCAGCGGATCGGGCTCGCGCAGAAGCTGGGACTCGTGTAATGCGCGGCCTCAGCTCGCGGAGCGTCGGCCGGGTGCCCGG
>PLYS01000637.1:0-713 GCA_003153455.1 Betaproteobacteria bacterium | reverse complement strand
GCCCCGGTCGCCGGGGCGTTACCGGGCAAAGACCTCTACGAGAGTGTCAGAGCGACCGCGCGCGCGCAGCAATCCGCCGGCCTCTACTCCGGCCTGCACTGGCGCATGCTCGGGCCGTTCCGCGGCGGGCGCACGCCAGCGGCATGCGGTGTGCCGGGCCGGCCCAACGAGTTCTATTTCGGCGCCGCGAACGGCGGAGTGTGGAAGTCGATTGATGCCGGCCGCGTCTGGACCCCGGTCTTCGACTCGCAACCGGTGGCGTCCATCGGCGCTATCACGATTGCGCCGTCCGCGCCTGATGTCGTCTACGTCGGCACGGGGGAATCGACGCTTCGCGATTCGATGGGCTTCGGCAACGGCGTCTACAAGTCGGCCGACGCAGGCAGGAGCTGGACGCACCTGGGACTCGATGAGACGCAGCACATCGGCAAGATCGCGGTGGACCCGAAGAATCCGAACATCGTCTTCGTCGCCGCGATCGGGAAGCTCTATGCCGCCAGCCCGGAGCGTGGCGTCTTCCGCTCGAAGGACGGCGGCAAGAGCTGGCAGAAGGTGCTGTACAAGAACGAGAACGTGGGCGCGGTGGACGTCGCGATAGACCCGGGCAACTCGAACATTGTTTATGCCTGTCTCTGGGCCACGCGCCGCGCGCCGTGGTACACGTACGGGCCGTCCACCGGCCCGGGCGGCGGCATCTTCAAGTCCACCGACGG
>PLYS01000133.1 GCA_003153455.1 Betaproteobacteria bacterium | reverse complement strand
CGACCGAGGATGCAGCATTCAGCTTTACCGTGCCGGTGGATCTATTTGCCGATGAGGACGCCGGCGACACCTTGAGTTATCTGGCCTCGCGCCCTGATGGTTCCAGGCTCCCGGCGTGGCTTGCTTTCAACGCGATGACGCGCACGTTCAGCGGCACCCCCGACAACGGCGATGTCGGTGTTTTGGATGTCAGGCTCGTCGCAACCGACGCGGCAAATGCATCGGCGTCGACTGTGTTCACGGTTTCTGTCGCCAACGTCAACGATGCGCCGATCCTCAACCACGCCATCGTGGATCAAATCGCAACTGTCGGCTCGGCGTTTGCGCTGCCGCTTGCGGCCAATACGTTCACCGATATTGATGTCGAAGACACGCTAACCTACGGCGCACGGCTCCTGGATGGTTCGAGCTTGCCGGCGTGGCTTGCGTTTGACGCTGCAACGTGCAGTTTCAGCGGCACACCGGGGAGCGGGGATGCAGGCGTCTACTCCATCAGGGTCACTGCATCCGATAGCGGCAATCTGAGCGCGTTTGACATCTTCGACCTCACGGTCGCTGCCGCTCCCGGTCAGGACCTTGTCGGCACCATCAGCAACGATGTGCTCACGGGCGGCGCGGGCGATGATACGCTCAACGGCGGCGGCGGCTCCGATCGCTTGGTGGGCAACGGCGGCAACGATACGTTCCAGTACTTCGGTGATGCCACGTGGAGCGCAGGGTTTGTCGCACGCAACGACGGCAACCTGGGTAACCCTGGCACTGGGCGCATTGGCGCAATGAGCGGCATGAATCGCTCGTTCGACGTGTTCCAGGGTGGAGCAGGTGAGGATGTCCTGCTTGGCACTTCCGGTGACGACGCGTTGTTCCTCGACGACCCCAACAGCCCGTTCCCGTCCGGCAGTGAGCCGCGGATTGCCGGCATCGAACGCATCGAGATGGGTGACGGCGACGACGTCGTCGATCTCATCAGCAGCTATTACGCATATGTTGACGTCACGCTCGACGGCGGCGATGGAAACGACGTGTTGTGGGCTTCCAGCGGCGATGATGTCCTGCTGGGAGGGTTTGGCAATGACGACTTGTTCGGCGGCGCGGGACGGGATTACTTGAGCGGCGGTCCGGGCAACGACACAATCAACGGTGACCTAGGTAACGACCTGCTCGAGGGCGGCGACGGCAACGATGCGTTAAGTGATGCCTTTGGCAACAACCTGTTTTACGCCGGTAGCGGCAACGACAAAGCCATCGGCGGCAGCGGCAATGAGCTTTTCATCGGCGGGAAAGGTAACGACACCATTGTGACCGGGCAGGGTGCAGACACCATTGCGTTCAATCGTGGTGACGGGCCGGATACGATTGCCGGGGCCAGCGCGACGAGCAGCACCACGGTCGACAACACTTTGTCGCTGGGCGGCGGCATTCGCTATCAGGACCTGTATCTGTCGCAACAGGGCAACAGCCTGGTCCTTGACGCCGGCAATCAGGATCGCATAACGCTGCAGAACTGGTATTCATCGCCGGCCAGCCGCGGGGTGCTGAATCTGCAGATGATGGCCGCGGCGATGGATGATTTCGCGCCGACGGGTGGCGACCCGCTGCGCGACAACAGGGTTGAGTGCTTTAATTTCCAGAGCATCGTGCGGCAATTCGATCAGGCGCGGATTGCCAATCCGAGCGTCAACCGCTGGGCGGTAATGGACGCATTGCTCGACGCGCACCTCGGCGGCAGCGATACCGAGGCTTTGGGCGGTGATCTGGCCTATCGCTACGGTCTATCGGGTTCGCTGGCAGGGATAAGCACGGGCGCAGCGCAGGATGTGCTTGCCGATCCTCAGTTCGGCGCCGCGCCGCAGAGCTTGCGGCCTCTCGCCAGTCTGACCGAAGGGATAGTGAAGCTTGGTTAGCTGCCGAAACCGCTATTTGGCAGCATGAAAAGCGTGGTCGAAATTGAAACGGAAGTTTGATATGGAACTGATTCGATGATAAATCGAATTCCGCAATTATCGCCTGATACGCTCGACTTCGCGCCGGCGATCGTGAAGGCGCAGCATCAGCCGCCATCGCTGTTCCCGCGCTTTGTGCTGTACGCATTGCTTGCGCTCGTCGGTGTGATGCTGGTGTGGGCGGTGGCGGGCAGGCTCGACATCGTCGCGGTGGCGCAGGGCAAACTCGTGCCGCAGAGCTTCCTCAAGGTGGTGCAGTCGTCCGAAACGGGTATTGTCAGGGAAATCCTGGTCAAGGAAGGCGACGAAGTCACGCCGGACCAGGTGCTGATGCGCATGGATACGCATTTGTCTGAAGCCGACAGCCGGGCGCTACTTAACGAAGTCAATCTCAAACGGCTGCAGGTGCGCCGGATTGACGCGGAGCTTGGCGGAACCGTGATGGCGCGTCGCGCTGACGATACCCCAGCGTTGTTCACGCAAGTCGAGGCGCAGCATCATGCACGGCGCCAGGCGTATCGGGACGCACTGGACGCCGAGAGTGCCGTATTGGCGAAAGCACATCAGGATCTGAAGGGCGCGATTGAGGTCGAGGTCAAGCTCAAACGCACGGCGCCGATCTACCAGGAGCAGGAGCGTGCGTGGGAGCAACTGGCGAAGGAAGGCTTCGCCGGGCGCCTGATGGTCCTCGACAAGCAGCGCAGCCGCATCGAAAACGAGCAGGACCTGCGCACCCAGCAATTCAGCATCGCAAGCCTGAAAGCGATCATTGAGCAATCGCAGAAGCGCAGTGCGCAGATCACCTCGAATTATCGCCAGCAACTGCAGAACGAACGCGTGGAAGCCGAGGCACATCTGCATAAGCTCGAGCAGGATTGGGACAAGCAGCAGCACCGCAACGCGCTGCTCGAGCTTAAGGCGCCGCAGGCGGGGATCGTCAAGGACCTCGCAACACATACCCGGGGTACCGTCGTCGCATCGGGCACGGTGTTGCTGACGCTGGTGCCGCATGACGAGCCGCTGCTGGCCGAAGTCTGGGTAAACAATGTGGATTCGGGATTTGTCGAAGTCAATCAGAAGGTCAAGGTCAAGCTCGAAGCATATCCGTTCCAGAAATACGGCATGCTCGATGGAGTGGTGCGCCACGTCACGTACGATGCGACTGACAAAGCGACGGATGCGAGCGCGGAGCGTAAACCCGACGCTAATGCGGGCCTCAGCTACCGTGCATTGGTCGCGCTCAACGCTCCGCAGCTCGAGGCGCACGGGTTGCTCTATAAACTGACGCCGGGCATGCAGGTTGCAGCCGAAATCCACCTTGGCAGCCGTTCGGTGATCGAATATCTGCTTTCGCCCATCCAGAAAACTGCGCACGAAGCTGGCCGCGAACGCTGATGCTGACCGCGCCTTGATTCAATTCGGCATTGAACTGTCTATAATCAAATGACCCCCGACAAAGCCGGGGGTCATTTGATTATGGAGAGGAGATCGTAAATGCGTTTATTTTCACTGCATGTCCTTGCGGCCGGGATCCTGGGTTGCGTTATCGCCGTTCCGGGTGCTGTTGCACAGAGCTACCCGATCAAGCCCATTCGGGTAATCAACCCGTACACCCCGGGCGGCGGGGTGGACGCCCTGCTGCGGCCGCTTGCCCAGAAGATGAGCGAAGGCTTGAAGCAGCAGTTGGTCGTCGACAATCGCCCTGGGGCCAACGGGATGATCGGCATGGAAGCGGGCGCCAAGGCACTGCCCGACGGATACACGCTGGTGGTGGGCACGACCGGTGCGCTTACCATGAACGTCAGCATCTATGCGAAGGTGCCGTTCGACCCGATCAAGGATTTTGCGCCGATCTCCAATTTCGCCGATTCGGCGTTTATCCTGTCGGTCCATCCGTCAGTTCCGGCAAACAACGTCAAGGAATTGATCGCGCTGGCGAAGGCGCGTCCGAATCAGCTGACCTATGCGACCTTTGGGGTGGGCAGCTCCGCTCACCTTGGGACCGAGTTGTTCAGCACGATGGCCGGCGTGAAGATGCTCCACGTGCCTTACAAGGGCAGCGTGCCCATGGTTACGGATCTGGTGGCAGGGCATGTCATGATGAGCTTCGACTCGATGCAGTCCGTGATGCCGCAAATCCGGGTGAAGCGCCTGCGGGCGCTTGGCATTGCAGCGGCAAAGCGTTCACCCGCCGCGCCGGACATTCCGACGATCTCGGAAGCCGGGTTGCCCGGTTTCGAGCTGGGTTCCTGGTACGGGCTCCTCGCACCGGCAAATACGCCGCGCGAGATCATAACCAGACTGCATGGCGAACTCGTCAAGGCGCTCGCCGCGCCCGAGGTAAGCGAGCGCATCAAATCGTTCGGTGCGGAACCGGTCGGAAATACACCCGAGGAATTCGCGGCTCAAATCCGCAGCGACATCGTCAAGTGGGCGAAAGTCGTGCGCGCGGCCAACGTGCGTGCCGACTGAGCCTAATCCCAACACTTGAACCGCCAAGGACGCCAGCCCTCATCCCTATCCCTTCTCCCCGAGGGAGAAGGGAACTCGAAGCTCCCCTCTCCACGTGTGGAGAGGGGTCGGGGGTGAGGATCGACGCCAAGGAAATCAATCCCAAGGTGAACAACCCGGATGCAATCACTCGGTCGGGTAAGGACGAGGCGTTACCGCCTCGCCCTCCCCTAAGAACCGTACGTGCGACTCACGCCGCATACGGCTCAAGCCACTGATCAGCCTCATTAGAGACCGGGTTCCGCGAGTCAACAGATGTTGCAGAGCTTTCACCCGGCCCCATCTGCCGACCTGTGTCGCCTTAGCGATACGCACCTGCAGTCGTGTCACCTCAGCTTCAATGTTGCCCCAAGCTGCACGGAGCCACATTTCTTTGGGGTGCGAGGGTGCACCAGCGCTCTTCACCGTCGCTTGCGCTCGGGGGGGTCGATTGCCGTCATCTGCTTTCCCTCGTTAAACGATTAATCAAGTTCTCTCGCCAACAATGACCAAGCAGAAGTCAGCGCGCTTTCGCGTCAGGCGATGTTTCATCCTGTATCCACCCCATTACAGAGCGGCCTTCGCTTGTTCTGCCATCCTATACCCGCTGCATCAACAGTTCGCCTTGCGGCTCACTTGCCGTTTCCGGCGACACGACGGGCTTACCCTGTTTCGCATGCATTTCTGAGCGTGTCGGACCCCACCTCTACGCCGGCGGCATGACATCCACGATGAACCACTACTAACGGTCCATACCTAGCCGCCTACCTTTTGGTCCAAGCCTGTCGGCACCTTGGGCTTGTCGTCGCTAACGGCGTTTGATCGGTGGTTCACATCTGTTGGTCGTCCTCGCTCGTCCCTAGCCCCTCTCCACCTCGGTGCTGGCAGATTCGACCTTCTCTCACGGGTTGGCCTCCCGAACAAACGTCGGCGGGTGCATTGTCCCCAGAGCTTCACACGGTACTGTTACCGGCGCCGCATGTCCGGGTAGGGAACAGTAGGTGGAATTACCGGTTTCGTTCAGGTCATAAAGCCTCCTGTGAAACAGAAATTCATGCGACCTTCAGATCGCACTAGTAGTCGAAACTTGATCTGACAGTTGGTGTCCGGTTTCGGCGACCGCGACCGGCCGCCTTCAGGAGACCCGATCTTCCGCAGTCGACCGAGGCTGTGTGAAAACCCCAACAAACCTCGTGCGAATTCTATTTAGGGGGTCTTGTCACCATTCCTAATCGAAAAGAATTCAATGTAGCGCGATCTGAGAGGTCGATTTTTTTAGGCCGTGAGTTTTCACACAGCCTCGACCCAAACCCGTCATTCGACGTTCCTGAAAGCGGTCATTCATGCAAGATCATTCGAACACCTTGTCGGCGCTGATCAGGAGCGACTGCGGCACTTGCCCCTCGCACCATGCGATAGCCCCACGCCTCTCAGGATTCACGCCATCTTGAGCTAAACGGCATTAAAATCGGTCGAACGCAGGCGCAACATCGTCTCGGCGCAATGCTCGGCAGCGGTTAATCAGTGCGAAACCGTCGCCATCGGCCAGAGGAGCGAAAAGAGGAGGATTATTTTCCAATCGTTTCGTTCAATAGGTATTTGCCTTATATTGCATATTTCCTGCAGTGCAGGGTAACGGCGGCTAGTTTCATTTACGCGATCCACATCGGCGCTTTATTGTTGCGTGATTCATGGGAAGATTTATTCGTTAGGTTAGACTGCAGTACGCACTAGCTTTGCTTCTACCATATACGAGATGGACACGCTGATGGCGTTAATGCTTTTCCGGATTCTTGGGAGATACCCAATGCGGAGCATCACGTTGCAGTGTCCGACCAATGCTCGTGCCTCTGTCTCCTGCGCAATCGGGCCTGCCCCTCGCGCTGCTGGTCGAATCGCCGGTAGGATTGCGGTTCTGCTATCTTGCTTCTTACTGGCCGCCACGCTCGCAAGGGGGGCAGATACCTGGCCAAATCGCCCGCTGCGGGTGATCGTGCCTTACGGGGCGGGCGGATCGTATGATGCCATTGCCCGGCTTGTGTCAAGCCGATTGGCCGAGCAGATTGGTCAGCCGGTGATCGTCGACAACCGCCCCGGGGCGGCTGGCCGCATCGCAATGGAACTTTCCGTGAAGTCGCCTTCGGATGGTTACGTTCTGGTCGTCATCGGCAACTCGCAGACCATCGTGCCGAGCGTTCACATCAAGGTGCCATACGATTTGGCGCGCGACCTGGATTATGTTTCGATGGTCGCGACTGTTGCAAACGCACTGCTTATCAATCCCAGCGTACCCGCGCAAACGATAGGCGAGTTCGTTGCTCTGTCGCGGGCAAAGCCGGGCACGATAAATTTCGGGTCGGGCGGGTCGGGTAGCTCCGGCCACCTTGCCTGCGAGCTTATCCGCAGCATGACCGGCGCGGACTTGACCCACATTCCGTATAAGAGTGCCGCGTTGGCCGTCACCGCGCTACTTAGCAACGAAGTGCAGATGTACGTGTCGAACCTTGTTAATGCGGTACCACAGGTCCAATCCGGCAAGCTGCGCGCGCTGGCCGTTACCGGGCTGCAGCGTTCGCCCATGCTGCCCGGCGTACCTACGCTGGACGAGACAGTAGCGAAAGGTTACGAATTCGTGGAGTTCCACGGCATGGCCATGCCGCGTGGAACTCCGTCCGGAATCGTCACCCACCTGAACCAGGAGATCGACAAGGCTCTCGGCGCGGCCGAGCTCCGCGCGCGCTTCTCCGCTCAAGGTGCCGAGGCCGCCCCGAGTACCCCCCAGGCGTTTGAGCGGTTCGTGCTGGCCGAGCAGGCCAAGTACGCGAAGATTGTCCGGTCTATTGGGTTGAAGCCCGAGGATTAGGCGCTGTTCATGTCGTTGAAGTTGGTTTCGGAGCATTGGCCGGTCGACTCCCGGCTAATTCTTCTGCGCGCAGGTCGGATCGATTGAGTGGGTGGGTGTAGACTCGCGCCATACGGACCCAGGAACAGCTAAACACAGCGCGACTTCGAAAGGAGTTCAACATGAAATCGTCAATCGCAGAGTTTATTCTCACCACAGGTCTTATTGCCGGCGCAATGATGGCGGTCGCGCCTGCCGCCGCACAAAAATTTCCACCTAAACTCATCAGGGTGATCGTTCCTACCACACCGGGCGGAGCCGTCGATGCTTTCGGCCGCGGCATCGGCCACAGGCTGGAGCAGGCGCTGGGCACCACCGCAGTGGTCGAAAATCGAGCGGGCGGCAACGGCGCAATCGGCGCGACTTTCGTTGCGAAAGCGGCGCCCGACGGCTCGACGCTGCTGGTGATCTTCGCGTCTCACGTCGTCAATCCGCTGTTCACAAAAAACCTTTCATACGAGCCGATCAGCGACTTCACGCCGATCGTGCACATCGGCAACATCCCGCTGATCCTGGTCACCCACCCGAGCATTCCAGTCACCTCTCTCAAGAGCCTGATCGCGCTGGCCAAGTCCAAACCGGGGATGCTGACTTTCGCTTCCGGCGGAGTCGGATCGGGCGGGCACCTCTCGGGAGAACTCCTGAAGTACATGACCAAGATTGATATCGTGCACATCGCCTACAAGGGGAACGCCGTCGCGTTGACCGATGTACTTGGTGGCCATGTGTCGATGATGTTCGATACCATCACGACCGGGCTCCCGCATGTCCGTCAGGGCAAGCTGCGGCTGCTCGCCGTGACCAGCGCCGAGCGCGCGCCGCAAGCGCCGGATACGCAAACGATGATCGAGGCGGGCCTGGCCGGGTACGAGACGGATGCCTGGTATGCTCTGCTCGGTCCGGTGCAGATGCCGCGCGACATCGTGGAGAGACTGAATAGCGAGTTGAACAAGGCATTCAACGACCAGTCTTTTCGCGCGAATTTCGTCGCGCAGGGCGTGCGCTTCGTCGGCGGTTCCCCCGAGCAACTCGATGCTCACATGCGATCGGAATCGAAGCGCTGGGCCGATGTCATCGCAGCGAGCGGCATGAAACCAGAATAAAGCGCTCGTCGCTTCGTCCCGATCGGCAAATACACCCTTGGGCGATGAAAAACGCTCCCCGCTACTTCTTCAGCACACAGGTCGGATCGATTTCGATCAGCGGACCTGGATACATGGTCGCGGTGGCAGGCACGTATGCGAGCACCGGCGCACTCGCCGGATCGGGAAAGTATTCGTGCCACACACGCAGGAATCCGCGGTAATCGCGCCGCGGGTGCGTGAGCCACACGCGGACATGATGGCAGTGCAGCCAGTCGGACCCATTCGCCTCGATCTGCTTCGTCAGATACTCCAGCACGTGCCGTGTCTGAATTTCGATATCGGAGAAGTGATGCGGCAGGCCCGGCGGCGCGGCAACCACGCTCTCCATGTTGCCGGCAGTCTTGCCGGCGATGTACAACCAGGGGCCGGCTTTCAGCGTGGGCGTGTAGTTGACCTTGCGCAGCTTCACCGGATGGTAGGCGATGCCCTCGCGCGACTCCTCCTTCACGTGATCCTTGTCAGGAACGAGCACCGTCAGGCTGGTAATGAAACATGCTCCGGGCACGATCAGTCCCTTGACTCCCATTGACGCACGTCCCGGCGGCACCGGCATATAGTGCGCCCAGGTGCTGTCGACGTCGTAGAACGTCTTCAGGTCAGGCTCGTACAGATACGCTTCGAGCGCGTGCTCCAACGAGGTACCGGCCTGGCCGAGCACGCGATTGAGAGCGTCGAAGAAGTATTGCGCCTGCGACACCGCATCGTTGCCGTAGTTGGGAAACCCCGGTTTCTTGCCGGCCGCGAGGCCCGTGGCGAAATCGATGGCTGCAAAGCCTGAGCAGAACACCAGATTGCCGGCGCGCACCGCCCAGGATGCGCCTTCGGCTGGCAGCGGGTCCGGGCCACCGGGATCGCGCAGCACCTGACGCTCGACACGGGAATCACCGGTCAGCGCCACCGCATCGAGGTTCAGGCGCGCACCGCGAAACGGAAACGTGTCCCCGACTTCGATGCTTGTGCGCGCGGGCGGATCCTTCGGGAAGTACTCGCGCCAGACGAGTTTGAATTCGTAGAAGTCGGCGGCATCCGCAAGATGCACTTCCACCTTGAGAACGCGATCGAGCGAGCTGCCTTGCTCTTTCAGGATCCGCGCAAGTGTCTCGATGCAGTGGCGCGTCTGCACCGCGATCAGCGAGGGACCGGCTTCGCCGAGCGGTTCATCAACGACGATCGCATGTCCCGCGGCATCGATCGGGTAGATCGACGAGGTGAAAACATAATCGCCGGCTCGCACCGCCTGCGGGACCGGCGTGAAAGGCATCGCAGGACTTCTTTGCAAGGCGATCGGGGACTTCATAGGCTCTCTCCTTGTGTGCTCGATTTCAGCGCTAGCACGTCGGCGTCAGTGGCCGGCAACGCTCACTCTTTTCTCTATTACAGCGACCAAGATCAATTGTCAATTATGGACTCCATACGCAGTTCAAAGGCAGGCGCTGCAGGCATTTTCGGAGCCCGCGTGAACCGTCCGGTCATGGACGTAAGCGGCTATCCGCCGATGGTCGCTCTACGACCCACAACGGAAGACGGCGCTATTTACTGTTTGCTTCCCTGACGCTTTTTCTCAGCGCCACGACCCGGGTAGCAGTCTGGACAAGCATTCCGAACGCCGCCGTGCTGTGAACGCGATAACGGCCGCATCGTCGCAG
>PLYS01000623.1 GCA_003153455.1 Betaproteobacteria bacterium | reverse complement strand
TACTAATTGCCCGTGCGGCTTGATCCTATAACCTTGAAAGTTATCAGGCATCAGCGCGCAACAATCGAACCTATTCTTTACTTCTTCCGGTTTTGGCTCTGACTTAATCTTTCGACTCCGCTTGGGGCGGAGTTCTGAAAGCCAGTCTGCGCCGCAACAAGCCGCTTGGCAACGTGTTGTGTTGAGTTTTAAGTATTGCTTAGCAGCCATAGCGAGTTGGACCCACCCCTTCCCATTCCGAACAGGGCCGTGAAACGACTCAGCGCCGATGATAGTGCGGATTCCCCGCGCGAAAGTAGGACACTGCTAGGCTCCCTATGACGCAAGCCCCGGACTCCAACGAGTCCGGGGCTTTTGTTTTTCCTACACTTGCTGATGCCACTTAAATCCCAGCCTCAGCAGCCCTCATGCCTATCGTGCCCGGCCATACGCGGTGTTGTGCCGCCGCATAGCCTGGTTTCGCCTTCCATCACTACTTTCAAATCCGGTGATACTTTGTTAAAATCAAACCACTTTTAAAGATGGGCCTTCTGCCCATTGCGCTTTGTAAGATGGGCTTTCAGCCCATTTTTTGTTTGTAGCCAAGAATTTGTATGGATTTCTGGCAGTTACTCGATACCACCATCATCGGTCTCGGCTACGAGCTAGTCGACTGGGAGCGCTCGGGTAAGAGCGCTTTGTTGCGGATATTTGTCGACAAGCCTGGCGGCATCAGCATCGATGAGTGCGCGCAGATCAGCCATCACCTGTCGCGGGTGCTGGCGGTGGCGGGTGTGAATTACGACCGGCTCGAGGTTTCATCACCAGGCCTCGACCGGGTTTTGCGCAAGGAGCAGGATTTTGTGCGGTTCATCGGGGAGAAAGCGCGCGTCAAGTTACGCGTGGCGCTAGATGGGCAGCGGAATTTCATCGGCATATTGCGCGCGGTGAATGATGGGAAACTGGAACTGGAAGTAGACGGCAAGTTGCTTGCTTTCGAGTTGGGCAATCTCGAAAAAACGCGTCTAGTTCCGAATATTTAGGAGGCCAATATGAGTCGCGAATTATTGTTGCTGGTCGACGCGTTGGCGCGTGAGAAGAACGTCGACAAAAACATCGTCATCGGTGCACTTGAGCTGGCATTGGCTTCGGCAACCAAGAAACGCTACCACGACGATGTCGACGTGCGTGTCGAGGTCGATCCAGCAAGCGGAGGCTTCAAGTCGTTCCGGCGCTGGCAGGTAGTGGCTGACGAAGCGCTGGAAGCGCCGGAGCGCCAGATCACGCTTTCGGAGGCACAGAAACGCATTGCTGACATCCAGCTCGAGCAATTTGTCGAAGAGCCGCTGCCTGCGATGGAATTCGGCCGTATCGGCGCGCAGACCGCCAAACAGGTAATCCTGCAGAAGATCCGCGATGCCGAGCGCGAGCAGATTCTGAGCGACTTCCTGGCGCGCGGCGAGCACATGGTGACCGGCGTCATCAAGCGCATGGAGCGCGGAAACGCGATCATCGAATCCGGGCGTGTCGAGGCGTCGCTATTGCGCGATCAGATGATCCCAAAGGAAAATCTGCGTCCCGGCGACCGCGTGCGCGCCTACTTGTGGAAGACCGACCGCGCGAGCCGCGGCCCGCAAATCATTTTGTCGCGCATCACGCCCGAGTTTCTGATCAAGCTGTTCGAGCTGGAAGTTCCCGAACTTGAAGATGGTCTGCTGGAGATCAAAGCGGCGGCGCGCGATCCGGGCTCGCGCGCCAAAATCGCAGTGAAATCGAATGATCCGCGCATCGATCCGATTGGTACCTGCGTCGGTATGCGTGGCTCGCGCGTGCAGGCGGTGACTTCCGAACTCGGCGGTGAGCGCATCGACATCATTCTGTGGTCGGCGGACCCGGCACAGTTCGTGATCAATGCTCTGGCGCCGGCCGAAGTAAGCAAGATCACAGTCGACGAAGACAAGCACAGTATGGACATTGTGGTTGACGAGGAAAATCTGGCGCAAGCGATCGGGCGTACCGGCCAGAACGTGCGGCTTGCGAGCGAGTTGACCGGCTGGCAGCTCAATCTGATGACGCTCGAGGAATCGCACAAGAAAAGCGAAGACGAATCGGCGGTCGTACGCAATTTGTTCATGGAGAAGCTCGATGTTGACCAGGAGGTCGCCGATATTCTGGTGCAGGAAGGATTTGGCACCCTGGAAGAGATTGCCTATGTGCCGCTCAACGAGATGCTCGAAATCGAGTCTTTCGACGAAGGTACTATCAACGAACTGCGCAGCCGCGCGCGCAACTCGCTGCTGACGCAGGCGATCGCAACCGAGGAGAAACTCGAGCACGATGTTGAGGATTTGCTGACCCTCGAGGGCATGGACAATCAGACTGCGCGCCTGCTTGCGGAGAAAGGCGTGATCACGAAAGAAAATCTCGCCGATCTCGCGATGGATGATCTGGTCGAACTGACCGGTATCGATGCCGAGCGCGCCAAACAACTAATTATGACCGCCCGCGCCCCGTGGTTTGCGTGAGCGGTACTGGAGTCCGCTATGGCACAGATGAACGTCACACACTTTGCAAAGGAGCTCGGCCTGCCGATCGAGCTGCTGATCGAACAGCTGCAAACAGCTGGCGTCAAGAAGAAGCTTGCTGACGATACGGTCCTGACAGAGAAGGACAAGACGCAATTGCTCGACTATCTGCGTCAGGCGCACGGCGCGAAAGAAGCCAAGCACAAGATCACGCTGACGCGCAAGCAGACTACCGAAATCAAGAAATCTGACAGCACCGGCAAGGCGCGCACCATTCAGGTAGAAGTGCGCAAGAAGCGCGTGCTGGTAAAACGCGAGGCTGCCGTGGAGGTGGTTCCGGCCGAACCTGCTCCGGCGCGGGCGCCGGTGGTCGATGCGGAACAGATCGCGATACGCGAAGCGGAGGCGAAAAAACAGGCCGAGCTGATCGCGCTCCAGAGCGAGGAAGTGCAGCAAAAGGCAACGCGTCAGCGACGCAAGAAAGCGGAAGCCGAAGCGGCGGAGGCTGCGCCTGCTGCTGTAGAGACGCCCACCGTTAAACCGCAGGTCCCGGCCGCCGAGGCGAAACCCGCCGCCGCACCGGTGACCGAAGGCACGCTGCACAAGCCGGCACCCAAGCCCGGAGACAAACCGAAGGCAGAGAAAAAGGCCAAGAAACCGGTCAAGGAAGTCGTCTGGAGAGACGAGACCATAAAGCGCCGGGGTATCAAGACGCGCGGTGACGTGTCGGGCGGCTTCGGCTGGCGCCAGCGCAAGGATCGCCACGCCACGCACAAGGAAGAGGGTGAGGAGGGCCAGCATGCCTTCGCCGCGCCGACCGAGCCTATCGTGCGCGAGGTCACCATACCCGAGACGATCACCGTTGCGGCGCTGGCGCAGAAAATGTCGGTCAAGGCGGCCGAGGTCATCAAGGCCATGATGAAGCTCGGCACGATGGTTACGATCAACCAGCTGTTGGATCAGGATACGGCGATGATCGTGGTCGAGGAGATGGGTCACAAACCAGTACGCGCCAAGCTCGACGAGCCCGATGCCTATCTTACCGAGGCCGCGCAACCCGGAGCGCTCAAGCTCGAACCGCGCGCACCGGTGGTCACGGTAATGGGACACGTTGATCACGGCAAGACGTCACTGCTCGATCACATACGCCGCACGCGGGTGGCGAGCGGCGAAGCCGGCGGCATTACCCAGCACATCGGCGCGTATCACGTCCAAACGCCGCGCGGCATGATCACTTTTCTCGATACGCCTGGCCACGAGGCGTTTACTGCGATGCGTGCGCGCGGCGCCAAAGTCACCGATCTGGTGATTCTGGTGGTGGCGGCCGATGACGGCGTGATGCCGCAAACGATCGAAGCAATCCATCACGCCAAGGCGGCCAAGGTGCCGATGGTGGTCGCGCTCAACAAGATCGACAAGCCGGAAGCGAATCTCGACCGGGTCAAGCAGGATCTCGCCGGTCAGGAGGTGGTGCCGGAGGAATGGGGCGGCGATACCATGTTCATCCCGGTATCGGCCAAGACCGGACAGGGCATCGATCAGCTGCTCGAGGGCGTGTTGCTGCAAGCCGAAGTGCTCGAGCTGAGAGCCGCAAAAGACGCGCCGGCCAGAGGCATAGTAATCGAGGCTCAGCTCGACAAGGGGCGCGGTCCGGTTGCAACCGTGCTGGTTCAGTCCGGTACGCTCAAGCGCGGCGATATCGTACTGGCGGGTGCCGTGTTCGGCCGGGTGCGTGCCATGTTCGATGAAACCGGCAACGTAGTCGACAACGCGGGGCCGTCGATTCCGGTCGAGATCCAGGGATTATCGGATGTGCCGGCTGCGGGATCGGAAGTCATGGTGCTCGGCGACGAGCGCAAGGCGCGCGAAATCGCGCTGTTCCGGCAAGGCAAGTTCCGCGACGTCAAGCTTGCGCAGCAGCAGTCGAGCAAGCTCGAAAACATGTTCGACCAGCTCGGCGAAGCCGGCGTCAAGACGCTGTCGGTGATCATCAAGGCTGATGTGCAGGGCTCGTATGAGGCGCTGTCGCATGCGTTGCAGAAGCTGTCGACCGACGAGGTTAGGGTCAACATCGTCCACTGCGCCGTTGGCGCAATTACCGAATCGGACATCAATCTCGCGCTGGCATCGAAAGCGGCGGTGATCGGTTTCAATACGCGTGCTGATGCCATGGCGCGCAGGCTGGCCGGGCACAGTGGCATTAACATCCGCTATTACAACATCATTTACGAAGCGGTGGATGACGTGAAGGCCGCGCTGTCAGGCATGTTGGCGCCGGAGCGGAAAGAAAGCCAACTCGGCCTGATCGAGGTGCGCGAGGTTTACAAAATCTCGAAAGTCGGCACCGTAGCCGGTTGTATGGTTCTGGAGGGGCTGGTGCGTCGTGGCGCGAAAGTCCGCGTGTTGCGCGACAACGTGGTAATCCACACCGGTGAACTCGATTCGCTGAAGCGCTTCAAGGACGACGCGAGGGAAGTCAAGGCCGGTTTCGAGTGCGGCTTGTCGATCAAGAACTACGACGACATCAAGGTTGGCGACCAGATCGAAGTCTACGAAGTCGTCGAAGTCGCTAGAACGCTATAGGATCAAGGATTGAGGATCGAGACTGGTTTTCCTCTCACTCCTAGTACCTCGACCCTCAATCCTGAAGTTGCCATGCCCCGCGACTATTCCCGCACGCTGCGCATTGCCGTGCAGATCCAGCGTGAACTCGCGGATCTGATCAGGCTCGAGGTCAAGGACCCGCGCGTCGGCATGGTGACCTTGACCGACGCCGAGGTCAGCGCCGACTATGCGCATGCCAAGGTGTTTTTTACGGCGCTCGGCACCGTCGACCAGATTGCGGCAGCGGCGGCCGGCCTCAACCATGCCGCAGGTTTTTTGCGACATGAACTCGGCCAGCGCATCAAGCTGCGCGGCATTCCTCAGTTGCATTTCATCTACGACGAATCAGTCGAGCGGGGCATGCGCTTGTCGCAGCTGATCGATGAAGCAGTGGGTGCAGCTGATCGCGGCAAGAAAAGACGCCGCTGATTTTGTCAGGAGCGAAACTTTGACGCAGTCCGCGATTCTGCCGCAGCGGGTCGACGGCGTGCTGCTGCTCGACAAACCGCTCGGGATAACGTCGAATCGTGCGCTCCAAAGCGTCAAGCGATTGCTACACGCCGCCAAGGCCGGCCATGTCGGCACGCTCGATCCGCTCGCCAGCGGCTTGCTGCCGGTTTGTCTGGGCGAGGCCACCAAATTTTCTACGGGCACTTTTGGTGCCGACAAAAGCTATGATGCGGAAATTTTGCTGGGCGTGACGACCACCACCGGTGATACCGAGGGTGAGGTGACTTCACGCCCGATCGTCGCGGTCACCCGCGAACAGGTGGCTGCGGTGCTGCGGCGGTTCACCGGAACCATCGAGCAAACGCCACCGATGTATAGCGCGCTGAAGCGCGATGGCAAGCCACTTTATGCTTATGCGCGTGCCGGACTGACCTTGGCGATCACACCGCGCACCATTACCATCCATAGCATCACCCTGCATCGCTATGCTGCGGAGCGGCTGCAGATCAGCGTGCGCTGCAGCAAAGGCACCTATATTCGCGTGCTTGCCGAAGACATTGGCCGTGCTCTCGGCTGTGGGGCAACGCTCGCCGGCCTGCGGCGAGTAGTGGTAGGCGCATTCGACTTGAGGCGTGCGGTGACGCTGGATCGGCTCGAGGCGCTGCCGGCGGCACAACGGCTGACATGCCTGCTGCCGGTCGATAGCCTGTTGTCCGCGCTGCCCGAATTGCTGCTCGAGGCAGATCTGGTACGGCGCATGGTGACGGGCCAGACTAGCCCGATTAAGAACGTGGGAAGCCCCGGCTTGATCCGGCTCTACGACCAGAACCGGCGATTTCTCGGGCTGGGTGAGATCCGGCCGGACGGATGTCTGGTACCCAGGCGCTTGGTGGCAACGCCCGTCTCAGAGGCTGCCGGCGATTCCGGCCAAGATCTGCAAGCCTCTAGAATTGCTTGAGAAAGGTACGAATAACAGGTTAAAATGGCAAACTTTGCAAGTGGGGATATGTAATGGCAACAAGCGGCACGCAAAAAGCCAAGATCGTCAAGGAATACCAGCGCAAGCAATCCGATACCGGTTCGCCGGAAGTACAGGTTGCTTTACTGTCGGCGCGCATTACCGAATTGAC
>PLYS01000224.1:348-6646 GCA_003153455.1 Betaproteobacteria bacterium | reverse complement strand
AAGTCGAATGCCCCGGCCCGCTCGGTCAAGGCAAGGAATGCAACGAGGAGCAGGGCCGTCCCGCCGTGGGTCATCACCATGTAGAGGAGCCCCGCCCGCGCGTTCTCGCCATCCCGGTCGTCGGAGACGACAAGGACGTAGCTGGCGAGCGTCATGCCTTCCCAGCAGAGGAGGAAGGTCAGCGCGTCGCCAGCGCAGACGAGGAACGCCATGCATCCCAGGAACACATTCAGGGCGAGCACCTGCGCCGCCTGCCGCGCTGGCCCCGCGTCGGGCGAGTGCGCCCGGAGGTAGGCCGGACCGTAGATGGCCGCCGCGATGGCCACGAGGGAGATGACGAGCAGGAAGAAGGCCGAGAGCCCGTCCACCGCGAGCGAGAGCCGAGCGAACGGGAAGAGGTCCGGAAGCGGTTGGGTCAGCGTGCGGCCCGGGTCGCCGAGGAGCACGCCGAGCGAAACGCCGAGGCCTGCCACGGCCCCCGCAAGCGCGGCCAGGTGACCCACTCCAAGCGCGAGCCGGCCCGACCACCGGGCCAGCAGGGACGAAAGCGCCCCTGCTCCGTAGCAAGCAGCCATCAGAAGCGTGCCCGTCAGCAGAGAAGAGAAGGCCATTATTGATGTTGATGTTGTTATGCGGGCTGATCAGCGGCAGCAGCAGCGGAAAACGTCCGCTTTGGCGAAGCAGGAAGACAGGCGCGCAATTCTAGCGCAAGAACGCCGGGGGCATCGGCGAGTGGGAGTAGCTTGCGGCTTCTGACGTGCCGCAAATTACGAGGAATCTGGCGCAGCGGCCACTCGCCGCGCGGCCGACCACCGGTGATTACTGCGGGACGGGCTTGCACATTGCGGCGATGTCTCCGATCCAATTTTTGAGCTTCTGGTTCTTCGGAGCAGCTTTATTTGGTGCGGTACTTTAGGTCGTCACGCCGGTTGCGCGACCGGCAATCCTCGTCGTGCTGCTCGCAGACCGGTTTCTCCCTGCCGAAACTTACTGCCTCGATCTGCTGGTCGCTTATGGTTATCGCCGCAACCCTGATTGCAGTCATACGTTCGCGCTTGTGCTTGTACATGGTCTATCTCCTCTTGCGATAAGAGGGGGCACTACAATTCATCAAAACCAGAGGCCTCTTGTCTGGAGAGAAGTCGGTCGCAGGTAATAGGATGGAGGATTTCGCCAAGGAGTGCCCGGTTCATGGCAGATATCGCCGCGGTCAGCAAAATAATAATAGTGGCGACTATTAGAATCATATTTGTATAATATACCTTTTCAATGAAATTTAAATTATAATTTAATTATCATTCCGTTTCGCAATAACCCGGCACCTGACACCTTATGGAAACCCGCACAGCGAGACTGACGTCGATCCAAACAAGAAAGAGGCATTGGAGCCGTTACTCGTTCTTGCCAACCTATATCGTAGGCATCTACGCGTATTTCGACGTCAGAACCTCCACCATCTTCCTGCGTTTGGCGTACACTGGCGCACTTTTTACACCGGGTCCAAGGCCTGCCCGTCCTACTGACAAGCACATCCACGCGTCGTGACTTTACGCTTGATCAAAGATCACGCAAGGATCGCATCACCAACAGCGATTGCGGCCTCAAGGTCAGTTTCCTCTTTGGACCTGAATCTCACGATCGATCGAACCGTTGTCCCTGGATTCACAGTGATCTTTACCGGACAGTCTATCGAAGGAGACTCGTGGACAAGAACCTGAATCAAGCTGCGCTCGAATATCACCGGCTGCCCAAGCCAGGAAAGATCGAAGTCGTCCCCACCAAGGGGCTCGCGACACAGCGGGATCTGGCGCTCGCCTATACACCGGGGGTGGCCGCCGCATGCGAAGCAATCGTCGATGACCCCAAGCACGTTCGCAATCTGACCGCGCGGGGCAACCTCGTCGCTGTGATTACCAACGGCACGGCAGTGTTGGGGCTGGGCAACATCGGTCCGCTGGCGGCCAAGCCCGTAATGGAAGGCAAGGCGGTGCTGTTCAAGCAATTCGCTAACATCGATGTGTTCGATATCGAGGTCAACGAACTCGACCCGGAAAAATTGGTCGAGGTCATCGCTGCGCTGGAGCCCACCTTCGGCGGTATCAACCTGGAAGACATCAAAGCCCCCGAGTGTTTCTACGTCGAGCGGAAGCTCCGCGAACGGATGAAAATCCCGGTGTTTCACGATGACCAGCACGGCACCTCGATCATCGTCGGCGCCGCCGTGGTCAACGCATTGCGCGTGGTCGGCAAGAACATCGCGCAAGTGAAGCTGGTGACCTCCGGCGCCGGCGCGGCAGCGTTGGCGTGCCTTGACATGCTGGTGGCACTCGGCGTGAAGATGGAGAACATCACGGTCACTGATATTGCCGGGGTGGTCTACGAGGGCCGCGCTGAGCAAATGGATCCAAACAAAGCGCGCTACGCGAAGAAGACCTCCGCGCGCACGCTCGCGGAGGTGATCGGCGGCGCCGATATTTTTCTGGGACTATCGGCCGGTGGCGTGCTTAAGCAAGCCATGGTGAAGCGCATGGCCGATCGGCCGATCATTTTTGCGCTCGCCAATCCGATACCGGAGATCACGCCGGAAGAAGTGAAGGCGGTGCGCGATGACGCGATCATCGCCACGGGGCGCTCGGACTATCCCAACCAGGTGAACAACCTGTTGTGCTTTCCATTTATATTCCGCGGCGCGCTGGACGTGGGCGCGACAACCATTAACGAGGCAATGAAACTCGCGGCAGTGCAGGCCATCGCCGATCTCGCCAGGGCAGAGCAATCCGATGTGGTCGCTACCGTCTATGGCGAATCAACGGTGGTATTCGGGCCGGACTATCTCATCCCAAGGCCGTTCGATCCACGGCTTATTGTCAAGATCGCCCCGGCGGTAGCCCAGGCGGCGATGAACAGCGGTGTGGCCACGACGCCGATTGCCAACATGGCAGCCTATGTCGAAAATCTGGATGAGTTCGTTTACCACTCCCGGCTGGTCATGAAGCCGGTGTTTGCCCGGGCCAAGCAGGCCCCCAAACGTGTCGTGTACGCGGAAGGCGAGGACGATCGAGTGCTGCGCGCGGTGCAGGTGGTGGTGGACGAGGGCTTGGCCAAACCGATCGTGATCGGACGACCAGAGGTCGTGGCCACGCGCATCGCCGAGCTGGGGCTGCGCATCCATCCCGGCCAGGATGTGGAACTGGTCAATCCGGACGCGGATGTCCATTACCGGGAATACTGGCAGGCTTACTATGACCTCATGCAGCGGAAAGGCGTGTCGCAGGACGATGCAAAGCTGGAAATGCAGCGCCGCATGACCTTGATCGCCGCCATGATGGTACGGCAAGGTGGTGCAGACGCCATGATTTGCGGCACTGTGGGTCTCTACCGCAATCACTTGCACTACGTGAGGAACGTGATCGGGCTGAGGCCGGGCATCCATATCGCTGCCGCCATGAACATGATCCTGCATCCGAAGGGCGCGCTCTTTATCTGCGATACCTACGTGAACCCGGACCCAACGGCAGAGGAAATCGCAGCGATGACTATCCTCGCGGCGGAGGTGGTAAGCCGTTTCGGTATCGCGCCGAAGGTAGCGCTCCTGTCTCACTCGAGCTTCGGCACTTCCGATATTCCAGCCGCCCAGAAAATGCGCGACGCCCTGGTTCTGCTTCAAGAACAGGCACCGACACTCGAGGTGGACGGCGAGATGCACGCCGATGCGGCGCTGTCGGACGATATCCGCCAAGCGCTCTTTCCCAACTCGCGCTTGGGAGGCCGCGCCAACCTGCTGGTGATGCCAACCCTGGATGCAGCCAACATCTCCTTCAATTTACTCAAGACGCTGGGCGACAACGTGACCGTCGGGCCCATCCTTCTCGGGGTGGCCAAATCCGCGCATATTTTGACGCCGACTGCCACGGTCAGGCGCATCGTCAACATGACGGCGCTCGCAGTCGTGGACGCCAACGCGCGACTCGACCAATAGAGCTGACTGGTCAGCCCACATATGGGCCACCTACCTGAGTACCGCACTCGACGTGATCTGATCGGAATTGCCCTTCATCAGCGACAGTCTCGCCCACGTGTCGGCTTTTTCTATTCATAGCGGTGTTAAGTTGATAGAACCGTTCGCCTGATACCACAGTGACAATGCCAACCGTACCTATCGCCGCCGAGGTAATTAACAGTAACCGGAAGCGGTATCAGCCTGTTGTTTTCTGTACTGGCGGCATGGTTTTTTAGGAGTTTGAAATGCGTACTAAACTGCAACGACTAGGATTAATCATGCTTGGCGTAAGCCTGGGCGTAATGATTTCGCTCAACTTCTCTGCCGTTGCACAGCGCGAAGCGCTGGGACCGCTGCCGGTTGAAGAATTGCGCGCGTTCACCGAAGTGTTCGGCCGCATCAAGAGCGACTACGTCGATCCGGTCGAAGACAAGAAGCTCATCACCGAAGCCATCACCGGCATGCTCGCCGGACTCGACCCGCATTCGGCCTATCTCGACCAGGACGAGTTCCGCGAACTGCAGGTCAGCACGCAGGGCGAGTTCGGCGGGCTGGGCATCGAAGTCGGCATGGAAGACGGTTTCGTCAAGGTCATCTCTCCGATCGACGATTCACCGGCATCGCGCGCCGGCATCAAGGCGGGCGACCTGATCGTCAAGTTCGACGAAAGCTCGGTTAAGGGCATGACGCTCAACGATGCGGTCAAGCGCATGCGCGGCAAGCCCAACACCCCGATTACTCTTACTATCGTGCGCAAGGGCGAATCCAAGCCCATCGTCGTTACGCTGACGCGCGCCGTGATCAAGCTCCAGAGCGTGAAATCGAAGCTGTTCGAACCAGGCTACGCCTATTTCCGTGTCACGCAATTCCAGGAACACACCGGCGAGACGCTCGCCAATGCGATCCAAACCGTCTTCAAACAGAACCGGGGACCAATGCGCGGCATCGTGCTCGACCTGCGCAACGACCCGGGCGGGTTGCTCAATGATGCGGTCGCGGTATCGGCTGCGTTCCTGCCGAAAAGTTTGCTGGTGGTCTACACCGACGGCCGCACCGAGGATGCAAAAATGTACCTCACCGCGAGCCCCGAGAACTACCTGCTCGGCGGGGTCAAGAAAGACTATCTCGCCAATTTACCACCCGCAATAAAAAACGTGCCGATGGTAGTGCTCGTCAACAGCGGTTCCGTATCGGCTTCCGAAATCGTCGCCGGCGCCCTGCAGGACCACAAGCGTGCGGTGATCATGGGTACGCAAACGTTCGGCAAGGGCTCGGTGCAGACCATACTGCCGCTTGGCAACGGCACCGCGATCAAGCTCACCACTGCGCGCTACTACACGCCCAATGGCCGCTCGATTCAGGCCAAGGGCATAGTCCCCGATATCGCGCTCGACGACGGCACCAGCAGCGACGCCAACCTCAAGTTGCGTGAGGCCGATCTTATTAAGCACCTCACCAACGATCGTGCCGAGGACAAGGCGCCCGTGGCCGTCGCACCGACCGGCAATACTTTTAATTTCACACCGGCGCCGCGCCCGAAAGACGTGGACGAGAAAGACACCAAACCGGAACCCGGGGAGGTTGTGGCCAAAAGCGACTATGAGTTGTCGCAGGCGATCACGTTCCTAAAAAGTCGCGGCGCTGTGCGCACGGGCACCAACTAACACAGTCCCGTAATGTGTTGAATTACATCTTCGTTTAAGGTCCCATTCGATGCCATGTTTATAGCCTTAACCGCGCCGAATATTCTCCTGTTTACCGCTTCCGCAATGCTTATCTCTCTCATCAGGTTTGTGTGTTATCAAACAAGATATTTTTCCACTCTCGGGGAATTGGGCAATGGATAACAACAGTGCGGCACCCGAAAAGAAATATGCCTTTGTTAATTGTCCGAGTTGTGGCTTCGTTTTTAAGCATGAAGTAACGGACACAGGAAAAGTTGTAGGCGGCCTTGGGGGAGCGGGAGCAGGAGCAGCATTGGGAGCCAAGATTGGCATAGTTGCTGGCCCTTTGGGCGCCATTGCCGGCACGATTCCCGGAGCAATCCTTGGTGGCATCTTTGGAGGGAAAGCCGGGACGTCACTAATTGACAGCCCTCGATGCCCCAAATGCGGCACCAAGTTTACTCTTCCAGAGAACCTTGCCAAATAAAATCCTAGCGGAGGCATTCCAGTGCACAAGCTCCTTGGAACAACCCTTGGAGCGCCACGCTCACGACGTGAGGCTGCCCATTGCGACTATTTGTCCTGGTCGAGGAAGCTGCGCAGGCGTTCCGAACGCGACGGGTGGCGCAGCTTG
>PLYS01000224.1:0-279 GCA_003153455.1 Betaproteobacteria bacterium | reverse complement strand
CGTCGTCGCCGATCGGCGTCTCCATGGAGATCGGCCACTTGGAACCTTTGAGTATCTTGCGGATTTTCTCCTCGGGCATTTCCATTTTCTCGGCGAGCAGCGCGGGGTCGGGCTCCTGCCCGGTTTCCTGCAGGATCTGGCGCGAAATGCGGTTCATCTTGTTGATGGTCTCGATTATGTGCACCGGGAGGCGGATCGTGCGCGCCTGATCGGCGATCGAGCGGGTGACCGCCTGGCGTATCCACCACGTCGCGTAGGTCGAGAATTTATAGCCGCGGC
>PLYS01000665.1 GCA_003153455.1 Betaproteobacteria bacterium | reverse complement strand
GGCCTCTCCAATAATTTTGGAGCATTCCAGCGAACAATATTCTGGGCAATTTCGGTCTGACCATTCAAAATAAGACTTCGTCGCCTTCAGTGCGACACAGCGGCCGATTGCTCGATATTCAAACGGTTCAACAGGTCAGCGAGGTCGTCGGCGTCATCAAGGGAAAGGCCGACTTGAATACACCCGTTAACTTCCGCTGACAGGCCTGTGGTTGTGTCGTACACCGTCCAGCCGTTATCCTCAGATTTGATATCATACCGTGCTGTCATGCTTCATCATGCCTGCATCAGCCGGTTCTTGTAAACCTTCAGCGATGGCTTCTGCGATGACGGATCATCCTCGGGGATTGATGGTATTGTGAAGGTGCCGGAGGATTGGAAGGGGGTTCGATACCATGTGATTGCTCCCGGGGGATCGGGCCATGCCGTACGTTAAACTTGAACGCATTTTGATGAAGATGAATCCTTATCTTAACAAGAAGTGGGCACAGGATCATATTACCGCTGCATGGAAATTCACTGGCAGGTCAACTTTATCAAACAAATCAGCGTTAGGGAATATGATGACCAGCGGCGACAAGAAAACCAAAACGCGAAATCCTTTCGCTCAAAGGCGGCGACAAGGTGAATTTCTGATCTGTCGTTCTAGGGCATCCGCTTTTGAGGCGCGTCGTTCTGAATCGAATTTTCGGTACACACAGCGAGAGAGTATATGCATTTGACCGACGAGGAACGCCGGATCATAGACGGGGCGTTTGGAGAGCCACAGCGGATCGCCCTCAGCATCTTGGCTAAGCTGGGGGACGCATACGGTGCCGACCGCATGGTAGAGATCGCCAGCGCCCATATTGTGGGCTCCTCATATCAGATCGCTGGAGAAGCCGGAATCGAGATCTACGGCCAGCTCGTCGAACAAGGTGCAACAGTAAAGGTGCGCACAACCTGCGACCCTGGCTCCATCGACTTCGCCCGCTGGCGGAAGTTCAAGACGCCCGCAAACTATGCCGAGCGGCAGATCAAGATCGCAGAGTTGCTCGGCCGGATGGGCGTGATCCCGACTTGGACATGCACCCCTTATACGACATTCAATGTGCCAAGATTCGGCGAGGACCTCGGTTGGTCGGAATCGAGTGCCGTGGTCTTTGCCAACTCGGTCATCGGCGCGCGGACCAACCGGATGGCCGCGTACGTTGATGTCTGCGCCGCTCTCGTCGGCCGGGTGCCTCGATTCGGTCTGCACTTGCCAGAGTGCCGTCGAGGCGAGGTGCTCTTCGAGCTGGCCGCCGACCTCTCCGACAGCTTTGAGGATCATTTTTTCCCCGTCCTCGGCTACTTGGTCGGGCAGAGGACAGGCGACCGGATTCCCGTCGTCACCGGCATTCAACACGCGACCTTCGATCAGTTGAAAGCCTTTGGGGCGGCGGCCGCGGCCAGCGGATCGGTCGCGCTCTATCACATGGTAGGTGTCACACCCGAGGCCCGCACGCTGGAGGAGGCATTCGGCGCTCGCCCACCGGCCGAGCGTATAGTCGTCGGTCGGCGGGAGATAGTCCTCACCATGGAGCAGATGAGCACAGGAGAGAGGGGCGACGTGGACGTGGTCGGCGTCGGTTGTCCGCACGCCTCCATTGATCAGATGCGACGATACGCTACGCTGCTTCGAGGAAAGCAGGTCCACACCGGGACCGAGCTCTGGATCTGCGCCAACACAGTGGTCGAGGACATGGCCCGAAAGATGGGCTATGTCGAGACGATCGAGCAGGCAGGGGCGAAACTGATGGTTGGCACCTGCCACAACGACTGTCCCCTGGGCGCCTGGGGCTTTCGCCGGCTGGTCACCGACTCGGGAAAGTTTGCCTACTACACACCGACTACGGTCGGCGCGGAGTGCGTCTTCACCAGCACCGAAGCATGCATCGAGGCGGCACTCACAGGACGGGTGGAAAAGCAATGAGTTTGCCGCACGAGATGCTTCAAGGCAAAGGATGCGCCCCGGGGGATTTCGAAGGGGAGGCGGTGGTCTCAAACCAGCCCTTCGGATTCTGGCAGGGCATCGATCCGCAAACGGGCACGGTAATCGACAAGCGACACGATCTGTGCGGAACCTCGCTGAAGGGCAAGGTTTTCTTCTTCCCCTATGGTCGGGGATCCACGGGGACCCCCGGCATCTTTCTCGAGGCCGTGAGGAACGGATGCGCCCCGGCGGCCATCGTGAACGTGAAGAGCGAACCCATGATCGTGATGTGCGCGCTGCTGGCGGAGGCGTTTTTTAAGGTGCAGATTCCGATCGTAGACGGACTGGAAGGCAATCCTCGGGACATCCTCCAGACGGGGGATCGGGTGCGGATTAATGGAACAACGGGCGCGATCGAAATAGTCTCCCGCGGCTAATGTGCAGGGATTCACGAATAAGTTGGGGCATCATCAATAGTGACCTGGCTCGGAGCTACTCGCTTTACGGCAGTAACTCGGCACAGGAGTTGGGCCACCCATAAGATATACCTGTGATGCCGACTCGAGGCCCGTACCGGGCGGCCTTCATTTACTTTCTGGAAAGCTGGCGCGCCGAGGGCAAATAGTCTCCGGGCTGACGCACACGCTTTGCTCGATGATCACCTCCTCCTCGTCGCGATAGCTTTGCGAACAGCGGACTCGGAGCTATACGCAATGGCCGGGAACCGGTGACCAGCGCGAGGCAAGCGATTGCATCTCATTGATCGATAGCTCCCCACCACCGCCGCGCGCAGCCCTCTTCAACTCCATTGTCAGTGTTATGCGGTGCCGGGCAATCGGTCGAGCGACAGGATGTATGCGGCTGCGCTTTCGATGTCGCTAACGAGCGCGCGGCGCGCCGCATCGCCGTCTCGGTGCTCGAGGGCAGTGACGAGATGCTCATGGCAGTCATGGGCGGCTAGAGTGTGAAGCCGGCGAGGACTGGAGCGCAGATCGAATATCAGAACCGGACCGATCCGCAGCCAAAGCGTTTCGATCAACCGCAGCAGCGTCGGCATCCGCGCGCATTGGTAGACGGCGAAATGCAACTGCTGGTTCGCGCGGATCACCACTGAGGCATTGGGCCTCGTGCGGCGTGCCGATTTTCGGAAGCGCTCGTGATACCGACGCACACGCGCGAGCTCGACCGGCGTGATCTCGCCCGCCGCGGTCTGCGCGGCCATGCCTTCCAGATTAAAGCGGATCGTCGTCAACTCGACGAAGTGCGCACGCGTCATAAGCGGGACGCGCACGGCGCTCTGTGGACGAACCTCGAGCGCGCGCTCGGCGACGAGCCGTTGGACGGCCTCGCGCACCGGCATTGGCGACATATCGAGCCCTGACGCCAACTCGCGCACGGAAAGCTTCTCCCCGGGGGCCAATTGGCCTGCGATCAAGAGATCGCGCAGACCGTCGTAGGCGCGGTCGCGCAGGGTGGCGCGAATGGGGTCGTGTTTTGGACGTGGCGACATCGATGCCTGACCAGAGTGTAATGCGCAGATTATAACTGCGATCGCAGCTTCGCCATCAAAATTTTGGTCACAAATCCCATAGTTAGGCGGGATAGCGAAAAATGGCATCTACTACTGAGATCGCAGTTGTGCGTTCAATTTTCTCGGCGTATATTCCGACTGCGAAAACGCCCGTCGTACTAGAGAGCAGACCACTGCTCCGCTCTGGAGGAGTCCTCATGCATAATAACCGTTTTTCCGTACTGGCACTTGCCGGCGCCGCGATCCTCGCCGTCGCCATCAGCAACGGTAGTGCGTACGCCGCTGACAACATCGATATCGCCATTATCGTGCCGCTCTCGGGGCCCAATGCCAGCGTCGGCGAGCAGGCCGTTAACGCGGCAAAACTCGCGGTCGCGGATGTGAACGACGCGGGCGGAATTAAGACGCTCGGCGGAGCCAAGCTCAACCTCATCATCGCGGATGCGACCAACGACCCGCAGGGCGCCATCAATACGTCCGAACGCGTGTTGTCCCAGAATAAGCTCGCGGGCGCCTATGGCCTCGCTCTTTCCCCGCTCACGACTGCGGCGCTGCCGGCCTTCGTCAAGCACCATGTACCAGTCATCACATCGGCTATCAGCGACACGCTGGTGACACCTACTAACGGCGGCTATCTGTTCCAGATCGCGCCCAAGGGTTCGGCCTTCGGCAACCAGCAGGTCGAATTTCTGAAGTTCCTCAACATGAAGTACAAGATGGGGATCACCAAAGCGGCGATTCTCTACGTCAATAATCCGTATGGGATTGCAACCAAAAAGGGCGTCGAGCAGCTCGCCGAGAAGGCGGGGCTGCAGATCGTGCTCAATTCGGCCTACCCGGGCGACATTACCGATGCAAGCCCGCTGGTCTCTAAAATTGAACAGTCTGGCGCGCAGGTGCTGTTTCCTGTGTCCTACATTACTGATTCCAGCCTGATCCTGACGGCTCTGCGCAGCGCGAATAGCCACGTGCTTGTGATCGGTGGTGGCGCCGGCTTCATCTGGCCCCCGATTGGGCAGTCGCTCGGTGATAAGGTGAATGGCCTCACCAGCGTGGCCTCGTGGAACCTCGACTCGAAGAACGTCAATGCCGATCCCAAGCTGGTTCAAGTCACCAAACGCTATGCCAAAGCCTATGGCACGTTCATGCCGGAGCAGGCTGGCGAGGCTTATGCCGGGGTATCGGTCCTCGCGGCGGCGATCGAGGCTGCGAAGTCTGCCGATCCGGCCAAGGTGCGCGACGCGCTGGCTGCTATCGACTTGAATAACGGCGGTGGTTCAATCATGCAGCCGGGCCAGGTCGGGTTCGATGCGAACGGCGCCAATCGGCACGTCCAGCCGGTCATGATTCAGTGGCAGGGTGGCGTTCCGCACACCGTCTTCCCGGAAAGCGTCGCGACGTCGCAGGTGGTGAAGCCCTAGTTTTCGAGCAAGACCGCAGCGCGCGGGGTGGGAGACGGCTTTCGTCCTGGGTGCACCGATGATTCTTGCCTACTAACGTGCTCACCCAATCCATCGTCAACGGACTCCTGATAGGCGGCGTCTACGCGCTTGTCGCCGTGGGCCTGAATCTGATGTTTGGGGTGATGAGGCTCGTCAACTTCGCTCATGGCGAATTTCTCATGGCGGGCATGTACGTGGCGCTCAGCCTCGCCAGCTTGGCGCTCCCGCCGGGCTTGCTGGGCATCTACTGGGTCGCGGTGCCGACCATGCTGATCATGGCGGTCATCGGCTCTGCCTTCTATCTTTTGCTACTCGATCGTGCCGCCCATTTTGGGGAATCGCCGCAGATCCTTCTCACAATCGGCCTCTCGATTGGCGCCCAGGGCCTCGCGCAGGTGCTACGTGGCTCCGACTTCAAAATGGTGCCTAACCCGATCAATGGCGCGGCGCTGCACTTGGGCGGCATCTACTTCCAGATCGGCCCGGCTATTTCGTTTGCCGTAGCAATCGGGGTAACGGTCATCATGGCCTGGGTGCTGCGGGCGACCCGGTTCGGCAAGAGTGCACGTGCCGTCGCCGAAAACGTCGAGACGGCGGAGATGCTGGGAATTGACGCACGCCGCGTCTACATGGTTTCGACCGCGATCGCGACCGGCCTTGTTGGTTTGGCCGGCGCGCTTCTGATCCCCTACCACTTCACCTTTCCGAATGTCGGGCAGAATTTCGTGGTGATCGCTTTCCTCGCCATCGTCATTGCCGGACTTGGCAGCGTGGTGGGTGCCGTATTCGGCGGGCTGCTCCTGGGGGTCATGCAGTCGCTAACCGCATCGTACCTAGATCTCGATCTGTCGACCGCGGCGATCTACATACTATTCTTGGCGGTGCTGCTGCTGCGGCCGCAGGGTCTGTTCACCAAGGGCCAGCGAACGCTATGAAGCGCGCGCTCGTCATCCTGGTGCTCTGGGCTCTCGTTGCCGCGGGCGGCGTGTCGCTGCAGAACAACTATCTGGTGAGCGTCGCGACCGCGACCGCCTTCCTCGCGCTCTGGGGGCAGAGTTGGAATGTGCTCGGCGGACTCTCGGGCAACATCTCGCTTGGCCATTCGATGTTCGTCGCCATCCCCGCCTACGTTACCGTCCTCCTGTTCCAGCAGGCAGATGTGCCACCGCTGCTCGGGGCGCTACTCGGCATTGCCGCGGCGGTAGCGCTTGCGTCGGTGATCGGGGCGGCGACACTGAGGCTACGTGGCCCGTATTTCTCGCTTGCGACCCTGGCGGCGGGCGCAGTCGTTCTTTCGCTCATCCTTCACTTTGAAGGGCTGACCGGCGGGCCGAGCGGGATTGCCATTTCCTTCGCCAAGGACGCACCGGAGAAGCTCGAGTTCACCAATGTGCGCGCCTATTACCTGATTGCCATAACGCTACTGGCAGCGGTGACGCTGTTCCTGGACATGATCAAGCGCAGCCGGCTCGGCTACTACATTGCCGCAATCAAGAGCAGCGAGGAAGCCGCGGCCGCCGCAGGTGTCCGAGTCGCTTGGATCAAGGTGCTCGCCTTCTGCCTAAGCGCCGTACTTACGGCACTTGGCGGCGTGTTCTATGTATTCTTTATTGGCTTCGCCGACCCGAACTTTCTCGCCGGCCTTACGCTCTCGATCAAGATTGCGCTGATCGCGGTGGTCGGTGGAACCGGATTTCTCGTAGGCCCGATCATTGGCGCGATCTTCTACGAGACGATCGACGCCGTGGCGAATGCCTATTTTGGCGCGGCCGGCGGTTGGGATGTGATGATCCTTGGATTCTCCGTAGTCGCCATTGTGATGACCGACCCGCGCGGACTCTGCTTCGTCGCCCAGCGGCTGTGGCAAGCGGCCGCGCGCCGATCCAAGGGGCGTTTTGCGGCGGGGAGCGCATGACAATTCTTCTCGAACTCGACGGCGTCGCGAAGTCATTTGGCGCTGTCCGTTCACTCGTCGATGTCACCTTCGCCATCGAGGACCGCGGCATTGTTGGATTGATCGGGCCGAACGGTGCCGGTAAGAGCACGCTCATCAACGTGCTGACCGGGGTCTACCCGCCCAGTGCCGGCGCCGTGCGCTTCGCCGGACGCAGCCTCGCCGGGCTTTCTACTGCCGAGCGGGCGCGGACCGGGCTGGTTCGTACCTTCCAGCGTCCCCACCCGATTCTCGATCTCACCTGCATCGAAGGTGTCATGGTGGGCGGTCTCTGCCGCGGCCTCTCGGTCGCCGAAGCACGACGGGAGGCGCGCGACAAACTGGAACTCCTTGGCCTTGCGGAGGTGGCCGAACTCTCCCCGCGCAAGCTGCCGACCGGACATCTCAAGCTGCTCGATTTCCTCCGCGTGCTTATGCTCCACCCCCGTCTAGTGTTGCTCGATGAACTGATGGCCGGGCTCTCGCTCACCGAACTCGAGGTCGTGCAAGGCGCCATCGAGCATCTTGCCCGAAATGGCGTCACCTTCCTGGTGGTTGAGCACCTGATGGACGTGATCCGGCGACTTAGCCGTCATCTCGTGGTGATGGATGCTGGGCAGATCGTGACCGAAGGCGAGCCAGCGGCGGTGATTCGCGATCCGCGTGTCGTCGAGGCGTATCTCGGCGCCGAGGGGGAGAGCACCGCCGTAACCGAGGTTTTTCATGCTTGAAGTTTCGGGCATCAGAACCGGCTACGACGGTGTCGAGGTTGTCCACGGCGTCGATCTTTCCGTCAGCAAAGGTGAGACTGTCTGCGTGCTCGGCGCAAACGGGGCCGGGAAATCGACCATGCTGCGTGCGATCATGCGACAGCTTCCGCTCTGGGGCGGCAGCGTCCAGTTTCTTGGGCGGCGTCTCACCGGAGCCAAAGCTTTCGTCCCTGCGCATCGCGGCATGGGCTATGTACCTGAGGGGCGCGGCATGCTCGCCTCGCTGACCGTTCGCGAGAACCTCGAGATGGGTGCCTATCCGTTGCGGGCCCAGGCCTCGTTCACCGTCAATCTCGAGCGCGTGCTTTCTCTGTTCCCGGCCCTCGTGCCGCGGCTCGAACACGCTGCCGGCAATCTCTCTGGCGGCCAAGCACAGATGCTCGCGATCGGCCGCGCGCTCATGGGGTCCCCGAAGCTACTTTTGCTCGATGAGCCCTCGCTTGGCCTCGCTCCACAGATTGTGGGCCAGGTCTATGCGGTTCTCGGCCAGCTCAAGATCGCAGGTCAGGCAATCCTGCTGGTCGAGCAGGCTGTGGGCAAAGCGCTGGCGCTCTCCGATCGCGCCTATGTACTGGACCGCGGCCGAGTCGTGCTCTCTGGCCCCTGCAAGGAGGTAAAGAACGACAAGCTTTTACGCGATGCCTATCTCGGACTCTGAAGGCGCGTCTGCAAACAGGTCAGGCATTGGACAATCGACGGGAGATAATGATGCTCGCGGCAATGCGCGAACGCGTGCCGCGCCTGATCAAGACGCTCGTCTGCTATATTCGGGGGCTGATTGTTGAGCACAACATCGACCGCGTACGCGGCTTATCGCTACAGGTGACCGTCATGAACCAGGACAACATTTTGATGGCAAGTACCCTGGATCAAGCGCGCGCCGACGAGCGGGTGGAGGACTTTCACACCCGCTCCGGTACGCCGCGGGTCACCGGGCAGGTCACGGGGCGAAGCCAGGGACAGGCCGCCCCTGCTGCTACGCTTGAGCGAGTCAATGCCTTCTATGGCCAGAGCCACATCCTCAACGACGNNGGGTTTGCGATCACCGAGGGGTTCGTGGCTGCCGGCGCGCAGGTGCATATCTGCGACATCAACGAAGCGTTTCTGGCCGACGCCAGTACTCGCCTGCCTAGCGTCAGCCAGAGCCGTACCGACGTGGCCAATGCGGCGCAGGTCGACGCCATGTTTGATGCTCTAAAAGCGCGCTGGGGCGTGCTGGACGTGCTGGTGAACAACGCAGGCATTGCCGGCCCGACCGCCAAAGTGGAAGAAACCGATCTCGCCGCCTGGGAACAAACCATTGCGGTCAATCTGACTGGACCGTTCCTGTGTACCCGGCGCGGGGTGCCGCTGCTCAAGGCTGCGGGCGGCGGTTCGATCGTCAATTTGTCTTCGGCGGCGGGGCGGCTCGGGTTTCCGTTGCGCTCGCCTTACTCCGCGTCCAAGTTCGGAGTGATCGGACTGACAAAAACCTGGGCAATGGAGCTCGGGCCCGCCGGTATCCGCGTCAATGCCATTTTGCCGGGGATCGTCGCAGGCGAGCGGCAGGAGCGCGTGATCGCGGCCAAAGCTGCGTCCTACGGCATCGGGCATGAAGCCATGCGCCAGCAACTGCTGGCCAAGGTATCGCTCCGCAAGATGGTCACGGCCCAGGATATCGCGAATCAGATTTTATTCATCTGCTCGCCGGCAGGCGCGAGCATCAGCGGTCAAAGCCTGTCTGTCTGCGGTAACGTCGAGCAGCTCGGTTAATAATCGCATGGCAAAACCTGCAATGAATGAACGAATCGGCATCGTCGGTGCCGGCCTGATCGGTCGCGCCTGGGCCATCGTCTTCGCGCGCGCCGGATGCAGCGTGGCGATCCACGACAGCGCGCCGGAAACGCTGGCCGCGTGCCGGACGCTGTTGCGCGACAACGTGAGCGATTTGGCGCAGCATGACTTGATCAGCGAAACTCCGGACACCGTGCTGAGGCGCATCACGCCCGCCGCCACGCTGGCCGAAGCGCTGAAAGGTGCCGCGCTGGTGCAGGAAAACGTGCGCGAAACCCTGGAGGCAAAGCAAGCGATTTTCGCCGAGATGGATCGCCTGACGGGGCACGAAACCATCCTCGCCAGCTCAACTTCGTGGATTCCGGCGTCGTCGTTTTCGGCCGCGTTGGCGGGCCGCGGCCGCATCATGGTGGGACATCCGGTCAACCCGCCGTATCTTGTGCCTCTGGTCGAACTGGCGCCGGCGCCGTGGACCACGCCAGACGCTGTCGAGCGCGCGCGCGACCTGTACGCGCGAGCAGGGCAAACGCCGGTGTTACTGAAAAAGGAAATTACCGGCTTTCTGCTCAATCGAATTCAGGGTGCGGTGCTCAATGAGGCGCTCAATCTGTATGCCGGCGGTTATGCCTCGATCGAGGATCTCGACAAGGTGATGAAGGATGGGTTGGGCATGCGCTGGTCGTTCATGGGGCCATTCGAGACCATCGACCTGAATGCGCCGGGCGGTGTGATTGATTATGCGGCCCGTTACGGGAAAGCCTATCGTGACGTGGCGTGCGAGCAGGCCGGCAACGACTGGGATCCGGAACTGCTGGCCCGCATCCATGCCGAACGCCGCGCCGCACTGCCCGTCGCGCAAATGGGCGAGCGTTCGCGCTGGCGCGACAATCGCTTGATGGCGCTGGTTGCGCACAAACGCAAACGGGTTTCGTAAGCCACGCCGCGGCAGCCCCTGGGAGAATGGCCACTGTGAGTCGTTCAACGGAAAACTACGCGATGAGC
>PLYS01000295.1 GCA_003153455.1 Betaproteobacteria bacterium | reverse complement strand
CTGCTCGACATTCCGCGCTGGAAGGGCGGGGACTACCTCGAGGATGGTTACGGCATCGGCAACGACGATCTCGACGGCTGCGCGCGGGCGCAGGGCATGGAGGTAAGGCCGGGTGATTTCGTGATCGTGCGCACGGGTCAGATGGAGCACTGCCTGGCACGCGGCGATTGGGGCACGTATGCGGCCGGCGATGCCCCCGGACTGCGCTTCGAGACCGCCGAGTGGATACACAAAAAGCAGATCGCGGCGATCTGCTGCGATACCTGGGGCTGCGAAGTGCGTCCGAACGAATGCACCGAAGCCTTCCAGCCCTGGCATTGGATAGTGATCCCCATGATCGGTATCACCATGGGCGAGATTTTCTACCTCAAGGACCTCGCGGCGGACTGCGCGCAGGACAAGGTCTACGAATTTCTCTTTTGCGCGCCGACCCTGGCGATTACCGGTGCAGTCGGCTCTCCGATCAATCCGATCGCGTTGAAGTAAGCTCATCGCCTGGCATGGGCGAGTTTACACTTGTAGGCTGCATATCCTGGGAGCATTGAATGGCCATCAACAAGCTCAGTCACTATTCGATCCGCACTTTGGATCTCGAGGCGACGCGCCGGTTTTACACGGAAGTCCTGGGATTCTCCGTGGGTCCGCGCCCGCCGTTCAAGTTCCTGGGGTTGTGGCTGTACAACGGCAGTCACGATTCCTATGACAACGCCATTGTGCATATCATCGGCATCGATCCGAACGATCCGCAGGGCCTCAAGGACTATCTGGGCGATCGCGATACGGCGAGCCTGCAGGGCGGCACCGGCACCTTCGACCACATCGCCTTCGCGGCGACGGATGTCGCGGGGATGGTGTCGCATCTGAAGAAAAAAGCCGTTCCGTTCCGCGAGCGCGCCGTGCCCAACCTGAATCTGCACCAGGTGTTCCTCGACGATCCAAGCGGCGTGGTGATCGAGCTCAATTATCCGGCAAACGAAAAAGCCGCGGCGTGAGCTGGCAACTGAGCCGGTAATGCGGCATGAGCGCACGGCGCAGAGCTCATGCAGAATTCAGGGTAGAAGCGGGCTGCCCTCGCGATTTTGCGCTGCTTACTCGGCCTTCACGCCGGCGGATTTTATGACGCGGGCCCATTTGTCCGACTCGGCGCGCAGAAATTTGCCGAAATCCTCCGGCGAACTGCCGACGGGTTCCGCGCCCTGGGCTGCCAACTGTTCACGCACTTCCGGTAGAGCGAGCGTCTTCGCCAGCGTCTGTTGCAGTTTGCGGATAGCTTCTTGCGGAGTCCCCGCGGGCGCGACCACGGCGTGCCAGGCGGAGGCGTCGAGCCCCGGCATCCCGACTTCCGTGCACGCGGGTACCTGGGGTAGCAGCGGCGAGCGTTTGTTCGCCGTAATGACGAATGCTTTCAGCCTTCCCGCTTTGACGTGCGGCAGAAACGCGGGGATGGTATTGAATGCGAGTTGTAGTCTGCCGGCCATAATCTCGGGCAGCGCCTGCGCAACTCCCTTGTACGGGACGTGCACGATGTTGATACCCGTAATCATTTTGAACATCTCTCCGATCAGATGCAGGCCGGAGCCGACGCCGGTCGAGCCGAAATTGAGCTCTCCCGGATGCGCTTTGGCGTAAGCCACCAGCTCTGTTACCGAATTCACCGGCAACGACGGGCTCGCGAACAGAACGAACGGCAGGTTCGTTGCCTGCGACACGGGAGCCAGGTCCTTGAACAGGTCGTACCCGAGTTTCTGATAGAGGTTGGGGCCGATCGAGAGCGGTCCGAGATTGCCGTACGAAATCGTGTAGCCGTCGGGAGCGGCCTTGGCGACAATATCGGTCCCTATTGTGCCGCCTGCGCCGCCGCGGTTATCGATGATGATTTGCTGGCCCAGAGCCGTCTGCCAATGCTGTCCAATCAGCCGCGCGACGCCGTCGATCGACTCACCCGCAGGGAAGGGCACGACGAGCCGGATGGGTTTGTTGGGATAAGCCTGTCCGTACGCAATGTGACTTGCGCCGAACAAAATAAAAGCAAGAAAAATCACTGAGCGCTTCATTTTTGTTCTTCGCTATTTGAAGTGGCGCGCGAGATGCTTCTTCGCGAATCGGGCTGGCTCCTCCTCGAGCGGCGGCTCGAACGTATCGTTCCAGCGATTGAGGAAGCCATTGATCGCGACCACGGCGGCAATTTCGACGATCTGCGTCTCGGTCCAGTGCTTTTTCATTTTCCCGAACAGCTCGTCGGTCACGGCGTTCGGCTGCGCGGCCGCCGCGACCGCGAAGTCGAGTGCTACGCGTTCCGCCTCGGTGTAGAGCGGACTCGTGCGATAGTCGTCCACCGCCTCGACTTTGGCATCAGCGATGCCGGAGCGGTGCGCCGCCTCGGCGGAGTGCGCCATCGAGTACTTGCTGCCGTGCGTCTTGCTCGCGATGTAGGCCACGAGCCGCTTCAGGCCGCGATCGACTTCGTTCGACGGATCCCACACTGCGGACGCGAGTTGAGCCAGGCCCTTCACCAGCTTGGGCTTGCGCGACAGGATCAGGATATTGTTGGGCACATAACCCAGCAGCTCCCTGAAGTGCTGAAAAGTGTCCTGCAACTCGGGGTTATCCGGTGTTAACGGCTCAAGACGTGCCATGCTTCCTCCATGTTGGTGGTGGCTGATTCATCTGGGTGAAAACGGTTTTCGCTGGCGTTCAGTCGATGCGCGCGCCCGAGGTTTTGACAACCTTCGCCCATTTTTCAATTTCCCTCTGGGTGAACGCGGCGTACTGCTCGGACGTGCTCACGAGTGGTTCAAATCCGGCTGCATCGAGCCTCTCCTTTACGTCGGGAAGTTTGAGCAGCCTCACTGTTTCCGCGTTCAGGCGCGCGATAATTTCCTTCGGCGTGCCGGCCGGTGCCAGGAGTCCATACCAGGAGCCCATCTCGTAACCGGGCACCCCCGCCGCGTCCATGGTGGGAAGATCCGGCGTCGATGGCGAGCGTTGTGCGGTGGTGACCGCGAGCCCCCGCAGTTTGCCGGATTTCACGTGTTGAATCACCGATGGCATGGTCGGAAACCCGACCGATACCTCCCCACCGATCAATGCGATCACCGCCGGACCACCGCCCTTGTATGGAATATGGTTCATCTTCACGCCCGCCATGTTGCCAAAAAGCGCCGCGGCGAGGTGCGCGGAACTGCCGCTGCCGGATGAACCATAATCGAGTTTCCCCGGACTCGCTTTGGCGAGAGCGATCAGTTCCCTGACCGATTTCGCCGGCACCGACGGATGCACCACCAGAATATGGGGCGTGGTCGCAAGCAGCGTGATTGGCGCGAAATCCGTGGCCAGGTTGTAATTGAGCTTGCTGTAGAGGCTTGCGTTGATTGCGTGGCTGATGGTTACCATGAGCAGCGTGTAGCCGTCGGGCGCCGATTTCGCCGCGATTTCAGCGCCGATATTGGCGCCGGCGCCTGGCCGGTTGTCCATTACGACCTGCTGCCCCAGCGCTTCCGAGAGCTTCTGGTTGATCACCCGGCCCAGCGTGTCCGTTCCGCCGCCGGGTGAAAATGGTACGATCAACCGCAGCGGCCTGCTTGGGTAATCCGCCAGTGCCGGCGCAATGGCAGCCGGTGCAACCATAAGTATTAGCCACCAACCACAATCAACGGGTTTCACCGTTCTCCTCTCCATTTCTTGCCGTTCGTCGCCCTGGTTCCGGTCCCGGGGATGCATAATTTACCACTCACTGTCGCCACATAGCGGCGGTTTTGTTTTGCGACGGGCCGATCAGTGGGCGGCAGGCTGCGCGCGCGGGACGTCGAACAGGTTGCGCATGCTTTCTTGCACGGTGGCGATGGCTTCCGGAGCTTCGATCTCCATGATCTGGTCTATCACCCAGGGACGGTCTTTTTGCGCCATCGTTGCCATTACGCGATTGCCGAGGTAGCGCAGGAAGGCGAAATCCGGCCCGGCATCGGTATATTTGAATTCGGCATAGTCGGAGCCGAGTTCGTTGAAGAGCGCAATGAAACGCTCCTGGTAGCTGCCCGCCTGCTGCTTGCCCAGCAGGTCGCTCTGGTTGTCGTCCAGTATCTCGGCGACGCGGATCGCCAGCGCAGTGGTGAACCCGCTGCGCTGCGCGGCATCCAGCCGCTGATACGCGATGCGATCGGCGATTTGGATCAGAAAAATCAGCAACTCACCGAGAAATGCGAAATACTGCGGGCCGGGGTCGATGTCGTATTGTTCGTTCCGCATGCGNNATACTCGCCGCGCGCGCTCTCGTGCGTGGCGGCGAGCTCGAGCGATTTGGTTTTCACCCAGGCGTTGATGTCGGCGGGAGCGCCGGGGCAGTTGCTGATCAGTTGCAGCACTTCTCCGGGCTGCATCGCATCGAGCAGCTTTTTCGCCTCGACGATCGGTCCGGGGCATGACACCCCCCTGATGTCGAGCACCGCGTGCGGCCGCGGATGGGGCGCGGCCTTTCCTTTCCGGATGTAATAGCCCGTCTTCTTGCCGCCCAGCCTGGCGGTCGCGGCGATCTGGTTATCGGTGTATTTGACCCACGCGAACAGATCGTCGGAAGTGCCCGGGCAATCCGAGATGAGCAACAGCACCTGCCCCAGTTGCAGATCGTCGAGGACTTGCTTTGCGCCCAGCAGCGGCGCCGGGCACGACATTCCGCACAAATCCAGGGTAATCGCCGGAGTGGGTTTTGTCATAAAACCTCCCTAAGCCAATTAAGATTTCATGCCGCGACTGCCGCGATCGACTTATGCGGAACGAAAATGCCGCAGCCGAGCTTGCGATGCTCGCCCAGGCCAACCTGTTGCAGCAGAGTGGATTGCTCGAGCTTGAGGTCGTGCAGCATCAGACTGTAGCCGCGGACCTCGGTTTGCCCCGCACGCAGCGCGCGCCGTTTGCCGCAGAGGAGCTTGCACGCCACGTTGATCTGGTCGAGTTGAGCGGTGATGTCACGGAGAAAGTCCAGCTCGTCGTCGCTGCCGGTGCAAACCAGTTGCGAGTAGAGCGTGGCAAACGCCAGCAGCGGACGCTGGCGGGAGGCGCCGACTTGCAGCACATATCCGTCCAGGTCGAGCTGCCGTCCGTGCAAGCTCTGCGCATCCGCCACCCGCGCCTGCGGCAGGCGCAGCACCAGCTTCGTGCGCTGCGTCAGAAGGAGCATGCCATCGTTCGCCGGCGCGCCGCGGATCGAATGAATTCCGGCGTGCGCCTCGGCGTCGAGCCAGGGCAGGCAGGCCCGCAGCTCACGCCAGAGCACAAAGCCGTGATCGCGCGGAATGCTGTTGCCGCGAATGCTGAAGACCATGTCCACTGTCATAGCGAAGCGCAGCCGTCGCATGAACGATGCGGCATTGTTACGGCTGCTCGGCGGCTGCAGCCGGGGATTGCTGTTGCGCCCACTGCATGAGCGCTTGTCCCCAGCGGGCGGCGGTATCCGCGTCGATCTCGAAGACCGTGAACCTGCTGCGTTCGCGGATGCGGATGCGCAACAGGCTGATGCCACCGGATTCGTAGTCCACCTGCTGCAGTTCGATTTCCTGCCCGCCGAGCGGGGCCTTGAAGCGGTCGAGTTTCGTGATCTGGTCCATCGGTCTAGCAGCCTGTTGGACTTAACAGTCCGTACAGGCTGCTAAAAGTAAAACCGGCTGACCCTTCATAATAAACTCAGTCGAAGCGGTCAAATTTGGGGAAAAGCTCAGGTAAGTTCGCATTTTTGTCATCCTCTTCTGCAATTCTACTGGCGCGGGTTTTGCAATAGGAGTTTGTCGGGGCTAAGTCCGACAAACTCCTAGCGCTCCGCTGAATGCGGGAAAGCTGCGGCGCGCAAGCGCATTGCGCTCGCTGCTGCAGCGGTACCTGCGGGTAAGGTTACCTCGCCGCCCCGCATGCGCGCAACGCGCAAATCCGTCGTAACCAAAATTGGGGATGGGGTGATAACCCCAATGGGTAGGTTATGGACTTCCTTATGGGGGGTGTCCGGCATACCCAACGAGGATGATAGCGCCAAAAATCGGCGCCTGTAACATTCGTGCAAATTCGTGGACGCTAGCAGCCTGTCGGACTTAACAGTCCGACAGGCTGCTAAAAGGAAAACCGGCTGACCATTCCGAAGGAAACCCACCCGAAGTGGTCGACGGTGAAGAGATGCAAGGGTGAATTGGCGTATCTGTCATCCGCTTTTGCGTTTTTTCCTGTCGCCGGTTTTGCATTAGGAGTTTGTCGAGACTAAGTCCGACAAACTCCTAGCCGTCCGCAAATCCGGTTTCAGATGGGGCGGCCACTACCAAGCTCGCGCCAGATGCCGATTGCCAACCGTTCGCGGCGGAGGAGGAAACATGGCGAAGAAAATGCACGAGACCCCGATGCTCGACCAGCTCGAAAGCGGCCCGTGGCCAAGCTTCGTCACTGGTCTGAAACGGCTCGCCAACGACAAGGACTATATGGTTGACCTGATGGGTCAACTCGAATATTCCTACGCGACGCGCAAGGGCTACTGGAAAGGCGGCACCGTCGGCGTGTTCGGTTACGGCGGCGGCATCATCCCGCGTTTCTCGGAAGTCGCCGCCAAGTTTCCCGCATCATCCGAATTCCACACGCTGCGCGTGATGCCGCCGGCGGGCATGCACTACGATACCGCCCTGCTGCGCAAGTTGTGCGACATCTGGGAAAAACACGGTTCGGGCCTGATCGCGTTCCACGGCCAGTCGGGTGACATCATGTTCCAGGGCTGTTCCACCGAGAACGTGCAGAAGGCGTTCGATGAGATCAACGAGCTTGGTTTCGATCTCGGCGGCGCCGGGCCCGCGGTGCGCACTGCGATGTCGTGCGTCGGCGCGGCGCGCTGCGAGCAGTCGTGCTACGACGAGGCTGCCGCCCACCGCACGGTGATCAACAATTTTCTCGATGATATGCATCGTCCGGCGCTGCCCTACAAATTCAAGTTCAAGTTTTCGGGCTGTCCCAACGACTGCATGAACTCGATCCAGCGTTCCGACATGGCGATCATCGGCACCTGGCGCGACAACATCCGCACCGACGAGACGCTCGCCCGGAAATGGTTTGCCAGGCACGGGCTGAACGAACTGGTGAACGACCTGGTCAGCCGCTGCCCGACCAAGGCAATCACGCTGAAGGAAACCAAAGCGGTACGCAAGGACGCAAGCATTTCAGGCGTGGCGTTGAACGACGCGCAATCGCTCGAAATCGACAACCGCGACTGCGTGCGTTGCATGCACTGCATCAACGTCATGACCGGTGCCTTGGCGCCCGGCAAGGACAAGGGCGCGACCATTCTGGTCGGCGGCAAACGCACCCTCAAGATCGGCGACCTGATGGGCACCCTGGTGGTGCCGTTCATGAAGCTTGAAACCGACGGGGACCGCGAAAAACTGGTGGACCTCGCCAAGCGCATCGTCGACTTCTTCGCCGAGAACGCACTCGAGCACGAGCGCACCGGTGAAATGATAGAGCGCATCGGGCTGGTCAACTTCCTGGAGGGCGTCGGCATCGAGATCGATCCCAACATGGTGTCGTGTCCGCGCACCAATCCGTACGTGCGCACCGACGGCTGGGACGAGGAAGTGGCGAAGATCAACGCGAAGAAGGCGGGAGTCCAACCATGAGCCAAATGCGCGCGCCGATCGAGAGCGGAGTTCCGGACAACAAGCAGTTCCTGCACCCGCTGCTGCTGAAGAACTACGGCAACTGGAAATACCACGATCGGCCGCGTCCCGGCGTGCTGCACCACGTTGCCCGCAGCGGCGACGAGATCTGGACGGTGCGCGCCGGCACGCAGCGCCAGATGGATGTCTATACTGTCCGCAAACTATGCGACATCGCCGACAATTTCGCCGACGGCCGCGTGCGCTTCACCATCCGCAGCAACATCGAGTTCATGGTGGCGGACCAGAACAAGGTTGCGGCGCTGATCGCCGAACTGCAGAAAAACGGTTTTCCGGTGGGCGGCACCGGAAATTCCGTGTCCTCGATCGCGCACACGCAAGGCTGGCTGCACTGCGACATCCCCGGGACCGATGCCTCGGGGGCGGTGAAGGCGCTGATGGACGAGCTGTACGAGGAGTTCGTCAGGGAGGAAATGCCGAACCGGGTGCACCTGTCCACTTCGTGCTGCGAGATCAACTGCGGCGGCCAGGCCGATATCGCGATCGTCATGCAGCACACCAAGCCGCCCAAGATCAACCACGACCTCGTTGCCAACGTGTGCGAACGCCCGACGGTGGTGGCGCGTTGTCCGGTGGCGGCGATCCGCCCGGCGTTGGTGAACGGCAAGCCGTCACTGGAAGTGGACGAGAAGAAGTGCATCTGCTGCGGCGCGTGCTACCCACCGTGCCCGCCGATGCAGATCAACGACCCTGAGCATTCCAAGCTCGCAATCTGGGTGGGCGGCAAGAATTCGAACGCGCGCGCCAAGCCGACGTTCATGAAACTGGTGGCCTCCGGCCTGCCGAACAACCCGCCGCGCTGGCCGGAAGTGTCGGGAGTCGTGAAGAAAATCCTCTACACCTACAAGGCAGACGCGAGGCCGTGGGAGCGCATCGCCGACTGGATCGACCGCATCGGCTGGCCGCGTTTTTTCGAAAAGACGGATATGCCGTTCACCAAGTACCTGATCGACGACTGGCGCGGCTCGCGGGCNNTGCTGGTAAACGAAGGGCCTTACACCCATCAGGCGTCGGATACCGCTTACAAATTTGCGACCGCGGCGATCGAGAAAGGGCACCAGATCCACCGCGTGTTTTTCTACCACGACGGGGTCAACAACGCGACGCGATTGACCGAGCCACCGCAGGATGACCGCCATATCGTGAAGCGCTGGTCGAAGCTCGCCGAGCAGCACGGCATCGATCTGGTGGTGTGCGTGGCGGCCGCGCTGCGGCGCGGCATCAAGGATGAGATTCTGGCCAAGGGTTTCCGCATTTCCGGCCTCGGGCAGCTGGTGGAATCGGCTATCCAGGCGGACCGCCTGGTGGTATTCGGCGACTGACGGAAGCGCAGCGTGAACCAGACGACAGGCGGGATCGACGTGCAGGAAGAAACTTCCGGCAAGGTCAAGAAGTTCATGTTTGTCAACCGCAAGGCGCCCTATGGCACGGTATACGCGCTCGAAGGGCTGGAGGTGGTGCTGATCAGCGCGGCGTTCGATCAGGATGTCAGCATGGTGTTTATCGACGACGGTGTCTACGAACTGGTCAAGGGCCAGCAGACCAAGGCGATCGACATGAAAAACTTTTCGCCGGCGTACCGCGCGCTCGAGGGTTACGACATCGAGAAACTTTACGTGGACGAAGAATCGCTCAAGGCGCGCGGCCTGACCACGGAACGCCTGCTGCTGCCGGTCGAAGTGTTGAACTCGGCGCAGCTGGCGGAGCTGATGGATCAACAGGACGTCGTGATCAGTTTCTGAGGACCTATGCTGCATATCGTGAACAAATCTCCATCCGAAAGAAACTCGCTGGAGAGCTGCCTGCGTTTCGGCAGGAGCGGCAGCGCGGTGCTGCTGATCGAGGATGGCGTCTACGCGGTGACGCGCGGCAATGCCGCGGAACCGAAGGTGAAGGAGGCGATGCGCCAGATGCAGGTGTATGCGCTGCGGCCCGACCTGGAGGCGAGAGGCATGCACGATGCCGTGATCGACGGCGTCAAGCTGGTCGACTACGGCGGCTTCGTCGATCTGGTGGCGGAACACAATACCGTGCAGTCGTGGTTATAGCGGCGAATATTTTACGTTGGCAAGGAGACCGGTAATGAGCTTCGAATTGAATGGCAGGACTTACGAGACCGATGAGGAAGGCTATCTGGTCAATCTGGGCGACTGGAACGAGGACGTGGCTGCCTTTCTGGCGAAGCAGGAAAAGATCGACATGGCCGAAAATCACTGGCAGGTGGTCAACTTCCTGCGCGAGTACTACAACGACTACCAAATCGCCCCGGCGGTGAGGGTGCTCACCAAGGCGATCGGCAAAAAGCTCGGGGCGGACAAGGGCAACAGCAAGTATCTGTACGAATTGTTTCCGTACGGCCCGGCCAAGCAGGCGTGCAAAATCGCCGGTCTGCCGAAACCGACCGGCTGCATTTAGTCACCGCGGCACGGCATTCAGCGGAAGTCAGTGCGCTGAATGCCGCGTCGGTGAACCCGGGACGCGCATGACTTTTCTGACCATCGGTTACGCGTTGATGTTTTATGCCGCTACAGCGTTGCTGCTCGGCGGGCTCGCCTGGAAGATCGCCGGCTACGCGCGCACTCCGGCTCCGCTCAAGATTCCCATCGCGCCTGCGCCGGTAAATACCCAGGGCGTAGTGGTGCGCATGGCGCGCGAGGTGGTGTTGTTCGACAGCCTGTTCAAATCCAACAAGTGGATCTGGGGCCTCGGCTGGCTGTTCCATGTGACGCTGGCGGTGGTATTGGTGCGTCATCTGCGTTATTTCACTGAACCCGTGTGGTCCGTGGTCGCGCTCGCGCAGCCGTTCGGCGTTTACGCCGGTATTGCCTTGGTCGCGGCGCTCGCGGGCTTGTGGGCGCGCCGCGTGCTGGTCGAACGCATACGCTATATTTCGACGCTATCCGATCACCTGATGCTGGTGCTGCTGATCGCAATCGGCGTCACCGGCCTCGCCATGAAGTATGTCACCCACACCGATATCGTCGCGGTGAAAGCGTTCATGCTGGGACTGCTGTACTTCGACTGGCAGCCGCTGCCTGCCGAGCCGGCGCTGATCGTGCATCTGGCCCTGGTCGCGGCGCTGATGGCGATCTTCCCGGTGAGCAAGCTGTTGCATGCCCCCGGCCTGTTCTTCAGCCCGACGCGCAATCAGGCCGACGACGCGCGCGAGCGGCGTCATCTCTCACCGTGGGCTGCGGAACTCGAAAAAGCAAAACCATGATCAGGTTGAGGAAAAACCGTGGCCGTCGCCGAATTTGAAACGCCCAGACTGAAGGAATACCCGGTCATTCCGATCCTGCAGGCCGGCGCGATGGCGCACAGCAGGCCATTCGTCGCGGCAGCGCCGATCCAGAAGGCGCTCGGTTTTCCCGGCGAATTGGTTGAGAACTGGCAAGAGAAGGCCATCGCCAGGATGGGCGAGCTGCTCGGCAAGTACCGCTCGCTCAAGGTCTATCTCGACACCTGCGTGCACTGCGGAGCGTGCGCCGACAAATGCCATTATTTTCTCGGCACCGGTGATCCCAGGAACATGCCGGTCGCGCGTCAGGATCTGATGCGCAAGATCTACCGCCGCTATTTCACCGTGGCCGGCAAGTATTTTCCGAAGCTGGTCGGCGCTGCCGACCTGACGCGCGAAGTGCTCGACGAGTGGTACATCTACTTCCACCAGTGTTCGGAATGCCGCCGCTGCTCGGTGTTTTGTCCGTACGGCATCGACACCGCCGAAATCACCATGGCCGCGAGGGAAATCATGGACTCGATCGGCATGGGGCAAAAGTACAGCAATGAGATCATCGGCAAGGTGCACAAAATCGGCAACAACCTGGGGCTGCCGGGACCCGCGCTTGAAAACACGCTCGCCGGGCTCGAGGAAGACATCAAGGACGACACCGGGGTCGACGTCAAGCTTCCGCTCAACGTGCAGGGCGCGGAGGTGCTGCTGGTCACGCCTTCCGCCGATTTCTTTTCCGAGCCGCACGTCGAGAGCCTGATCGGTTACGCCAAGGTATTGCATCAGGCCGGCATCAGCTGGACGCTGTCGACGCACGCTTCCGAGGCTGGCAACTTCGGACTGTTCATCGGCAATTACGAGCAGATGCGCAAAATTTCGATGCGCGTGCGCGAGGCGGCACTCGATCTCGGCGTAAAGCGCGTCGCGGTCGGGGAGTGCGGGCACGCCTGGCGCGTCGCTTACAGCTTCTGGAATACGCTGATCGGGCCGTTCGATTTTCTGGACCGGAATTACCCTGTTCCGCAGCACATCTGCGAGGTCACCTACGACCTGATCCGGCGCGGCGCGCTCACGCTCGACAAGGAAGCCAACGACCACCGCATCGTCACGTTTCACGATTCGTGCAACGTTGCGCGCGGTTCGCGCATGGGCAGCATGCCGCGCGGCCAGTTCATCATCCCGCGCGAGATCATTAAGGCCTGCGTCAACCATTTTTTCGACATGGCGCCGGAGACGATCAACGAGAACACGTTCTGCTGCGGTGGCGGTGGCGGTCTGCTGACCGACGATCTGATCGAACTGCGGGTCAAAGGCGCGCTGCCGAGGATGGAAGCGCTCAAGCAGGTGGTCGATGAGCATGGCGTCAATTTCATGGCGACCATTTGCGCGATCTGCAAGGCGCAGTTCAGCAAGGTGCTGCCGTATTACAAGTTCGACATGGGCATCGTGGGCGGCGTGCACCAGTTGGTGAGCAGCGCGATCCGGCTGGGCGCGAAACAATGAGGGCATAGCAAATGTCAGACACAGCGGGCGACACGAACACGAAACTCACTTTCCGGCGCTACCGGGACGGCGATGAGGAGCACCTCCCATGGCAGGAGGAGATATTCGACGCCGGTCATTCGCACAAATGCCCGACCTACGTGCAAAGTGCGCCGCCGTGCCAGGCGAGCTGCCCGTCCGGTGAGGACATACGCAGTTACCTCAACATCATGCGGGGTGTCGAGAAACCCCCGGCTGGCGTACCCGCTCCCGAATACGCGTTCCGGCGGCTCACCGAAGCCAATCCGTTCCCGTCGGTGATGGGCCGCGTGTGCCCTGCGCCGTGCGAATCGGGTTGCAACCGCAACCAAGTCGAAGATTACGTCGGCATCAACTCGGTCGAGCACTTCCTCGGCGAGTACGCGATCGGGCGCAACCTGAAATTCGTGAAACCCGCCGCGAGCACGGGCAGGAAGATCGCCGTCATCGGCGGCGGCCCCGCCGGCCTGTCGTGCGCCTACCAACTTGCCCTGAAGGGCCACAGCTGCACGATTTTCGACGAACATGAGCACCTCGGCGGCATGATGCGCTACGGCATCCCGGGATTTCGCACGCCACGCGCAGTGCTCGACGCCGAAATCCAGCGCATCCTCGACCTCGGCATCGAAGTTCGGCTGCAAACGCGGGTCGGCCGTGACATCGCCATGGAGAGAATCGAGCAGGAGTACGACGCGGTATTCATGGGGCTCGGCGCACAAAGCGGCCGTCCGCTGCCGGCGCCTGGCGCGGAAGCGCCCAACTGCGTGACCGCAACCGCGTTTCTGCGCGCGTTCAACGATGGGCGCTTGCGCCATGTCGGCAAACGCGTGGTGGTGGTGGGTGGTGGCGACACTTCGATTGACGTCGCGACGGTGGCGCGCCGGCTCGGCCATATCACCCAGGTGCGTCAGACAGATCGTCCCGAATACGTGATTCAGGGCCGCGTCGCCCACGACGTCGCTGAGATTTCCGCCAAGCAGGGGGCCGAAGTGATCCTCACCTCGTTGTTCCCAATCGACCAGATGCAAGCCAACAAGCACGAGATCGAGCAGGCGCTCGCCGAAGGCATCGAGATCCGCTGCGGCATCACGCCGGTCGAGGTGGTGCGCGACGCCGGCGGGCGTGCCACCGCGCTGCGCCTGGCCGAGTGCGAGGCCTCGTTCAAGAACGGCAGGCTCGACATCAAGATTAAGCCGGGTACCGAGCGCGACATCGAAGCCGACCTGATCGTTTCGGCGATCGGCCAGGCAGTGGATTTCACCGGCCTGGAGAGCTTCGACAACGGCGCTGGCATGATCAGTGCCGACAAGAACTACCAGGTTCCCGGCAAGCAGGGGATATTTGTCGGCGGCGACGTGATCCGTCCGCATCTGCTCACCTCCGCAATCGGCCAGGGCTGGATCGCGGCGGATGGCATCGACCGCCATCTGCGCGGCGAGCCGCTCGACAAGCGGCCGAAGATTGATGCGCACGTCTTCGACCTCACACGCAAAATGATCGAAAAGGGCCTGCCGCTCGAGGCGGCGCCGCACGCCAGCATCTGGGGCACCGACAACAGCAGCGTCGCAATCCACAACTACGAGAACCGCTCGCAGAAATACGTGATTCCGCATAACGAGCTGTTTCTCGGTCATTTTCTCTACACACCGCGCAGCAAGCGCAAGATCGTCACGCTGACGAAGGAGCAGGCGCTGGGGAATTTCCAGGAGCGGCTGGAATGTCTCACCGACCCGGAGGTGGTGGCGGAAGCGAAGCGCTGCATGAGTTGCGGCCTGTGCTTCGAATGCGACAACTGCGTGGTGTACTGCCCGCAGAAGGCGGTGTTCAAGGTCAACAAGGCCAAATCCACCACCGGGCGCTACGTCGACACCGATTACACGCGTTGCATCGGCTGCCATATCTGCCGCGATGTTTGTCCCACCGGCTATATCCAAATGGGGCTGGGGGAATAAAGCGTGAGGAGTGAGGCGTGAGGAGT
>PLYS01000427.1:3243-3619 GCA_003153455.1 Betaproteobacteria bacterium | reverse complement strand
CGGCGTGGCGCTTGACCCCGCATACGCCACCCGAGGCCTCGACGTTGGCGCCGAACGAAAGGACAAAATCGCACAGCGGGGTATCGGGGCACACGGTGAAAGCGCGGTGCCAGAGTTCGCCGTAGAGGTGTTCCGAATGGGTGCATTTGACGCCCTGGCCGGAACCGAAGCTCAAATCGACCGGCCCCCAAGCCGCGAGCAAGGCCGGCAGCGTGCCCATATAGGCGGTGGGGGTGCCGCCGCCGCCGAAGCTTGCGGCGAGCCGCGGATAACCGCTCTCGTCGGTGAGTCCGGCCGCGCGCGTAGCCTTGAGCTTGTCGGCGACCAGATCGAGCGCCTCGTCCCAGGATATGCGCACAAAGCCCGGATCCTCGTG
>PLYS01000427.1:0-3226 GCA_003153455.1 Betaproteobacteria bacterium | reverse complement strand
TGCGTTCGTTCGGCGGCTTGCTTCCCGGCATGGCCTCACCTTCATGCTGGGCAGGCGGCACGCGTCGCGACGACGGACGTCGCAGTGACGCGCCGCCGGTCATCGCAACCCGTTCATGCCGCCTTGCTCAGCCCTTCCCTATGACAGGAACCATGGAGATATTTTGAAACCCATTTGTGCGAAAGCTAGCGCCCATTGCAGCCGAAGGCAATCGCGCGGCGCACGGTATGCAATGCAAACAGAGGTTATGATTTAGGGCGTGTCCTCATACAACAGGCCGCATGCCCGCTTGACACCGAAAGCCGGCATTCATTGCTGCAAGCGGATCGTCCTTTTTGTGCCAGGAGCGGCCTCATGCACCGCAGCAAATATTTATTCGATTAGCGGTAACAGCAGCCACATTCATGGCACTCACGTGCCGNNTTATTCGATAAGCGGTAGCAGCGCCCACCTTCATGGCACTCCCGTGCCGCCGGAGGAGCCAGCCACAGCATCAAAAGATGTCGCCAGGCGCCCCCTCACTCAATCGCCTCGTCAGCGAGTACGAGAAAAGCCGACGACGCGGCAGTTCGTAATACTTTCGCGGCAAAACAACGCATGTGACGATCAGCCTAGCGTTTTCAATCGAGCTTCAAGCCGCGGACCGCGATCACTTTCGTCCATTTCTCGTTTTCAGCTTTGATGTAGGCGGTGAAGTCGACCTGGCCGCGCTGGATCACGTCGATGCTTTGCGTGCGGAACTGCGCGACGACATCGGGCGACGCCGTCGCCTGCAGTATCGCGGTTTCCAGNNGGCAGGCCTTGCTCGGCCGCGGTCGGCAACTCCGGCAAACTTGCCATGCGCTTGCTCGTCGCCGACGCGATCGCGCGCAGCTTGTCGGATTTGACGAACTCGAGGACGGTGGAAGCGGGCGCAAACATCAGCGACGTGCGCCCGGTCAACAGATCGGCCATCGCCGCCGCACTGCCTTGGTACGGCACATGCAGCAGGCGGACGCCCGTCATCGTGGAAAACAATTCGGCGGCCATGTGCAGCGCGGAGCCGCTTCCCACGCTGGCGTAAGGCAGTTCGCCGGATTTTTCCTTGGCTAGACGAATGACGTCCGCCACCGTGCGCGCTTGCACATCGGGGTTGACCACCAGGATATTGGGCACCTCGCCGATCTGCGCCAGCGGCATGAGCTTGCTCGCAACGTCGGTCGCAGCCTGGCCTTTGGCGGCAAAGTTGATCGTGTTGGCGACGGTCGCCAGATACAGCGTATAGCCGTCCGGCGCCGCCGCGGCGACGGCCTTGGCGGCAACATCGCTGCTGGCTCCCGGCCGGTTTTCGACGACGACCGCCGATTTGAGAATTTCACTCAGCTTCTGGCTGACCACGCGCGCCGCCACATCCGATGAGCTGCCGGCCTGAAAACCGACGATGATGCGGATCGGGCGATTGGGATAAGCCTGTTGTGCCACCCCCGGGAGTACCGCCGCTGCGAGCCCGGCGGCCGTGAGCAGCGCGATGAAGGTCCAACGAATGAGCATGACGACACCTCGGTCGATATTAATGATGATGCGGCGTGTTGTCCGGTCCGACGAAGATGGCGGGCGGCTGCGTGAAGAACGAATACAGCGTGTGATAAACTAGAAGGTAATTGGTCTGCTGGAAGCTCGCATGCGCCACACCCGGCATATGCGCGAAGTGTTTGTCGGGATGTGGCAGCCGCGCGAAAAAATCGTACAGGTCCTGGATGCCGGCGACGCCGTCATACTGCCCGCGCATGACAATGGTTGGCACCGGGATTTTTTCTGGGTCCACCATCGGCAGCTTCGTGCACATGTCGAGATAGGTCCCGGTCGGAACCGAGTCATCCCACTTCATCGACTCGCGCGCGAACGCATCGATCATGCTAGCCTCGGCGGTGCCGGGGAGATCGCGATCGAAGACGCTTTGAATCGTCTGTCGTGTGAACGGCCGGCGCTTGGACTTGAGCAGCTCCGGTACCGTTTTCCGTCGTTGCTCCAGCGTCGGGCTGCCCTTGCCGGTCCACACGAATGCGTCGAGCGCCAACCGCGCCACGCGCTTGGGGAAGCGCTGGGTGAACAGCGCCGATTTCAACGCGCCGGCCGAGACGCCGTAGAGCAGGATGTTGTCGAGCTTGCGCAGCTGCAGGATGTAATCGGTCGCCGCCGCAATATCGTCGGCGCCGGTTTCGATGCCGAACGTGCTGTCGCGATGCTTGTCCGAGCGCCCATAGCCTTCGTTGTCGAGACACCAGCAATCGAATCCGCGCACGGCGAACCAGTCCATCACCGATGAATAGGGCCGGCCCGGCATGTGCAGATCGAACGTGGCAAGCGAGGCCCATGACGAGCCGTGAATGAACAGGATCGTTCCGCAATGATCCGTATTCGGCGCGCGGCGTTTCTCCCAGAGGAAGAGCTTGACGCCGTCTTTTTCCGGCCAATGCTCCTGACCGCGGACCGGCGAACCATCATCGCTGGTGAACTGGCTTTGATGCTGCATTATCGCTCTTCCTTCGGATGCGACTTGCGAACGGCCGGCCGACAGAGCGCCGCAGCCCCGTTGCGCAGACGGCAGAAAGGTCGCCAACTAGGGCGATCTTGCAGTTATTGATCGATGGATGGAGTCTTTTTACATTCCTTCGACGACAAACGAGCGTGACTTCGTTGTTTTGGCGCGGATCGCGTTAATTTCTTTTTGATCTGTCGAATTGTTCCAGGCTTGTGCCTTCTCCACGCTGTCGAAAGCAATGATAACAAAACGCTTGGGTGCGTTTCCATCAAAGGCAGTAATTTTATCAGTGCGGGCTAAGTATTTACCGCCGAGGTCTTTAAAAACTGCCGCGGCGGCGGCATTAGATCGTTGGCCAGCAGCTTTGTAACCTTCGGAGTCGGTTATCTCGCTAATGTCAACGACAACATAACTTGGCGGCTTAGCTTGGGCATGAAGTCCTTAGATTGCTGCGGCACCAAGAGCAATGCCCCCCAGCAGTGTTAGTGCGATTTTGTAATTCACTTTCATTGTTTCCCCCCGAAGTTATAGAAACGATACGCCACAACTCAGGTCAATCAAATCGCCAAATCGCTAAGCGTATTGATATAGATCAATGATATTCCCAAGGTGCACTCTGCAACGGCGTGGACGACAGCAAACGGCGGTTCGCTGGCAATGTCGCAGATGGGTCATTCGCTACCGAGCCATCCCGCGCCCGTGCCG
>PLYS01000208.1 GCA_003153455.1 Betaproteobacteria bacterium | reverse complement strand
CGTGGTTGTGGAGAGTCGCCGTCCTCACTCGCGCAGTCCGGCATCGCTGATGATCTTGCCCACCCGGGTCATTTCCGACTTGATCGTGGCAGCGAAGTCCTCGGGCGAACCGGCCGCGACTTCCATTCCGGAATTGAGGAAGCGCTCTTTCACTTCCGGCTTCCTGAGCGCGAGCACGATCTCCTGATTCAGTTCCCGGATGATCCAATCGGGCGTTTTGGCCGGTGCGAACATGCCCGTCATGGACACGGATTCGTATCCCGGCAGACCCGCGGCCGCCACAGTCGGCATATCGGGCGCCAGCGCGGAGGGTCCAAGGCTGGTGACGGCCAAAGCTCTCAGTCGGCCGGCCTTCACGTACTGAGTCGCCGACCCCGCGCTCGGGAACATCACCTGGATCTGGCCGCTGATCACGTCATTGAGCGCCACGCCGGCGCCTTTGTAATTGATGCGCACTATATCGACCCCGGCCATGGCCTTGAACAGTTCAGCCGCGACATGATTGCCGGCGCCGGTCGAGCTCGATGCATAGTTGAGCTTGCCGGGCCGCGCCTTGGCAAAATTGATCAACTCCCTGACTGTCTTCACGGGCAGTGATGGGTGAACCACCAGCAAGTTAGGCGTGCTCTGCGTGAGGACGATGGGCACAAAATCCCTGAAGGGGTCCCACGAGACATTAGAGCGCAGCAAAGGCATCAGCCATATAACGTTGCTGTAATGCAGCAGGCTATAGCCATCGGGCGGTGCGGCGGCAACGATTTCGACGCCGACAATCGCGCGGTTCTCCACCACCATGCGCTGCGCGAAGCTGCCGCTCATTGCCTGCGCCATGATGCGGGTCGCCACATCCGACGCGCCCCCGGCGCCGGTGGTATAAACGCGAATGGGCTTGTCCGGGTAATTCTGCGCGTACCCCATCCCGGCGCCGAAGACCATCATTCCAGCCGGGCACAGCCATAGCGGCAAACGAATCAGCATCGTTCCCCCTCACTGTGTTGCGTTCGCGCCTTTCCCTCTCCCGCTCTCACGCCCGCCCGCTCTCCCGGCCGCTGTGAAAACTCGTTCACAGCGCTGCCGATCGCACGCATCCGCGACGCCCGGCTGGGCGCACCACGCAAGCAGGCGCTCGCCCGCGGTGTCGGCGCTGACCACTGCCTCGCCCCTGAAACGTTCCCTCAGCTGTTTTAATTGCAGTGTGCGCCTTTGTGGCTGGAACTCCGCCGGGCTGTCCAGATCCAGCAACAATTCGAGTTCGAGCAGGCTCTCGCGGCGCGATGCGCCGCCGTGTTCGATCCGCTCCAGGTAGGCGCCGGTCGCAGCAGCGTCGGACAGGGCGCGCAACGCGGCATCGCGTCGCGCGATCATTTTCTGTTCCCATGCAGCTGGCAGCACCGGCAACGCCGCCCACCGTTCCTGCGCCGCCGCCGATCGTGTCGAGGCTTCGGCCGTGCCCTGAATCGAGCGCACCCATCCGTCGAATTCCTCGCACAGGCGTTCCTTCGCCGCCAAGGTCTGCCACACCGCCACTTTGCGGGAGCGGACGCGCGCCGACAACGCCGTCTCCACCGCCGTCTTCGCGGCTTTGAAGCGGGATTCGACGCCACGCAGCGCAGGATCCAATCCGCCGCTCTGTTTCTTCCATTGCTCCTGCAGATCGCGCAGGATTCGACGCATATCCTGATCGTCCTTGTCTGCCGTCAGCGCGAGTTGCTCGAGCAGCGCGCAGATATCCTCCAGCGCGCGGCGGTTTTCGTGCTTGCGGCCTTCCTCTTCCTTGCGTTTGGCCTGGCGCGCGTTGAACACCGCGTCGCACGCGGCGCGAAACTGTTCCCACAAGGCGCGCTCGTCGCGCCGCTCCAGCGCCATCGCCTTGGCCTGCTCCTGCCATCTGGCCTGGATCGCCCTGATTTGCGACAACGTGTCGCGCTCCATTGCTTTGGATGCCAGCGCCGTGGCCTCCTCGATCAACACCTGACGGCCCGCCTTCGCTTGATCGCGCGCCGCCGACAACGCAGCGCGCAGCGGGGTGAGGGCGGCCTTGAGCCGCGCATCGAGCTTCTTCCAGGCCCTGGGTTCGACGCTGCCCAGATCGCCCTCGCGCCATGCCTGATCGGTGTCGCGCAGCCAGCGCTCAATCGCGCGCCAGTCGCAGGGCTCGCCCAGGAGAGTCGGCGCGTGCGCCGCTGCCGCCGCGATGAATTCCTCGCGCTGCTTGCGTGCTTCCTTTCTTTGCGCGGCCAGTTCCGCGAAATGTTTGGCGACGGGTGCGTAGGCTTTTTCGCATGCGTCGTCGAAGCGTTTCCACAGCGCCTTGGGGACGCCCGCGTACTGCTGGTCGAGCGCCTTCCATTCGCTGCGCAATTTCTGCACTTCAAGCGCGAGTTGCGGTGCGTTCAGCGTGTGCGTCGCCGCGGCCTCGGCGCGCTCGCACAACTGAATGCGGGCGCTCTGCTGGCCGAACGATTCCCAACGCTCGAACTCCACCAACTGCTGCACGAGGCGGCCGAGCCGCTGCGTGGTGGGTTTCGGCAGCAGGCCGGCGCCGGCCTTCAGCTTCCTGATCTCGTCGGCAGCCGCGCGAGCGGCGTGCAATTGTCCCGCGACGAGCGCCTGCTCCGCGGCATGCAGCAGACCGTGGATATTCTGCCGCACCGCGCTCGCTTCCTGCTGCGCGGCCCGAACCAGCGCGACCCGGCGTTGCTCGATGACCATCAACGCGGCCTCGAAACGCCGCGTCAGGTCCGGCGTTCGAATCACCGGATTCAGCGCCTGCCACCGCTCCGGCAGTTGCGCGTTGTCTATGGACGTGCTCGCGGCAAGCTGCTCGGCCTCGACGGCCAGCGCTTCGGCGCCGGCGAGCGCCAGGCGCTCCTGCTCCCACAGCTCAATGCGCTGTTCCGCCTCATCCAGCCTGGAGAGCGCCGCGCTGTCACCGCGCCCCTGCGCCTCTTCGCGCAGCGCGGCGAGTTCGGTGCGCAGACCGGCGAGCGCATCCGGCGCGGCGGGCGCCCCCAGCGTCGCTAACCATTCGCGCAACCTGCGCTCGAAACGCGCCCGCGCCCGCTGCTCGTCCTGCTCGCGGTCGAAGCGCGCCAGGACGGTTTGGCGGGCGGCATCGCAGCGGGCGAGGCGGGCAGTATCTCCGCTCATGTCCAGCGCCTGCCATCGGCGATTGAGTTCGACCACTGCAGTGAGTATCGGGCCGGGCTTGGTCGCCAGCGCTTCCAGCTCCGCGAGAATCGCGTCTGCTTCGACTTTCTGATCCAGGCTGTCCTCCATCGCATCGACCCGTTGCCTGGCGAGCCGCGCCACGCCGTGATCCTTGTTCTTTGCCGCTGCGGCGAGTTTGCGCAGACCGTCAGGCGTTCGTACGCGCTCCGCGGCCGCCATCCGCGTCTCGGCATGCCCGGCGGTGAGCGCAAGCTCGATCAACGGGTCTTCAGCGCGAATGCCAGCGATCGCGATGCGGCGGCGTTCCGCGTCCTGCGTGCGGCGCGCCACGTCGGCGCGGATCTCATCGGTGCAGTGATCCGCCTCGATCAGCTCCCGTGCGCCGGCGCTGTCCTGCGTTTCGGCAAGCGCTTCGCCCAGCGCAGAGGCGAGGGCAACCCTCACTGCGAAATCGGTTTCCGTTTGCCAGGCCGCAGCGAGTACGGCGAGATCGGCACAACGCCGCGCCGCGGCGGCGCGGACTTCCGGTGCGGGATCGGCGGCCAGCAGACGCGCGAGCTCGTCCGAGTCCGGCGCGAGCTGCGCAGCGCCGAGGACCCGTTGCGCGGGTTCGGCGTGTTCGTGCTGGGCGGAACGTAAAAAGAGTTTAGTGATCATGTTCTGGGTGGGCTTCGGATATCGTGCGCAAATGCGCGCAGTTGCGCCGTGATCTGACGCATGGCTGACGTTTCGACGCGGGAAACGTGATGTTAACAAAAAACCCCGCCGCCTGCGCTTCGTCAGTGGGCAACTTCGAGGAGAATCTTACCGATGTGCACGCTCGACTCCATGCGGGCATGGGCGTCGGAGACCCGCGCGAGCGGCATGACCGAGTCGATGATCGGCGTGACCCTGGAGCCGAGGTGCGGCCAGACCTGGTCCACGACCTGACGGGCGATTTCGATTTTCAGCGCCGGCGGGGAGGCCCGCAACTGGGAGCCGGTCACGACGGCGCGCTTGGACATGATCGCAGAAACCGGCACGCAGAATTCGGCGCCGTCGCCTCCGCTCAGGTGGATCAGGCGCCCGTCGGTGGCCAGCGCCGCCAGGTTGCGCGTGGCGTAGGTTCCCCCGACCATGTCCAGGATGACATCCGCGCCGTGTCCTCCCGTGGCCTGTTTCACGCCCGCCACGAAATCCTGCTCGCGGTAGTTGATCGCGCTCGCCGCTCCGAGCTTAACGCAGGCGTCGCACTTCGCGGGGCTTCCCGCGGTTGCCACCACGTTGGCGCCCTCCAGGCGAGCGAGCTGGATGGCCGTCGTGCCCACCCCGCCAGAGCCGCCGTGCACCAGCAGCCATTCGCCCGTCTTGAGCCGCCCGAGCATGAACACGTTGAGCCATGCGGTAAACAGCGCTTCGGGCAGTGCAGCCGCCTGCTTCAGGTCAAATCCCGCGGGGATCGGCAGCGTGATCGGCTCGGCTGCGATGCAGTATTGGGCATAGCCGCCACCGTTGACGAGCGCGCAGACGCGATCGCCGGGTTTCCAGCGCGTTACCCCGGCGCCCGTCGCAACGACTTCGCCCGCCACCTCCAGCCCCGGGATGTCGGTGGCTCCGGGGGGCCCGAATCCGCGCCTGCGTTGCCCGCAGTCGTGCCGGTTGATGCCGGCGAATGCGACCTTGATGAGCACTTTCCCCGCCTCGGGTTCCGGTACCGGGCGCGTGGCAGGTTGCAGCACCTCCGGTCCGCCTGCGCGGGCGATAGAGATCGCGGTCATCGTTCTGGGCAGCATGCATAGGCCTTTCATCGGGAAATGAATTCACCGCTGGCTGATTGAGTATGAAGCGCATGCCGAATTGATGCAATAATATTGCATATAGCTTAAGGGTAGACGATGAAACTGGACGATTCGAAATTCACGATTCCACCACAACAAGTCAGCATCGATGTGCTGCTCGAGAAGTATGCCAAGGGGGACGAGCAGACCGTGGAGGATGTGCGCCGCCGCGTCGCACGTGCGCTGGCGGCGGTTGAAAATGACGCCGCGCGCTGGGAACGTGAGTTTTACGAGGCCCTCACAAGCGGGTTTATCCCGGGTGGACGCGTCAATTCCGCAGCGGGCACGGACCTGCAGGCGACCCTGATCAACTGCTTCGTGCAGCCCGTGGGCGACTCTGTCTCGAAAACCGTCGACGGCAAGCCCGGGATTTATGTCGCGCTGATGGAGGCCGCGGAAACCATGCGTCGCGGCGGCGGCGTGGGCTATGACTTTTCATCGATCCGGCCCAAGGGCGCTTTTGTCCGCGGCACGCATTCCAGCGCCAGCGGCCCGGTTTCGTACATGCGTGTGTTCGACCGCAGCTGCGAGACCGTGGAGTCCGCCGGTTCGCGGCGCGGCGCGCAGATGGGAATATTGCGTTGCGACCATCCCGACGTCGAGGAATTCATCCACGCGAAGGACCACGGCGAGTTGCGCAACTTCAACGTGAGTGTCGCGGTAACCGATGCTTTCATGCGCGCCGTGGAAGCCGGCGGCGATTGGGAGCTCGTGCACAAGGTGACGCCTGGCAACGACATGGTTGCATCCCCCAACCAGCGTCCCGACGGCGCCTGGGTATACCGCAAGGTCAAGGCGCGCGATCTGTGGCAGCAAATCATGCGCTCGACCTATGACCACGCCGAGCCCGGCGTGGTCTTCATCGATCGCATGAACGAAGACGACAACCTGTCTTACTGTGAGCGCCTCGAAGCGACCAATCCGTGCGTGACTGCGGATACGTGGACGATGACCAGCGCGGGGCCACGCCAGGTTCGGGATCTGGTGGGCTGCGCTTTCCACGCGGTCGTCGACGGCCAAATCTTTGCGTCCTGCGGACAGGGTTTTTTCCCGACAGGCGTCAAGCCGGTTGTCGAGGTCGCGACTATGGAGGGAACGAAGCTTAAGCTCACGTCCGATCACCAGGTGTTGCGCGTGAAGCGCATGACGTGTTACGTGCGCGAAACAGAGTGGGTCCCGGCAGGCGCACTTGCACCCGGCGACCGCGTGGTGCTGCACAACCACCGTGCATTTTCCGGCTGGGAGGGACGGGGTTGCGCGCGGCGGGGGTATCTGATGGGTTTTCTCGTTGGGGACGGCACCCTTAAGGAAGACACGGCGATATTGTCGGTGTGGGGCCCGCGCGCAGCAACCGCGGACGGAACCGTTGTGCTGGCGCTCGGGACCGCTTCGCTGATGCGGGCGGTCGAGGAAGCGGCAACCATTTTCAAACGTCGTTCGGACCATTCCGGCTGGCATCGGGTTGGCGGGCGCGCGGAGTACCGCTACAAGCTCGGAGCGCTACGCGATCTTGCCTTTGAGTTCGGCATGCGTCCCGGCACAAAGCCGATCACACCCGCGATCGAACAGACGTCGTCGGAGTTTTACCGCGGGTTTCTACGCGGGTTTTTCGATGCCGACGGTTCGGTGCAGGGAACGCAGCAGAAAGGCGTCACCATACGTCTTGCGCAATCCGATCTCGCGCGGCTGGAAGCGGTACAGCGCATGTTGCTGCGGCTTGGAATCGCGGCGGCGATTTATCGCGATCGCCGTCCGGCGGCGCTGCGGCAGTTACCGGACGGCCGAGGCGGGAGCGCCGGCTACCAGTGCCTTGCCCAGCACGAACTCGTGATCGCCAATGATAACGTGGTTCGCTTTGCAGACTTCGTCGGATTCTCCGACAGCGACAAGGCGGCGCGCCTGAAACGAGCTGTATCTGCATATCGCCGCGTCCCCAATGCAGAGCGATTTGTTGCCACCGTTGCTGCTGTGACGCCAGCCGGCGTGGAAGAAGTATTTGATACCCGCATCGATCACGTGCACGCATTCGACGCCAACGGTCTTTACGTTCATAACTGCGGCGAACAGCCGCTGCCGCCCTACGGCTGCTGCTGCCTCGGCAGCATCAACCTCACGCTGTTCGTCGTCGATCCCTTCACGCCGAGAGCGCGTTTTGACTTCGAGGCGTTCGGCCGCGTGGTGCGCCCCTCGGTGCGCATGCTCGACAACGTGCTCGATGCGACCGTCTGGCCGCTGCCTCAGCAGCAGGCGGAGGCGCAGGCCAAGCGCCGGGTCGGGCTCGGTTTCACCGGGCTGGGCGATACCCTGATCATGCTCGGCCTGAAATACGATACCGAAGAAGCGCGCCGCATGGGCGCAAAAATTGCAGAACACATGCGCGACGAATCGTATGCCGCATCGGTTGCCATCGGCAAAGAGAAGGGCGCGTTTCCATTGTTCGATGCGGAGCGCTTCCTGGCATCGCCGCGCTTCGCCTCCCGCCTGCCCGCCGCGCTCAAGAAGGAAATTGGCAAGCACGGACTGCGCAACAGCCACTTGCTGTCGATCGCGCCCACCGGTACGATCTCGCTCGCGTTTGCCGACAATGCCTCGAACGGCATCGAGCCGCCGTATTCCTGGACCTATCAGCGCAAGAAGCGCATGCCCGACGACACGCACAAGACCTACGACGTCGAGGATCACGCGTGGCGGCTGTACCGGCATCTTGGCAGCGACGTCGAGCACCTCCCACCGAGCTTTGTCACCGCGCTCGAGATCTCCGCGCTCGACCACATGCGCATGGTGGCGGCGATTGCGCCGTTCGTGGATTCGGCGATCAGCAAGACCGTGAACGTGCCGGAGAACTATCCCTACGATCAGTTCGAGGACCTCTACCTCGAGGCCTGGAAGTCGGGGCTGAAAGGCATCACTACCTATCGTCCGAACTCGGTGCTGGGCAGCGTCCTTTCCGTCAGCCCCGGTGCCGAGACCGCTCAGCCCAACGATCTCGATACCTCCGACATCGACCGGCGCATCCGGCTCGAAGCGGCGCCGGAACCCGCCTTGTGCAGCCTGCGCTGGCCCGGCCGGCCGACGCTTCCCGGCGGCAACCCGTCGTGGACCTACATGGTCGAGTCGCCCTTCGGCCGTTTTGCGATCTTTGTCGGCCACGTGGAGAACGGCACGCCGTATCCATTCGAGGTCTGGGTCAACGGCAACGAACAGCCGCGCGGCATTGGTGCGGTCGCCAAGACGCTCTCGATGGACATGCGGGCGCAGGACGCCAAATGGCTGCGCATGAAGCTTCATGTGCTGGCACGCACGGGCGGCGAAGCATTCGATTGTCCGATGCCACCCGACGGCAAACCCCTGCGCGTGCCGAGCGTCGTCGCAGCGTTCGCCCGCATCGTGCGGTATCGCGTGGACCAGCTCGGGGCGCTGGCGGAACCGGGCGGCAAGTCGCCGGTACTCGATGCCTTGTTTGCGAAGAAGGAGCCGAAGACCGGCACCGACGGCACGATGTCCTGGACTGCCGATGTCTACAACCCGAGTTCGGAAGATGATTTCGTGCTGATGCTGAAAGAACTCGTGCTGCCCAACGGCCAGCGCCGCCCCTACTCGGTGTGGATGGCCGGTGTCTATCCGCGGGCGCTCGATGGCCTGTGCAAGCTCCTGTCGCTCGACATGCGCGTGATCGATCCCGCGTGGATCGGAATGAAGCTGCGCAAGCTGCTTTCGTACGACGAGCCGCTCGGGGATTTCATGGCGCGAGTGCCCGGCGAAGAGCGGCAGGAGAACTACCCCAGCACCGTCGCTTACGCGGCGCGGCTCATCATTCACCGTTATGCAATGCTGGGCATCCTGGATGAACGGGGATTCCCGGTAAGCGAAATGGGCGTGCTCGAAACGCCGGAGGACGACCGCAAGACCGACACCTACAACAACTACCACGCGATACACGGCAAGCTGTGCAAGGAATGCGGTAATTCAGCGGTGATCAGGAAAGACGGCTGCGAATTCTGCACCGCCTGCGGCGCCATCGGCGCGTGCGGTTGATCAACCTTCCCGCCCTTGCCCTCTGACACCTCCTGTGCATGGCGAATTCCTAATAGCCGTCATTCGATTTTGACTTTGGCTTGCTTGATGACGCGGCTCCACTTGGCGTAGTCGCGCTTGAGGAACTCCTCGAACTGGTCGGGCGTGCCGCCGAGCACGTCGGAACCGATACTGGCAAATCGCTCACGGGTAGCACTTTGGGCGAGCACCTTCATGGCGGCCGCATTGAGCTTGTCCACGATTTCACGCGGCATGCCAGCCGGCCCCATGATGCCGGCAAAGGTACTGGCCTCGTAACCCTTGACGCCGGCCTCGGCAAGCGTCGGCAGTTCCGGGAAAAGCTGTGTGCGGTTCGCGGTTGTGACCGCTAATCCGCGCAATTTACCGGACTTGAGGAATGACGATGAGGAGGATAGTTGGTCAAACATAAGCTCGACCTGTCCGGCGATCAACTCGACCAGCGCAGGTCCGCTCCCTTTGTAAGGAATGTGACTGAAATGGACCCCGGTGTCCATCTGAAACAGCTCTCCGGCAAGGTGGTTGGTCGTGCCGTTGCCGGAGGACGCCATGGTCATCCGCTCCGGGCGTGACCTGGCCAGCGCGATGAATTGCTGCACGGACTTGGCCGGAATAGACGGATGGATCTCGAGCACCAGCGGGGCATTGGCCACCGGGCAGATTGCAGTGAAGCTATCGAGTGTGTACGGTGCCTTGGCGTACAGCGTCGGTGCAATGGTAATCGTCCCGCTCGAGCCGAGCACCAGGTTATAGCCGTCCGGCGCAGCCTTCGCGACCAGCTCGGCGCCGATGATGCCGCCTGCGCCGCCGCGGTTGTCGACCACGACCTGCTGGCCGAGGCTCTCGCTCAATCCGGGCGCGATAGTGCGCGCCGTGATGTCGATATTACCGCCCGGCGGAAATGGCACGATCAGACGGACCGCTTTCGCCGGATAAATCTGCGCCACCGCAGCGGTGGCTGCTAACATGACGCATATGCCGGCGAATCGCCTGGCGAGCAAAGAGTAGTTGATCTCTTTCTCCACGGTTGCCGCCGAAGGTGCGACGCAAAAGCGTTCCAGCGTAGCGATGTTTGTAACCTGAGGCTCTTCGATTATTGAGTCCATGGCATTTCTCTCCCGCGCGATTGGATTTCGAGGACCGAATGGAACAATTCCTAGTGAGAAGGCTTGCGCTTAAATAATCCGACACTCCGCATCGAAACGACCAGTTCCTCGCGCTGGTTAACTCCCTCCCAGCGCATTTCAACCATTCCGCGATCAGGTTTGGAGCCAGATGCCCGTGCACTTAGCGTCGTTCGCACGCCTCGCAGGACGTCCCCCGGCCGCACGGGCTTTAACCACCGGATCTCTTCAACACCGGGCGAACCCATTGCTTCAGACTGGAGCAGGTAATTGTCACACATCAGCCTCATGATAACTGAACAGGTATGCCACCCGCTCGCAATAATCCCTTGGTAAATCGACGCCTGCGCCGCTTGTGGGCTGATATGAAACGGCTGCGGATCGAATTCGCGCGCGAAACGGAGAATTTCTTCCTCTGTAAATACATGAGTGCCCGTTTCCACGCGCTCGCCAGGTTCAAAATCTTCAAAGTACAGACGCTTGCTCATCGCATCCTCATCGTTGATACTGTCCGCAGTTTCACCTTAACCCCACTGCCTGCAAGGTCTCAAGACGGTGCAAGGCCGGCCGGACGATAATCAAAACCCGGTATTTTCCCGTTTCGTGAAGCGTCCCCCCAGGAAACAGCATACAATAAATATTTCACGATTGAGTTCCTCTGCCATGGCTTTATTGCGAATATTGCTCGGTGTGTTGCTGTTGCTGCTGATCCGGGCATTCGCAGCCAACGCCCAGGGCGTCGTGCCGCCCGTCGGACCTGGCAGGTTTGCCGTGGCGTGTTCCAATGTCGCCCAGAATTTCAATCTGGCGCCAACCGACGATGCTCGCGGGCAGTATTGGGAAGGCACCCAACAGGGGCAGTACGTCACCGACCTGTTGAGCGAGCCACAGGGCGCGCTGCTGTTTAATCTTCCGGTCCCTGATGACGAGGGGCTGTTCCCCAATCATGCGAGACAGCAAATCCAGTATGCGGCTCTGGTCTGCTATCCGACTGCGCCTGGCAACCTGCGCCCCGATTACCCCATCGACACCATCGGCAGCCGTGTGGTGCCCAAAATGCAGCGCGGTAGCGACAAGCCTTTATGGGCGGATGCCGCTTTTCATTATCCAGTGATTCTGTACTCTCATGGATTAAGCGGCAGCCCCTTGTCGGCAGGCTATCTGGAAACCATCGCCGCGTTTGCCAGCTATGGCTATGTAGTTGCCGCGCCGTTTCATGGCGACCCGCGTTTCGCGGATGTCCACTACGACGGCTTGAGCGACTTGGTGCTCCAGTTCCTGCACGGTGAGTTCGACCAACTGATCGAAATGCAGGCGCTCCGACCCCACTCCCTGCGCGTTTTGCTGGATGCGCTGTTGTCCCATCCTGACTTACGGGATCATATCGACCCCGGCCGCATCGCGGGATTCGGTGCCAGCCTCGGAGGAGAAAGCCTGATGCTATTCGCAGGCGCGGAGCTCACGACGAGTGCCATTCCCAGACTGCGCGCCAAGCTGGTGATGAACGACGCCCGCCTCATCGCGTCGGTTGGTTATGTACCCTATTTCGGTCAACGCCTGCTGCCGGCGTTTGGGAACGACCAGAGCGGGGTGCGCGGGGTAACCATGCCGTTTATGGCCATCTCCGGCACCGCCGACACGACTGCGCCGATCGAGTTGACCGAGCAGGGGGTGAACAGCATGGGCGGCTCGCGCTATCTGGTGGCGTTTGAAGGAGGGAAGCACGAGATTCTCCCGGAAGATGTGCCGGATATTTTCACCTGGTCGCTGGCATTCTTCGACGCCCATCTGACCCGCAATATGCCGGCCCGCATCAGGCTCGCCGGGATGAACCAGGTTAGTGGCGGCGCGGCAGACAGCGTGCATGTCACCTACACCACGCCGCCTACGAGCACCTATCAGGGGCTTTGGTGGAACCCGAATGAGTCCGGCTGGGGGATGAGCATTACCCAGCATAACAGTATGATTTCTGCCGCTCTGTGTACCTATGACCAGGCCGGTCAGCCCATTTGGTATGTGATGTCCAGTTGCCCCATATCCGGCAACGGCTGCACCGATGATATCTACCAGGTTTCCGGGGGCACCTCCCCGGCTTTGCCTTGGAACGGTGCAGGCATCGTTTGGACCCGTGTCGGGACGGGCACTCTGACGTTTGCCGATTCCAACAACGGTACGCTTAATGTCACCATCAATGGCGCATCCGGTTCAAAGCCTATCACCCAGACAATTTTTGCCACCGGCACCACGCTGCCTGCGGTCGATTACACGGATCTGTGGTGGACTCCAAACGAGTCTGGCTGGGGTGTTTCGCTCACCCAGGAATTCGGCATTATTTTCGCCGCTTGGTTTGCCTACGATGCCAATGGCAAGCCGATCTGGTACGTGGCACCGAGTTGCCCCGTATCGGGCAACGCCTGCACCGATGATCTTTATCAGGTCACGGGCGGTTCTGCATTGACTGCCGCGTGGAATGGCTCAAGTATAGTTTTCACCAAAGTGGGTGCAGTAACCTTTGCATTCACCGATGCAAACAATGGCTCGATGAGTTATTCCATCAATGGCGTAACCGGAAATCGAGTCATTACCCGTCTGTGATTTTAAGCCCGCGTGGATGGGTTATAAGGAGGCATGACGATGAAGCGCATTCTGTTTGCTGCTGGATTCGCGGTTCTCGCGTTGTCGCCGGCGGCGCAGGCGGATCCGCCGCCGTACGTCTCGGTCTGGGAGCCCACGACGCCGGGCGTCGCCTACGCGTTCGCAGGGCTGCTACGGCGCACTGGCGGCTCGAGCGACCCTTTGCGGGACTTCACCGTGTCCGCGCAATTCGTCGCGCAAAACGGCCCGGGGATCCATCAGTGGGCGTTCGGACTGGCGTCCGAGGCCTGGGCGCTGCCGGGATCGCGTTCCATCCTTGTCGCGCTCGAGTCGGCCGTTATCAACGAGGAGCCCGCTAACGCCTATCCGAAAATCGCGAACAACGTGGTGATGAAGAACCGCGCGGACGGC
>PLYS01000517.1 GCA_003153455.1 Betaproteobacteria bacterium | reverse complement strand
CAGCAGTTCATCATCGACAACCGCGGCGGCGCTGGCGGTCTGATCGGCGCCGACACTGTCGCCAAGGCTGCGCCCGACGGCTATACCTTGTTGCTGTCCAACCCCGGGCCCAACGTCAACAGCCCGCTGCTGTCGAAGAAATCGCCGTATAAAGTCGAGGATTTTGCGCCGATCGTATTCTTCGGATATGCGCCGCTGCTGATACTGGCCAATCCGGCGTTCCCGCCGAAAAACCCGAAGGAGCTGCTCGACTATCTGAAAGCGAATCCGGGCAAAGTCAACTGGGGCTCGTCAGGTACCGGCAGCAGCCTGCACATCGGGCTGGCGCTGTTCCAGGCCGCCACCGGCGTCAACGTTACGCATGTGCCGTACAAGGGCTCAGCGCCGGCGCTGACCGATGTCGTCGGCGGGCAAATCCAGTTGATGCATACCACTACGGTGTCGGCTGAGGCGCAGATCAAGTCTGGCCGCGTGCGGGTGATCGGCGTGGCGAACGCGAAGCGCCTGGCGCTGCTGCCCGACGTGCCGACGCTCGCCGAGGGCGGCATCAAAGATGCGGAAGCGCTGGTATGGTTCGGCATGGCGGCGCCGGCGAAAACGCCGCGTGCGATCATCGACAAGCTCAACGCCGAATCGAACAAGATTCTTTTGATGCCGGACGTCAAGCGGCGTCTCGATGAACTCGGCCTCGAGGTAGAAGGCGGCACGCCCGAGCAATTCGCTGCGTTCATCAAGAAGGAAACCGAGCGCATCAACAAGCTGATCAGGATTGGCGCGCTGCAGCGCGAATAAAGGCCGCAGCGCCGGAGGCAGAATTTCGGTGTTGTACCGGCTTGGTGTCAGTGCGCGCAGGATGGGTATCGCCGCACTCAACCCGTCCTGTGCGCCGCTTCTGGTTTACAATCCCGACCGGGACAGCGGTGCTTTCACCGACACGCTGTCGTTATGAAACCCGCTGGAGAATCCGTTGCAGATCGTTTGTCTTGACCTCGAGGGCGTCCTGATCCCTGAAATCTGGATCGAGTTTTCCGAACGCAGTGGCATACCGGAGCTGGCGAAGACCACCCGCGACGAGCCCGATTACGACAAGCTGATGCGCGGGCGCATCGAGATCCTGAATCGCGAGGGGCTGGGGCTGTCCGACATTCAGAAGGTGATCGAGGGGATGCGGCCCCTCGATGGCGCGCGCGAGTTCCTCGACTGGCTGCGCGGCTACTGCCAGGTGGTAATCCTGTCCGACACCTACTACCAGTTTGCAGCGCCCTTGATGCGCCAGCTTGGCTATCCGACCCTCTTCTGCAACGAGCTGATCGTGGACGATGCGGGTCGCGTGCGCGACTACCGGCTGCGCTTGCGCGAGCAGAAGCGCGAATCGGTGAGGGCGTTCAAGGAGCTGAAATTCCACACCATCGCCGCGGGCGATTCGTACAACGACACCGCGATGCTCGCCGAGGCGCATGCGGGCATCCTGTTCCGTCCGCCCGCGAATGTGATCGTCGAGTTCCCGCAGTTCCCGGTGACGAAAAGCTACGACGAGCTGCGGGGGGAAATCGTCAAGGCGGGCCGCGGCGCCTAGACGCGTTGCGCGCCGGGGCGGCCGTTCTCGACGACGAAAGTCGCGAGCGTCGAAATATCGCTGTCCGCGCGCTTTTCGCTGTCTAGCGCGCGCAGCGTCGCGGTACACGCGTCGCGCCGAATCTCCATTTTCACGTAGCCGCGCTTCTGGCCGTTGCCGTAGCGCAAGTGCGGATTTTCCGCGAGCATCATCTCCACCTGCTTTTGCGAGGGACCTTGTGAAGTGATCGAGGTACCGCAGAACTCGGTCGCGACGACCGGGGATTTCGGGTCGTCGAAGTCGGGTTTCAGGTCGGCGACCCAGGTGCAATGCACGTCACCGCCGATCACCAGCGGGTTCAACGGCTTGAGCCCCGCGATATCGTTGAGCAGCCGTGCGCGTGCGGCCGGATAGCCATCCCAGCCGTCGGTCCAGAAACTCTGGCCGGGACCCGGCTTGCGGTCGAGCTGCGCCATCAGCGTTTGTTGCGCGATCACGTTCCACTTCGCGTGCGTGCGCGCAAGGCCGTCCCTGAGCCACGCTTCCTGCGCGGCTCCGAGCATCGTGCGGCCGGGCCCGAGGCGTTCGGCGCAGTCTGCGCCGAAACTGCCACCGCCGCGGCCCGGCTTGGGGCAGGCCTGGCGCGCGCGATATTGCCGGTCGTCGAGCACGAAGAATGTCGCGAGGTCGCCGAACGCNNGACTGGTCGTTGGCGTAATCGTTGTCCACTTCGTGGTCGTCCCAGGTCACGATCCACGGCGCGACGGCGTGGCTGTGTCGCAGGTCGGGATCGCTTTTGTAGAGCGCGTAACGATTACGATACTCGCTGAGAGTGTAGGGCTCGCCGGAATCGTGCTTGCGCACGTGGTTGCGGCCCCACGACGATTCGTAGATGTAATCGCCGAGGAACACGATGAGATCGAGGTCTTCGGCTGCCAGATGGCGATGCGCTGCGTAGTATCCCTGCTCGTACTGTTGGCACGACGCGAACGCGAAGCGCAGGCGCTCGAGCGCCGCATCCGGGGCGGGTGCAGTGCGCGTGCGGCCGGCCGGGCTCACTGCATCGCCCGCGGTGAAGCGGTACCAGTACCAATGCGCGGGCTCGAGGTCAGTCACCTCGACGTGCACGCTGTGCCCAAGCTCCGGGGTTGCGGTGGCAGTGCCGGTGCGCACGATATTGCGAAAGCTTTCGTCCCGGGCGAGCTCCCAGTTCAGCTCTACGCTCGTGGACGGCATGCCACCGCCGGCGAGCGGCTCGGGCGCGAGACGAGTCCACAACACGATGCCATCCGCACGCGGCGAACCCGAGGCCACGCCGAGCGTGAATGGATACGCGCTGAAGCGCGGTTGCGCCCACGTCTTGTAGGATGCGACCGGCGCCAGTACCGCCGACGCGGCGAGACCGGCAGCGATGCGCAATACAGTTCGGCGGCGCCGCGATGGCGGCAGCTCAGCAGGAGCCGCGCGACGCAGCAGTTCAAAAGGGTATTTGGAATTCATGCGCGCGGTTCGTGAACCGGCAAGATATCACGACTTCGCGGAATATTCGCGTGGTTAGGATCAACACTCGCCTTCAGCGGCGCGCCGCTGTTGCGCGCCCGATACAAGGCATTGTGTGCGCCCGAATCTAATCACTCCAGCCACCCCACCAAATGGACGGCGGTGATCTGTCGAACCACTTCGTCGGATAATGAACTATCCCCGGTACTAGACGGCTCCAGACAACAGCGACCAAGGCGAGGATGAGGACGCCGAGACCAACCCGGCTTTTCAGTGCGAAGCCGCGTTGCGGCCAGCTTCTAGACCGCGGGCGGGCCAAATTCGAGCGCAGCGCTTTTCGCCGGTGCGAATACGATGACGCCGCCAACGCTTGCGGGTGGCACCACGTACAACCTCTCATCATCGAGCGCGCCGTGTGCAAAGCCGGTGGCGGCAATGTGCTTGCGGGTTGCAGCCATGTTGCCGCTCGCCAGCGCATAGCCGGTGATCCATGGCAACGCCGCCGGCTCCGCATTGAACACACGCCGGATCACCGTGGGCGACTTGAACAGCAGACGGCCGCGCGCGGTATCGATATGCCAGCGGTCGCCCGCACCGACCGCCTTCAGTCCGGTAAAACGAGCATAACGCGCGGCGGTATCCGCGGGGTTCTCGACGCACAGGATGACCGCGATCAGGGCGATTGCGCGATTAGCGTGCTTAAGCCATTGCGGCTGCCATACCAGTTGCGGTGTGTGGTGCTGGCAGAACTGGATGCGGCCTTCGGCCATGGTGCCGGGCTCAACGCGCACCACGGTGAAGCGTGCGGTGTCCTCGCCCTGTGGCGTGGCGATCTGGCGCTGCAGCGTAACCGGTGCGATCGGCGCAAAGCCCTGCTTGGAAAGCCGTGCGTGATCAAGTTCGGGCGATGAGGTGCCGAACGCGATCAGGTGTAAACCGATGTAACGCCTGATCGCGGCGTGCAACTCGCTCGCGACTTGAGAATCTCCGGCCGGCGTCAGACACTCGATGTAACCGCGCTTGAACATTATGCAGCGGTTGCCGGCGCCGGCCGGAACCAGCGGCGCGCCCGGATCGAGTCGCTGCGATTGCGCCGAGAACGGCGTCAGCGTGAAGCCGAGCTTTTCGAGCGCCGGCGCCGCGTGGTCCATTTGCGGCACGAAATGCGCGACGTGGTCGAGATTGAGCCTGCCGGGGCGCGGAGCCTGGGCGGAGGCGATTCTGGCGGCGGAAGATGGGGACGTCACTTAGGTCAATGTTGAATGTTGAATGCTGAATCCTCAATCCTTTTCCCAATCACCCATTAATACCCGAGCTTGCGGTGCGGGAAAGCGACAGACGATCTATTTGATCTGCTTCGATTTGAGATACGGCTCGGCAAAGAACGCGCTATCGGGAATGTCTTTCTTCGTGGTGCCGCCGGCCTTGAAGATCTCGTTCATGCGCTTCATGGTCGCGATGTCCTGCGGCTCGAACGTGACGCGGTAAATATTGTCCCACAGGTTGGCGTAGGCCTGCGCGTCGTCGGCCGGCAGGTTGGCGGCCTTCTGCAGGATTTCCGCGACCTGTTTCTTGTTCTTGCTGCCGAACTCGAGCGCCTTGCGCATGCCGACGATGAATTTGACGATACCGTCCGGATTCCTCGCGATGTAGTCGTTATGCACGATGGCGATGCCGATGAAGGGCAACGCAGTGGATTTGGTCATCTTCTTCCACTCGTCGAGGAAGTTGCCGAGGCTGCGCAGCTTGACTTCATTCATCTGCGCAACCGTGGTCGAGCGGATCGCGGCAACGTCGATGTCCTTCTGGATCAGGAATTGCGCGAGCCGCGGCTCGGTGCCGGGAACGACCGTGTAGTCGGCCGGTTTGAGCCCGTAGTTGTTTTCGAGCAGCGCGGTTGCGATCGCGTGCGTCGCGCTGCCGGGCGGCGACATGCCGATCTTCTTGCTCCTGAAGTCGGCGAACGACTTGACCGGCGAGTCGGCGAGCACTGCGAACTGCGCTTCGGCAAGCTGGGTGCCGAGGATGATCTTGATCGGGAGCCCGTCGGCGGCGATGTTGAACGCGCCGGCGGCGCTGGCGCCGATCGCGATGTCGATCGCATTGGATGCGATCGCCTTGGTCGGGCCGTTCACGTCGGCGAACTTCACAAACTCGACCTCGAGTCCTTCCTTCTCGAGAAACCTGCCCTGCTCGAGCACCGAGCCGAAACCGAGACTCACGCCGCTGGTCCAGTAAGCAATCCGGGTTTTCTGCGCCAGCGCGGCGTCGGAAAATACAGCAGAGGCGGCGAAGAGCAAGCTGAGGAACAAACGCAACAATAATGTCGTTTTCACGTTCAACTCCTGATCTGCATGGATGGGGTGCCGGCCCCACCGGGCCGGAGCGTGGAAATTACCACAAAGCCGCGCTTCGCGCAGGCGTGCGGCCTAGCAGCCTGTCGGACTTAACAGTCCGCCCAGGCTGCTAGAAGCAAAACCGGCTGACCATTCATAACAAACTCACTCGAAGCGGTCAAATTTTGGGAAAAACACGGGCAAATTCGCGTATCTGTTATCCTCATCTGCAATTCTTCTGGCGGCGGTTTTGCATTAGGAGTTTGTCGGGGCTAAGTCCGACAAACTCCTCCGGTATTGAGGTGGAAGTTTCGGCGGAGGACATCTCATGAACGAACCGATCGTGTTGCCGTTGTGGGCCTTCGTCGTGCTCGCCGGCCTGGCTGGCTGGGCGGCGCTGGTGCTGCTGCTGGCGCCAGGCATGCGCTGGTTCTTCCGCCGCCGCATCAACACGGTGATCCGCCAGATCGGCGCCCGCCTCCATGTCGAGCTGCCGTCCTTCAAGCTCACCCGGCGGCAGGTATTGATCGACCGGCTTTTCCACGATCCCAAGGTGCAGGCCACGGCGGCTGCACATGCACGCGAGACCGGTGAAGCGCTGGGCGCGGTGTGGCGTCGGGTGAATCGCTACGCGCGGGAAATAGTGCCGTCATTCAACGCCTATCTTTACTTCCACATCGGCTACGCCATCGCCCGGGCGGTAGCGCGCATGCTCTATCGTGTGCGCATCGGCTATGTGGACGAGGCCGCGCTGGCGCGGGTCGATCCGAAATCGACCATCGTTTTCGTCATCAATCATCGCAGCAACATGGACTACGTGCTGGTCGCTTTCCTCGCCGCCGAGCGTGCCGCGCTGTCCTACGCGGTCGGCGAGTGGGCGCGCGTCTGGCCGCTGCAGCAACTGGTGCGCGCCATGGGTGCGTATTTCGTCCGCCGCAACTCGGGCGACGTGCTCTACCGCACCGTGCTCGCCCGCTATGTGCAGATGGCCACGGAGGCCGGCGTCACCCAGGCGGTGTTCCCCGAGGGCGGCCTCTCCGTCGACGGCCGCCTGCGCCAGCCGAAGTTCGGCCTGCTCGACTACATGCTGAAGGGCTTCGACGCAAGCGAAGGTGACGGCAAGCGTGACCTCGTGTTCATCCCGGTCGGACTCAATTACGATCGCGTGCTGGAAGACCGCAGCCAGTTGCTCAAGCTGCGCCCGCAGGCACCGCGCCCCGGCCGGCTGCGCGGGCTGGCGACCAGCGCCGGGTTCCTCGCGCACCACCTCTGGCTCGCGCTCACCAGCCGCTGGCACCGTTTCGGCTATGCCTGTGTCAATTTCGGCACGCCGTTCTCGATGCGGAGCTACGCGCGCGAACGCCGGCTGCATTTTCCCGCGCTCGATGACGCGGCGCGGCGCGCCGAGGTGAGCGCTGTCGCGACACGGTTGATGGAAGCGGTCGGCCGGCTCATCCCGGTGCTGCCGGTGTCGCTGGTGGCCAGCATCCTTGCCCGCGAGCCGGCGCGTGCGTTGAGCGAGCTGGACTTGAAAGCTGCGGTGCATGCGCGCATGCACGAACTTGAGGCTGGCGGCGCGCATCTTTACATTCCACGCCAGGATCAGGACTACGCCTTCGGCGTCGGCCTGCGCATGCTGACGCTGCGCCACATCGTGCGCGCAGAAGATGGTCTGTTCCGCCCCGCACCTGAACACCTCGACGTGCTCGCCTACTATGCGAACGCCATCGCCCACCTGGCGGGAAATAACCACAAAGCCGCGGATCGCGCAGGCTGACTTGGGCCCAACCCTGGAACGGCGTTCACGGTTGTGACGAGACGACGTTGGTTGGGCTGCCTTGTAGGAAGTTGGCGATGTTCTCGACCGTGCGCAGCAAACCGTCGCGCCGCACTTCCGCCGTTTGGCCCGCAATGTGGGGCGACAGCACGGTAGCGGCGAGACCGAGCAGCGGATCGTCCGGCCGCAGCGGCTCGTCGTGAAAAACGTCGAGTCCCGCGCCTGCGATCCTGTCTCCGGCGAGGGCTTCAAGCAACGCATCGCGATCGACCAGATGGCCACGCCCGGTGTTGACGAGGATCGCGCCCGGCTTCATTGCCGCGAACTCGCCACGGCCGATGAAGTCGCGGGTCGCAGGCGTGAGCCGCACGTGCAGGCTGATGAAGTCCGCACGCCGCAAGATGTCTTCTTTCGATGCCGGCGTGAGCCCCATTGCTTCGAGACGCGCGGTGTCGCCGCGCGCGCTCCATGCAAGCACCGTCATGCCGAACGCGCGCCCGAGCCTCGCAACGTGCGCACCGATGCTGCCTGCGCCGAACACGCCGAGGGTCTTGCCGTGAAGCTGCACCAGCGTTTCGCGCGGCCATGCGCCACCCCGCATCTCGCGGTCGATTGCCGGAATCTTGCGCGCGACTGCCAGCATCAGTGCGATCGCATGTTCGGCAACGGCGATCGCGTTGGCGCCTGCCGTATTGCAGACAGTGACGCCGCGCCGCGTGGCCGCGGTGAGGTCGATATTGTCGGTGCCGGTGCCCCAGATTGAAATCATGCGCAGCTCGGGGCAGGCGCCCAACACTGCGTCGGTAAAACGAGCGTGGGCGCGGATGTTGATTGCGATTTTTGCGGTGCCGATACGGCGCGCGAGTTCGTGCTCATCGTCGGCCCCGCGCCCGGTATAGACGCGCACGCTCCCCAACGCTTGCGCACGGTCGTGGGCGGCGGAACCTTCGAATACGGAGGGAAAGTCGTCCGGAACTACGATCATGAAATGTCTCCACCGGCCGTCTTCAAGCGAGGCGCATGCCGGTTAACCGGTTGCTATTCAGATCAGCGCACGCAGCCGTTGGATGTAGCGTGTGACTGCGGGCAGCGTCGGGTCACGCGGCCGCTCGAGCGCGATGGCGACGACTTCGCGCACCTGGCCCGGACGCGGGGACATGACCGCAACCCGATCCGCGAGCACCACGGCTTCCTCGACGTCGTGGGTCACGAATACGATCGTCATGTGCTTGAGTTCATGGATGCGCAGGACTTCCTCATGCATTTGCGCGCGCGTCTGCGCATCGAGCCGCGAGAACGGCTCGTCCATCAGCAGCGTGCCGGGTTCGGTGACCAGGCTCCGCGCCAGCGCGACGCGCGAGCGCATGCCGCCCGACAGTTGATAGGGAAACGCATCCTCGAAGCCGTCGAGCTCGACCAGCCGTAATGCTTCATGTGCCCGTGCATGGCGCTCGGGGCGCGGCATGCTGCCCGCCTCGAGACTGAATTCGACGTTGGCGAGCGCGCTGCGCCACGGCAGCAGGCGGTCTTCCTGGAACATGTAGCTGATGCTGCGCCAGGCGTTGAAGTCCCTCGCCGGCGTGCCGTTGAAGCATACCTGGCCGCGGTCGGGCTCGAGAATGCCGGAGATGATGTTGAGCAGCGTGCTCTTGCCGCAGCCGGAGGCGCCGAGGATGGCGAAGACCGAATGCGCCGGAACGGCGAGATCGACGTTTTTCAGCACCGTCAGCGGTTCGCCATCGGCGGTATCGAACCACTTGCTGATGTCGGTGAGCGTTATCGCGGAGGCAGCGGCTTCCGCCCTCACGCGTGCGGGATCGAGCACGACATTCATTCTATTGACTCCTGCTTATTCGGCTGACACCCGCCGCAGAGCGGTATTCCCATGCCGCCGCTGTGATGTCGGAAATTCTCGTTCATCGCCCTTTGGCCCTGGTTTTGGCGGGTGTTTTGGCTACCGACGCCTGCATGCCATGCCAGCGCGCGATATTTTCGTGGCGAACATCGAACAGGTCGAGCACGCGTCCGACGGTGTGGTTGACGATGGCGTCGATGGTTTTGACTTTGCTGTAGAACGCCGGCACCGGCGGAAAAATCACGCCGCCCATTTCGGTGACCGCGACCATGTTGCGCAGATGCGCGAGGTTGAGCGGCGCCTCGCGCACGAGCAGCACCAGTCGGCGGCGCTCCTTGAGGATCACGTCGGCAGCGCGCGTAATCAGGTTGTCGGAGTACGCGTGCGCGACGCCGGACAGCGTTTTCATCGAGCACGGCGCGATGACCATGCCATGCGTGATGAACGAGCCGCTTGCAATCGAAGCGCCGACGTCGCGCGGATTGTGCACCACGTCGGCGAGCTTGTTGATGTCATTGCGCGTCAGCCCGTATTCCTGCCAAGCGTTGAGCACGCCGGCATCGGACAAAACCAGGTGCGATTCCCAGCCGCCGAGCGCGCGCAGCTGCTGCAGTATGCGCATGCCGTAGATCGAGCCGGTCGCGCCGGTCACCGCGACGATCAGGCGTTTTTTCATATGCGGGTCCTCGTGGGTTGTCCCCTCACCCTAGGAGTTTGTCGGACTTAGCCCCGACAAACTCCTAATGCAAAACCGGCGCCAGTGGAATTGCGATAGAGGATAACAGATATGCAAATTTACCCGCGTTTTCCCCAAATTCGACCGTTGGCAGCCTGTCGGGTTTGGCACTCCAACAGGCTGCTATAGCAAAACCGCAGCTCCAATCCGGGCTGTATATCACAGAATTAATCATTGCGACTCGGCTTCCTTCTTCCAGCGGAACAAGTGGTTTTCGAGCGGCCTGAACGCACCCATCTCGAGCGCCGCCATCATCGCGATCATGGTTATCGTCCACGCGAACACCTGGTCGGTCTGGATCAGATCGGCCGCCTGCCGCAGCCGGTATCCTACACCGCTCGACGCACCGAGCGTTTCCGCGACCAGGCTTACGCGCCAGCCGAACGCGAATGCGAGCCGCGCGCCCGAGAAGAAATAGGGCAGTATCGTGGGCAGATAAATCTTGGCCATCACTTTCCGGCCCGGCATGCGCAGCGTGTGCGCGAGCTCGATGAAATCGGCGTTCACGCTGCGCGTGCCCTGCCAGACGTTGGTGATGATGAGCGGCATCGAGGTCATGAACACGACGAATATGGTGGTCGCGTTGGAGATGCCGAACCAGATGATCGCGAAAATCGCCCAAATCGCCGACGACACGGTATTGAGCACCGTCAGCACCGGCTCGAAGAACTCGCCAAGCTTGTGCACCGCACCGAGCACGATGCCGGCCGGCACGCTCACCAGCACCGCCAGCACGAAACCGACGCCGACGCGGCCGAGCGTGATGCCGAGGTTCGCCCAGAGATCGCCATTTTCGAGGATCAGCTTGAACGCCGCGTAGACGCGCGGCGGGCCGGGCAGGATGTAATGCGGAATGGTGAGCGAGAAGATCCACCACACACCGACGATCGCCGCGAGCAGCGCCAGCCGCTGACCGATGAGACCGTAACGGATGCCGCGCGCGGCGGCACGCGGCAGTGGTCTGGCGTCAGTAAACTCAGTCATGATGTGTCGGTGTTCAGGGTTGAGTGTTCAGTGTTAAGTGCCTCAACCCTCAACTCTCAACTCTTCGGTGAAACGGTGAAGTAGGTGCCGCGGCCGCTCGCGACCAGCGCGCCCTCGCTGTCGTAGACATAAGTTTCGGCGGTCGAGTACTGGCTGCCCATGCGCACGACCCTGGCCCTGGCGATAAGATCTCCCGGCATCGCCGCTTTGTGATAGTCGACGCGGATATCGATGGTCGGCACCGGACGGCCGAACTGGGCGGCGATTGCGTAATCGGCGGCGACATCGACGATCGCCGCGAGAATGCCGCCATGCGTGTAGCGGCGCTCCGGGTTGACCACCCATTCCTCGCGCCACGCCGCTTTGACCTCGATGCCCTCGGCGTCCATCTTGAGGACCGTGAAACTGAGCCAGCGGTTGAACGGCCCGCGCGTAATCAGCTGCTGGAGTTTTTCCAGCGTCATGGGTGCTTCAGCCATTGCCTGCTCCGGATCGTTGGACTGCGGTGTCGAGCGTGCCGTCGGCGACCCATAGTCGCAGCAGGTCGCGGTCGATCTTGTTGGTACCGGCGAGCGGCATGCGGTCGAGGAAAAACACGCGCCGCGGATGCTGATAGGCCGGGCCGTTGGCGAGCGCGAACGTTTTGAGTTCGTCTTCGCTTGCGGTGTGGCCCGCGCGCAGCACGACGAACGCGTAGGGCACCTGGCCCTTCAGTTCGTGTTCGAACGGCAGCACCAGCGCCTGGTGCACCGCCAAATGGCGCTCGAGCAGCGACTCGACTTCGATCGGAAAAATATTTTCGCCGCCGCTGACGAACATGTCGTCGGTGCGGCCGATGAAATAGTAAAAGCCATCGGCATCGCGCCGGCAGATGTCCCCGGTATGGTACCAACCGTCCTTGATGCGCCGGGCGGATTCCTCCGGCAGGTTGTGGTAGGCGAGCAGCACGCCGGGGTTCTTGACGACGAGTTCACCCAGATCGGGGTTTGTGCCGCCAACGAGTCTGGCGTCGGTGCCGGCATACGGCACGCCGATCGAGCCGGGCGGGAGCGGCTTTCCCTGCGGGTGAGGGCCGAGCGGCACCGGCCCGCCTTCGGTGACGCCGTAGACCACCAGCGGCTCGGCATGCGGAAAGTGCCGCTTGATTTCATCGAGCAGCTGCCGCGAGGCCGGCGCCGAGCCCATCATCACCGTGCGCACCGAAGACACGTCGGTTGCGGCGAGACGCTCCTTCTGCGCGAGCACCATCGACATCATGGTCGGCACGCCTGAGATCACAGTGCAGCGATAACGGCCGATGGTGTCGAGGTAGCGCTCGACGTTGAATTGCGGCAGCAGCGGCAACAGCGCGCCGGCGGTGAGCCCCTGCTTGATCGCGTTCAACGCGTTCTTGTGATACAGGGGTGCGGCGACCAGAATGACGTCGCGCTCGGTGGTGCGCCGCGACCATGCCAAAACGAGGCGGCTCCAGTTCTGGCCGTAATGCGTAAGCAGCACGCCTTTCGGGCGTCCGGTGGAGCCGGAAGTGTAGGGTTGCACCGCGATTGAGTCGGACGCCGGCTCGAATGCAGTGAATGGGCCGGGATCGATGAAGCGCTCGAATGCATCACTGCCGCCGCCGCCAAGCTCGATGGTTCGCAAATCCCGCGGTAGCAGCCGGCGCAACCCGGGCTCGGCGAAAGCGAGCCGCGCTCCCGAGTCCTTGAGTATGAATGCGATGGTATCAGCGGCGAGCTTGATGTTGATCGGCACCGGCACCGCGCCGGCGCGCATGCTGCCGAGGAAAGCGGCGACGAACTCGACGCGATTCAGCGACAGGATGCCGACGCGGTCGCCGGGCCCGAGACCGGCGCGCGCGAGGCCGCGCGCGACTGCGTTGCACAACGCATCGAGCTCGCGAAAGCTGACGCGGCGCGGCCGCTCGGGATCGTATAAATCGACGATCGCGGCGCGCTGCTCATCCGCGTGCGCTGCGAACAGCAGACCAAGATTCCCGGGATAGCCGCGTGGCTCGGGAGCGGCGGGTTCTCTGGCAACGGGGCCGCTTGCGATCAGGGGCAAATCACCACCTTGCCGAACACTACACGGCTCTCGATCAGCTTCAAGCCCTGGGCCGCTTTTTTGAGTGGCAGCACCGCGTCGATCACCGGCTTGATTTTGTTCTGCTGGATCAGGTCCATCAGCGCCTTGAGGTTGTCGTCGTAGAAACTGTTGGAACCGATGACCTTGAGCTCGAAGCTCCAGATGTAGCGCAGATCTTCCTTGGGATCGAAGCCCGCCGTTGCGCCGCACACCAGGATCTTGCCGCCGCGCTTGACGCACTTGAGCGACGGCAGCCAAGTGTCGCCGCCGGTGAAATTCACCACCACGTCGACACCGCCGTCGTACGAACGACGCTGCGGCTTGCCGAACTTTTCAATCGCCCATTTCGAGAAATCGACTTCCTGGTAATTGATGACATGGTCGGCGCCGAGTTCGTGCAGGCGCCTCGCCTTGTCGGCGCTGCCCGCGCACGCGATCACTTCCGCGCCGAGCAGTTTGGCGAGGATCACGCAGCCGGTGCCGACGCCGCCGCTGGCGCCGAGCACCAGCACTTTCTCGCCTGGTTCGACCGTTTTGTGCGTGATCAGCATGCGGTGCGCGGTACCGTAGGCGACGGGCAGCGACGCGGCTTGCTCGAACGTGACCTTGTCCGGCATCCGGATCAGCTGGTGTGCGGCGACCAGGCATCGTTCGGCAAGCCCGCCGTGCATCATTTCGCCCATCAGGCCCTTGTTCTTATTGAGTGGATTCACCAGCACGCGGTCGCCGGGCTGCCAGCCGCTGACGCCGCTACCGACCGCGATGATCTCGCCTGCCATGTCCAGCCCGATGATCATCGGCAGCGGCACCTTGATACCGGGCATGCCGCGCACAGTAAAAATGTCGTGATAGTTGAACGAAGTCGCCTTGACCCGGATCACCACGTGGTCTGCGGTCACGGCCGGATCGGGAAAATCCGTCACGTATTCGAGGCTGTCGATGGCGCCGTGTTGCTTGAGTATGACTGCCTTCATCGTTTGCTCCGGTTATGCGTCAATCTTCTTCGCCGGTGATGACCAGATTCATTACCATGCTGCTGGTCATGATCGCGCTCAGTACCATATTGCGCGCAGCTTCGATCTGCTCGCGCGAGATACGCTCTGCGGTTTCGCCGTCGCCGCGCGCGAGCGCTTTCACCAGCGTGCGGTGCTCGTGCTGCATTTCCTGCGAGCGGTTGCGCAGCCCGAGCCCGAGATGCAGCAGGCGCGTCATCTGTTCGTGCAGTTGCGCGATCATGGTGGCGAGACGCTGATTGCCGGTCGCCTGCGCGATTGCGACATGGAACGCCTCGTTGGCGTCGAGAAATCGCGTAATGCTCTTGGCATCATTCGGCTGGTAACCGGCGCGGCACGCATCGTCGAGCACGCGCAGCTGCGGCGCATCGACTTTGCCCGCGGCCATGCGCGCCGCCGCCGGCTCCAGCATCAGCCGCAATTCGAACACGTCGTGAATGTCCTTCAGCGTGACCGGCGTCACCCTGTAGCCGCGGCGCGGAATCGCACGCACCAGAGCGTCGTGCACGAGCCGGATCAGCGCCATGCGCACCGGTGCCTTGCCGAGACGGTAATGCGTGCACAACTGCGGCTCTGAGATCTCGGTACCGGGCGCGATCGCGCAGGTAATGATGTCGTGCTTGATGCGCTCGTAGGCGCGATCGGCCAGCAGCGGGATGGCTGGCGCGACCGTGAGAGAACGGCTGATCGAGGAGGTAATCATGGTGGGGAGAATAGCGGCTGGGCTTGGAATATTATGAAGCGCGCTGTGACATGTCAATGAAAATGAGAAACGAGAGGCGTGAGAACTTAGCGGTAAGACCTGTTCGCCCGTTCACCCGTTCACTCCTTCACTCCCTTATTCTGACGGCGGCGCCCTGCACGCGAGCCGCCGCATCGCGCTATGATTGCGACATAGTGGTTTGCACATCTGTTAATTTCCCCCCCGGTGGTCTCCGGCGCCGCACCCGCCCGCCCGATGCCGTTTGCGCATGAAGCGCGGCTTGCTGCCTGCAGAACCGCCGCGCTCGACCGTGATCGCAGTGGTCGCCGCCACCACGGCTGCACTTGCCGGTGCGGCAATGACCAGTGGGATATTCGCGGTGATCGCGCCCAGGCTGGCGCACGATATCGGCGTGCCGGTGTGGCTGGTCGGCTATCAGGTCAGCATTACCTACGGCACAGCGATGTTCGCCACCCTGCTGGTCAGCGGCCTGATCGCGCGCCATGGCGCTTGTCGCATGACGCAAGTTGGTCTCGTGCTGTGCGTTGCCGCGATGTTGCTGACGATGACTTCCAGCGTGGCCGCGATCGTGATTGCGTCGATGCTGGCTGGCGCCGGCACCAGTGTGATGAACCCGTCCGCGGCCCATCTGCTTTACCGCTTCAGCCCGCCGCAGAACCGCAACCTGCTATTTTCGATAAAGCAGACCGGTGTGCCGCTGGGTTGGCTGGTGATCGCGCTCACTGCGCCCGGAATCACCCTTGCGTTCGGCTGGCGGTGGGCGCTGGCGCTGATGATCGTAATCAAGGTGGCGACCTTGCTCGCGATGCAGCCGGTACGTGCGCAGTGGGACAGCGATCGAAGTCCGGCCACGGCGCACACGCTACCGTTTGCTGGATTACTTGTGGTGTGGCGCCTGCCGGCATTGCGCTGGTTGGCGCTTGCGTCATTCTGCTATACGTTCGTGCAACTCTGCCTCGGCACTTTTCTGGTGACAATGATGGTCGAGGAGGCGGGCTACACGCTGGTGGCGGCCGGTGTCCTGCTGTCGTTGACGCAGGCATCCGGCGTCGCCGCCCGCGTCACCTGGGGCTGGCTTACCGACAGGACCGGTGACGGCCTCGGCATGCTGCTTGCGCTAAACCTGGTTATGATTGTGTGCTGTGCGCTGACCGTGCTGATCTCGCCGCAGTGGCCTGCGTTCGCGCTCGCGCTGTTGTTCATCGCGTTCGGCGCCAGCGCCGTCGGCTGGAACGGCATTTACCTCGCAGAAGTCGCCAGAAACAGCCCGCACGGCACGGTCAGCGTCGTGACTGCCGGTGCGTCGGTGTGGAACTACGGCGGCATCCTGATCGGACCGGCAGCATTCGCGACGCTGTACCGGTCGATCGGCAGCTACACCATCACGTTCGGGTGGCTCACCATTATCGCCGTGCTCGGTTTGTTGTTCATCACATTTGCGCGCAGAAGCCCAAGCGGCAGAAATGGCAAATGAATGCCGGTTATTTGAGGAAAATTACGACCGGGAACACCGCGGCGGCGAGAACCAGCATCAGCCACTCGAGATTGTTGCGCCTAAGCCAACCGTTAAAATGCAGAAACAAAATAACGCCTGCGATAAGGTAAAAGGCGTAAAACAGCATTTCATTCTCCTTATAGGATCCCCATCCATCCTTTCGGACCGGCATACAGCGCGGATTATAATACACAGGTTGTTGGGAAACACCATAACTTCAATATCATGGTCTTCCCGGGGAAAGCTCCAGTCATGCTTTTACTTGCTCATCGCGGCTACCACGCCGACGTGCCGGAAAATACGATGGCTGCGTTCGAAGCCGCGTTGCGGCTCGGAGTTGACGGCATCGAGACCGATGTCAGGCTGAGCAGCGATGGTTTGCCGGTAATCATGCATGACCGCGCGACACCGAAGAAGCGGGCAGTCGTCGAGCTCACGCGGCGCGAGATTGAAAGCGATGTCGGCCATCCGGTGCCAGTGCTGGACGAAGTGCTGGACGCGTTTCCCGATTTACTGTGGGAGGTCGAAATCAAGAATCCGGAGGCACTGCCGGCAGCCATGCGGGTGCTCAAGCAATTCCAGCACCGGCGCCGACTGCTGGTGACGTCGTTCAGGCACGATGTGGTGATGCAGTGCGCGGGCGAACTCGAAGCCGACTGCGGCCTGCTGCTCGCGCACCGGCCGCTCGACGTCGGGGCAGTCATTGCAGGCTGCGCCGGGCAGCCGCAGATCAAGGCCATCGTCTGGGATTACAACATCATCGACACTGCGGTGCTGGACGCGGTCCAACATGCAGGCTGGCGCAATTACGTCTACGGTACGGTGACGCCGGCCGAGCACCAGCACTGCGCCCAACTTGGGCTCGCCGGATTGATCACCGACTACCCACAACTTATATGTCGTTTATCCTCGCGTTAGATCAGGGCACCACCAGCTCGCGCGCGATCGTGTTCGATCGCAGCGGCGCGATCAGGGCGGCCGCGCAACAAGAATTCCGCCAGATCTTTCCGCAGCCGGGATGGGTTGAGCACGATGCCGATGAAATCTGGCGCAAGCAGTTCAGTGTCGCGACACAGGCGCTCGAGCGCGCCGGCATCACCGGGCGCGAGCTCGCGGCGATCGGCATCACCAATCAGCGCGAGACGACTGTGGTATGGGACCGCGCGAGCGGCAAGCCGGTGTGCAACGCGATCGTATGGCAGGACCGGCGCACCGCCGGACTTTGCGATGAGCTGAAGGCGCGGGGCCATGCGGCACGGGTCACGGCAAAGACGGGGCTCGTGCTTGACGCCTATTTTTCCGGCACCAAGCTCGCCTGGATACTCGATCACGTGCCCGGTGCGCGTGCGGCAGCGGCCGCGGGCCGGCTTGCGTTTGGCACCGTGGATTCGTGGATCGTCTGGAATCTGACGGGCGGCATGGCGCACGTAACCGATGCCAGCAACGCCTCGCGCACGCTGCTCTACGACATATACCGCGGCGATTGGGACGATGATCTGCTCGGACTTTTCTCGATTCCGCGCGCGGTGCTGCCGCGGATCGTGGCATCGAGCGGTGTCATCGCGCACACCGTGCCGGAGCTGCTCGGCGCACGCATCCCGATCGCGGGAATCGCCGGAGACCAGCAGGCCGCGCTCTTCGGTCAGCGTTGCGTTGCGCCGGGCATGGTGAAGAACACCTATGGCACCGGCTGCTTCATGCTGATGCACACCGGCGAGCGGCCCGTGCGCAGCCGCAACCAGCTGCTGACGACGACGGCGTGGCGCATCAACGGCAAGGATGAATACGCGCTCGAGGGCAGCGTCTTCATCGCCGGTGCAGTGGTGCAGTGGCTGCGCGACGGCCTCGGCATCATCAATTCGTCCGCCGCGGTCGAGGCGCTCGCGGCGAGTGTCGCGGACAACGGCGGCGTGTATTTCGTGCCGGCGTTCGCCGGCCTCGGCAGCCCGCATTGGGACCCGTATGCGCGCGGCGCGATCGTTGGCCTGACGCGCGGTGCGAATGCCGCGCACATTGCGCGTGCCGCGCTGGAAAGCATTGCATATCAGACCGCTGACGTGCTGCACGCGATGGAATCGGATTCAGGCATCAAGCTCTCCGAGCTGCGCGTCGACGGTGGCGCGACCCAGAACAACCTGCTGATGCAGTTCCAGGCCGACGTGCTCGGCGTACGGGTGGTGCGGCCGAAGGTGTTCGAGACTACCGCATTGGGTGCCGCGTATCTCGCCGGCCTTGGCGTCGGGTTCTGGAAGGATGCAGGCGATATCTCCGCGCAGTGGCAGGCCGATCGCGCATTCGAACCGAAGATGCCGCGTGCCGAAGCGCAGCGGCTGATGGCGGGATGGAACAAAGCGCTCGCCCGCGCCAAGGACTGGGCGAAGGAATAAATTAGTGTTCACTCTTCACCCTTCACCGCTGGTTTCGGCCGGCAAAACGCGACCGGATGGGTTAAAATCGCGTGCTAGGATATAACTTTCGCAATATCGTGTGATTCCCCATGCAAAACCACGCGCGCTTACGCCACTTCATTGCCGGCTTCACACACGCCGATTAACGCCGCTGCCGGTCCCGGGCACGATCATGGACAACGAGTTGCTGCGTCAGCACGACGGCCGCGTCACCCATCTCACGCTGAACCGGCTGCAGAAAGCGAACGCGTTGTCGGCATCGCTGGTCGAAGCGCTGCTCAATGCAATCGAGTATGCATATACCGACGGCACGCGGCTGCTGATCCTTGACGGCAATGGCGACAACTTTTGCGCCGGTTTCGACTTCACCGCTTATCTCGAGGCAACCGAAGGCGATCTCGTGCTGCGCTTTATCCGTATCGAGCATCTATTGCAGCAGCTGCACCACGCGCCATTCGCGACACTGGTGCTCGCGCACGGGAAGAATTTCGGCGCCGGCTCGGACCTGGTATGCGCATGCAGCCTGCGTGTTGCCGCGCCCGGAACCACATTCCGCATGCCGGGATTGCGCTTCGGCATCGTGCTGGGCACGCGCCGGCTTGCCCACCGCATTGGCGCTGATGCTGCGCGCGATGTACTCGCAACCAGCAGGACCTTGGCCGCCGACGAGGCGCTGCGCCTGAAGTTCATCACGCGCATCGCCGCGCAATCCGAGTGGCCGGCGCTGATCGCCGCAGCGCGCAAGGAGTCGGGCGTGCTGACGCAGCCGGCCACCGCGCGACTGAATGAACAAACCGTGACTGACACGCGCGCCGCGGACATGGCTGCCCTTGTTCAGTCGGTCAGCGTACCGGGATTGAAGGAACGCATCAGGATGTTTCGAGAATCCAATTAGGGGATGAAATGACCCAGGAAATGCCAAGACAAATGCAGGTTGTGGAAATCAGCGCGCCGGGCGGACCGGAAGTGCTGCGTACTGCAACTCGGCCGCTGCCGCAGCCCAAAGCCGGCGAAGTGTTGATCAAGGTCGCGACAGCCGGCGTCAACGGTCCGGATCTGATGCAGCGCAAGGGACTCTATCCGCCTCCGGCTGGCGCCCCGGACCTGCTCGGTCTCGAAGTATCCGGCGCAATAGCGGCCTTGGGCGATCAAGTCCAGCGCTGGTCTGTCGGCGACAAGGTTACCGCGCTCACCAACGGCGGCGGGTATGCCGAGTACTGCACCGTCGATGCGCGTCACTGCCTGCCGATCCCCAGGGGCATCGAGCTGCGCGACGCAGCCAGTCTGCCGGAGACCTTCTTCACCGTGTGGAGCAACGTTTTTATGGGCGCCGGCCTCACTGCCGGCGAGACGTTTCTGGTCCACGGCGGAGCCGGAGGTATCGGCACGACGGCTATCCAGCTCGGCAAGGCCTTCGGCGCCAAAGTCGTTGCAACCGACAGCCCGGAAATCCGGTGCAGGATCTGCCGCAATCTCGGCGCGGATCGTGTGATCGACTACCGGCAGGAGGATTACGTGGAGATCATGCGCCAGGAAGGCGGCGCCAACGTGATCCTGGACATCGTCGGCGGCCCGAACATCGAGCGCAACTTCAAGGCCGCCACGCACGACGGCCGCATTATTCAGCTTGCATTCGCGCTCGGGTCGAAGGTCGACATCAACCTGATGCCGGTAATGCTGAAGCGCCTGACGTATACCGGCTCCACCCTGCGCACCCGTTCACCCGCTTTCAAGGCGAAAATCGCGCAGGAGTTGGAGGCGAACGTCTGGCCGCTGATCGAGTCCGGCAAAATCAAGCCGGTAGTGCATGCGAGCTTCACGCTTGCCGAGGCCGCCAGGGCGCACGCGCTGATGGAATCGGGCACGCACATCGGCAAGATCGTGTTGACCGTGGCGTAAGAGTCCCGGGCTCAGATCAGATCGAAACTGCAATCGTCCCGCTATCGTCGCAAGTGATATTCAATGATCGCAAGGATCTCGATGAGGTCGAGCTGCTTTCAGTCAACATCGACGCAGGCGCGATTCCGCGGCTGAGCCAGTAAAGCAGCGCCTCACGCCACCTTCGCCGCAGTTTCGATTCCGATGACCGGGTGAAGTTTTTTTCACGTAGATGCACTATGTTGCGCGCAACAATATATACTTAACATCGCTCTTAGCCGGCTTTCATCGAGGCTGGATGGTCACCGGCGGCAAAGAGGAGAATATGCACGAAGATTTCACGGGCAAGGTGCAGATTGATACCCCGAGTTTCGAAGCCGATGCGCTAAAAGGGTTCTCCCGCACCATTGACGAGATCCAATGGCTGCTCGTCGTCCTGGTGCTGCTCTACCAGATAGTGCAGGGCCGCGAAGATGAAAGCGCCGCCTCGATCTATTACGGCTTGCTGCTGTACTCCGTTTTCATCGCCGGCTTTCGCTATTTCTATGTCAACCGCGACGAATCGCGCTGGAAGCTCGCGATCGAAACCTGGGTGATGATTGTTTTCATCACCTGGGTCATCTACTATTCCGGACGTCTCGAAAGCCCCCTCGTCAACCTCTATCTGCTGACGGTCATCATCAGCTCGCTGACACTCGGCAGGCTGATCACGCTGCTCGAGGTTGCGCTGATCGCAGCGTGTTACATATTCCTTGGGTATTCCACCGGCGTCGGCTCGCCGTTTTGGGCTCCCAACGCGGCGAGCTTAGTCACCCAGCTCGCGCCGATGCTGCTGGTCGCCTACATCACGACCATGCTGGCGGCCGATATCCGCAGCGCGTTATCGCGCATCAAGCTTATTTCCGAAACCGACGAGCTGACAGGAATCTACAACTTGCGCGCTTTCACCACAATCGCCAACCGCACGCACACGCAATCGGTGCGCTATGGGCACGCCTATAGCATCGTAATGTTCGACTCGGATAATCTGAAAGCGGTCAATGACACCTACGGGCACGAGGCCGGCAACCGTCTGCTCAAGCTGACGGTGACCTGCATCCAGCAGCTGCTGCGAGAATACGATGTGTTCGCACGCTACGGCGGCGATGAATTCGTGGTGCAACTGCCACAGGCCACGGCGGACGGCGCCTTCGAGTTCGCCGAGCGCGTCCGCAAGTGTATCGAATCAACGCCGCTCGACACCAAGGGCAGGCTGGTGTCGACGACGGTCAGTGTCGGCATCGCAGCGTACCCCGAACACGGCGAAGAACTCGCGGCGCTCATAAACAGCGCCGATCAGGCGCTCTACAACAGCAAGAAACGCGGCCGCAACCGCACCTCGGTCAGCGGCGGTCAGTGACACTGCCGGCGCACGCCGGCCGGAAATAGTCGATATTATTGTAGTACTGCTCGCGCGCGTTGTCCTCGCACCAGCCGGGAACGCCGAGGATCGGCACCGGCGTAAGCTCGCGCGTCGCCGAAAACTGCGCCGTATCACCGATACGTGCTGCGAGCCGCGCGTCGAGCTCAGTGAGCTGCGCGCCGAGCGGCAAATCGATAAACGTGTCCTCGGCCGCGAATATTACGCCCCTGCCGGTCACGCCGACGAACGGCGCGAGTGCTTTTTCATAAAGCGCATGCCCGAACAGGTAAAAACGCATGCGTTGCGCCACCCCGGCGCGTCGCTGCCAGAACAACCGCTTCCATTCAAACCCGGTCAATAGCGCCGCGAGCGCGGGATCGCTCGCGGCGACGATCACCCCACCCTCGTCGAACAACGTCAGCGCATCCTGTGCCGGGCCGCGGTTTTTCGCACTGCTCGAGCGCTGCCCCTCGAGTTCCCGGTAATGACGCTGATTAAGCGCCGCCTTGGCCTCCGGAAAAGTCAGCCACACCAACGCATTGAAAAGATCGTGCCAGTTGCAGGGACGGAACTGCACCTCGCCGCGCAGGAAGATGCGTGGCTCATATTTGTCTTCGAACCTCTTCTGCCGCACCTGCTGCTCGACAAAGCGCAGCGGCCGGCCGCCGGCAGTGACGATAGGCGCGCGGCGCAATGCAATGATGCGATTCAGATCGTCACCCCCGGGCCAGTACGGGCCGCGCAGCCCGCCCGCCGCCGTGCGCAGCGGCTCGAACATCGGCGAGCGCGCACAGAAATCAGGATCCCAGGCTTTGAACATAATCAAATACAAACCGGTCGGGTGAATGCTAATATTACGCCAAGAATAATTCCGGTTTTCCTTTGCGTTCTACTTTGCGTCCTTTGCGGTGAAGCTTTTCCTACATGCCTGAAAAAATTGATTGTGCAGTAATCGGCGCCGGCGTCGTCGGCCTCGCGATCGCGCGTGAGCTGGCGCTGGCCGGCCGCGAAGTGGTGCTGATCGAGGCCGAGGACGCGATCGGCACGCACACCAGCTCGCGCAATTCGGAAGTGATCCACGCCGGCATATTCTACGTACCCGGATCGCTCAAGGCACGCCTATGCGTAGAGGGCAAGCAGCTCATGTACCGTTACTGCGCCGAGCGCGGCATTACGCACAAGCGCATCACCAAGGTCATCGTTGCCACCGGCGAAGCCCAGGTTGCGGAACTGGGCAAATATAAGCAACAGGCAGAGGCCAACGGCGTGAACGATCTGCAGATGCTCACGCGCGAGGAACTGCGGCGCATCGAGCCGGAAGTCGCGGCGGTTGCGGGTTTCCTTTCGCCCTCGACCGGCGTCGTCGACAGCCATGCGCTGATGCTCGCCTACCTCGGCGACGCCGAAAACCACGGCGCCTCGCTGGTGCTGAGCAGTCCGGTGCAATCAGGCCGCGTTACCGGCGACGGTATCCTGCTCAACGTCGGAGGAACGGAACCAATGACGGTGGTATGCAATACCGTGGTCAATGCCGCAGGGCTCTGTGCGCAGGACGTGTCGCGCCAGGTCGAAGGCATTCCGGCTGCGACGATCCCGCCCACCTTTTACGCGATCGGGCATTACTACACGCTGACCGGCAAATCACCGTTCAGCCGCCACGTCTATCCGATCGCGCGCCAGGACTGGCACGGCGTGCACGTCACGGTGGATCTCGGCGGCCGCTGCAAGTTCGGGCCCGACTTCGAATGGATCGACCGCATCGATTACCGCTTCGACGAGAGCCGCGAGGCGCTCTTCTACGAAACGGTCCGCCACTACTACCCAGGCCTGAAGGACGGCGCGCTACAGCCCGGCTATACCGGCATCCGCCCCAAGATCGGCGGCCCGAGCAAGCTCGTCACCGACTTCCTGATCCAGGGCGAGCATGACCATGGAGTGAAGGGCCTGGTCGCCCTCTACGGGATCGAATCGCCGGGGCTTACTTCATCGCTCGCGATCGGCAAAGCCGTTGCATCGTTGGTGGGGGAATCGCAGTAACGACCTGCGCCTCTGTGGCAAGGTTTTCGCGTTAGTCCACCACCGCGATGCCTCCTCCTTTCGCTATTGCGCTTCGCGTTTGATATGCCGCGCGAGAAACGCGCCAAGCGTGTTCACCCATTCCCCACGTCTGAAAATGAAACCGTCGTTGTGTCCGCCGCGCAACTCGAGGAACTGCTTCGGCTCGTTGGCGGCGGCAAACAACGCCTGACCGTGACTGAACGGAATGATATCGTCGTCGCGGCTGTGTGCAATCAGCACCGGCGCCGTGATCCGCCTGATGTGATCGAGGTTATTGTAGCCTATGCGTGCAAACCACCGCACCGGCAGCCATGGGTAGACCTGCGCGCCGAGGTCGGGCACCGAGGTGAACGTCGAAGCCAGCACTAACGCCCGCGGCGGATGCTTCAATGCGAGCCACGTCACCACGCCGCCGCCAAGCGACTCGCCGAATAACACGATGTCATGCGGCTTGAGCTTGCGCGCTTCAATCAGGTATTGCCACGCCGCCTCAGCATCGCGATAGGTGCCGTCTTCCGACGGCGCGCCGCTGCTTTTGCCGTAGCCGCGGTAATCGATGATCAGCGACGCATAGCCGAGGCGGTTGAACATCGTCAGATACTCGAGCCGGTGCGAGATGTTGCCGGCATTGCCGTGCAGGAACAGCACCGTGCCGCGCGCCGCGCTCACCGGCACCCACCAGCCGTGCAGCGTCTCGCCATCGGCAGTGCGCAGCGATACGTCCTCGAACTCTAGACCGGCCGCGCGTGGTGTCGCGTCCAGTCTGCGCTCGACCTCCGGAAAATAGACCAGCCGCGCCTGAAACAGGAACACCAGCAGCAGGATCACCGCGTAGACGATGACTGCCGCAACCAGAATATTCAGCACGCCGCGCATCCTAATCAGGCAATTCGAGCGGCGACTCGTCCATCGCTGCGCATTGCTCGCGTAGCGCAAGGATTTGATCCTGCCAGTAGCGCTGGGTATTAAACCACGGGAAGCTCGCCGGGAACGCCGGGTCATGCCAGCGCCGCGCGAGCCACCCGGCGTAATGGATCATGCGCAGCGTGCGCAGCGCCTCGATGAGCGCCAGTTCGGCTGGATTGAAATCATGAAATTCGCGGTAACCGGCGATCACCTGCCCGAGCTGCGCACTCATCGCATCACGGTCACCTGACAGCAACATCCATAAGTCCTGCACCGCCGGCCCGCTGCGACAATCGTCGAGGTCGACGAAATGCGGCCCGCCGTCGGTCCACAGGATGTTGCCGGCATGGCAATCGCCATGCAGGCGGATGTTGCGAACCGTGCCGGCGCGCTGATAGCACTCCCCGACACGCCGCAGCGCTTCGTCGGTAATGCTGCGGAATGCGGACTCAAGATCGGCTGGGACAAACCCGTTTTCGATTACGAATTGCGCCGGCTCCTCGCCGAAGCTCGCGATGTCGAGTGCCGGACGGTGGCGGAACGCCTTGAGCGCGCCGACCGCATGAGTGCGGCCGAGAAAACGTCCGAGCCAGCGCAGGATGTCAAAGTCTTCGAGCTCGGGCGCCCGTCCCGGCCGGCGCGGAAACAGCGCAAAACGGAAACCGCGATGCTCGTGCAGCGTGGCGCCGTCGGCCGTGGCGAGCGGCGCCACCACGGGGATTTCGCGCGCCGCGAGTTCGAGCGCAAACGCGTGCTCTTCGAGGATCTCATCATTGCTCCAGCGCTGCGGGCGATAGAACTTGGCGACCAGCGCCGGCCCATCCTCGAGCCCCACCTGGTAGACGCGGTTTTCAAAGCTGTTCAGCGCAAACTGCCGGCCGTCACAGCGGTAGCCACAGCTCTCGACGGCGTCGAGTATCAGGTCGGGAGTGAGATTCTGATAGGGCAGATCGGGCATGGTGAGGATCGAACATACCACATCTGCAGCGGCTGCCTACACCAAGCAGGCGCGTTCAGAACTCGGCGTGGAAGCGCACTGATCCGATATTCACCGGTCCGCGGTCGGCGTTGTAGGCGGGGTTTTCGATACGCTGGTAATCGGCAGTCAACCAGACCCTCTTCGCGACATGCAAGCTGTAGTAGCCTTCGAAAACTGTCTCCGGCCGATAACGCAAGGCGCCATCGCCGATGAAGAAGGAAATGCCGCCGGCAGCCAGGTAGTCCCGCCGGTCCGGGGAAAGCATGTTACGCAACAAGGCAAGACCGACGGTATCCTGCGCACGGCCCCACGCCCCTCCCTTGAGCGACAGGCCGGTCGCGAGCGAAGCGTCAGCTTCGGTAAAGGCATAGGTCTCGGTACGGCCATCGGTGTTCATGGCGCGCAAGAAGACCCCCAGGTTTCTGCTGATGGCCTGTTCGACATTGACCCCCACGCCATACTGGAACTTTTCGCCGTTGCGCACCTTGAAGATGTATTGGTGGTCGGGATCCTCCGGGTTGGCGGCGGCATAGTTCAAGGCATCGCGGAAGCTGGCCAGATTGGCCCGATTGCGCCAGAGGAGCAGGCGCACCTTGCCCGGTTGTCCGCCGATTTCGTGGGCATGCTCGAACTCGACCTGATCGCCGTAATGTCTGCCGATTTGGTAATCGATCGGAAGTCCGTTGGGCTCCCGGGGCCCGGTCAGGCGGCCAAAACGCACTACCCAATCGCCTCGATACCACTCGCCTGCAAAACCCCACCCAAAACCGCGTGCATCGGCCGCATAATCGAAAGCGGTGTACGTCATGTTCCCCGCGTTCATGAACTGGGTGCGTGGGTCTTTGGCATAGGCGTTGTCGTCGAAGACATCCAGGAGCGAAAACTTCCCGACAGTGAGAACAAACCGGTTCTTGTCCACTACCCCAGCCAACTGGTTGAAATCGGACGCCACCGCCTCCTTTCCGCCGCCAAGGTTCCACGTCTGGCGCAGGAACAGGTGCTGACCATAGATCTTGGGATTAGGGCCGGCCACACGGGTAACTTCTCCGTTGGGAAAACCGCCCAGCCCGCTCAGATGCGACAAGGGCACGCCTTGTATAAGCTCGGGGTTCAGATAAACCTCACCATCCTTCCACGGACGGACACCGAGGTAGACATCGGCGGTCAAGGTGTAGCTCTTCTCACTCTTGGTAATCAGGCTGTTAGGGCCAGTGTAGGGTGCATCGAAGCCGGGTTTTTTCTGCCAGATGTAGGTCGTCTGGAACTTGGCATACCAGGACTCGACCTCGTCGTCGGCAGCCAATACCGGCATCGCCGCCCCCGCTGCGAACATCAGCCCGAGCAAAAGTGACGTCCGGTGATGGCGGCGAGTTTTCATTATTATTGGGTTGAGGTGCCGTTGCGGCACGGGATTTTACCCCGAAACTGCCGACAAGAAGTTAAAATTCAGTGACGTCACAATCCCCCGTCAACGATACGGCCTGAGATCACGACATGCTCACCGCATATAACGCCGCCAACGGTACTTTCCGCAAGGTCAACGTCAACCAGCTCTCCGATCTCACCACCGAGATGATCTGGCTCGATCTCAACAACCCGACCGAACAGGATCGGCAATGGGTCAAGCAGGCTTATGGCCAAGAGCTGCAGTTCATCGAGGAACTCGGCGAAATCGAGGCAAGCGAGCGCTTTTACCGCGACGAACACGGCTTGCATCTCCACCTGTATTCTCTGCTGAGCAGCAACGACATTACGCGCAACGTCAACGTCGGTTTCACGCTCAATAAGGGGCGTCTATACACGCTGCGCAGCGACGATCTTCCCGAATTCCGCACCTTCTACAGCCAGGCCGCCAAGAACCCCAAGTTGCGCGACGGTGCGATCGCGATTATGGTCGGCATCACCGCCGCCCGCGTCGGCATAATGGCGGACACCTACGAGCGCCTGGATTCGGAGCTCGAGCCAATAAGCCTGGCGATCTTCCGCGGCAATGCCCGCACGATGTCGCGTGTGCTCGAATCGCTGGCGCGCATCGAGGACATCAACGGCAAGGCACGGCTGGGGTTGCTGGAAAATAAACGCGCTCAATCCAATTTAGCGCGCAGCACCGAGGCCGCCGGGCAAGCCGAGGCTATCAACGAGATTGCGCTCGACGTCGAGTCGCTGATGACCTTCTCGACTTTCCTCGCCGAGCGCGCCAAGTTCCTGATGGACGCCGCACTCGGCATGATCAACATCGAGCAGAACAAGCGGCTCAACATCTTCACCGTGCTGTCCGTGATACTGATGCCGCCGACGCTGATCGCGAGCATTTACGGCATGAACTTCCGCCACATGCCCGAGCTCGAGTGGTATTACGGTTATCCGCTGTCCTTGCTGCTGATGCTGGCGGTTGCGATCGGCCCGATCCTTTACCTCAAGCGCAAGGACTGGCTGTAAGCTCCGGTTTCACAAGAGATGAGGTTATTCCGCCTCACGNNCCTCACGCCTCACGCCTCACGCCTCCCGCCTCACGCCTCCCGCCTGAGGGTATTGGACAGTGCGTCATGGAGTGGGCTTCCCATGGAGGCAGCGATAATCTTTGCCATTTGCATCTTGCCTACGCCGGGCGGGCCGACCATGAGCGTGTGCGGGAATGGCGTGGTGTCGTTCCATGATGCTTCCCAGCCAACCCTTACCTGATCAACAACTTGCTGTTGGCCGACGAACCGTTCGAGAACGGTTGGGCCAAGCGATCGCAGGTCGGGGACAACATCGTTGGCATCATCGGGAATCATGTTAATGGAAGCCGTCTTCAACTTGAGCACCATCTTCGTTGGCCGCGTCCGTGTTACGGTCCAAAGAAGGGCGAGATCCGCCGAAGCTGCTATAATGTATCTACTTAAACGTAGAGCCATGAGGAAAACACATGAACCTGCAAATTGCCAAATGGGGTAACAGTCTTGCCCTGCGCATTCCTGCCGACTATGTACGGCGTATCGGCATCAAGGAGGGCGACAGCGTGGAAGCGAGCCTGACAGCGGACGGCGGCCTGAGCATTCGCCCGGTCAAGTGGGACAGGCACGCATTTGCGCGGGAGATCAAAGCATCGCGCAACGCCATGCCGATGGGCACGTCGGTCATGGACGAATTGCGGCGGGGAGGGCGTTACTGATGGTCTACGTCGACACCAGCGTTCTCGTGGCGCTCTACTTGAAAGAGGATAAGAGCGCTGCGGTGTCCCGCTGGTACGCCGCCTGCACCGACGAGCTCATTTCGGCGGTGTGGTGCGTATCCGAATTCGCCAGCGCCCTGAGCATTAAGCTGCGCACCGGTCAGATCGACGAGGCTGCGGTACAGGCGGCATGGCAGCAGTTCGAGCGCATGTGCGCCAACGACCTGGTACTGCTGCCGCTGGAACCCGGCACCTTCCATCGTGCCGCCGTGCTGACGCTCGACGCGTCATCTGGACTGCGGGCCGGCGACGCCCTACACCTTGCCGCCGCGCTGGATATCAAAGCCAAGAGCATGGCGACGCTGGACGACGTGCTGGCAAGGAATTGCAAGAGGATGAAACTGAAGCTGATGGCACTGTAATTGATGCCGCCGACGCTGATCGCGAGGAGCATTTACAGCATGAATCTCTGATTAATACGTTTGCAAGGGATGAGATTCTTCCACCTCACGCCTCACGCAATTAGTCCACCCGTGCGCCTGAATCCTTCACCACCTGCCCCCACTTGG
>PLYS01000328.1 GCA_003153455.1 Betaproteobacteria bacterium | reverse complement strand
GTTTACATCGGCGCGGGCATGCCGCAGACGCGATTGATCAGGTCCGTCTAACCCTAAACTGCAGCGCTTACGGCCTGTCGCTCGCCAGCACTCGCCAAGGCTCGCTTGTCAGACGCTATTGGCAACCCGCCGTCGATAACCAGGGGGACAAAGTGCCCACATCGAGGAGCGAATTGCTGGACACTGGGCCAAGGTAATTATGAAAAAGATCGGCCGTAACGATCCATGCCCCTGTGGCAGCGGCAAGAAATACAAGCAGTGTTGCGCCTCGCTCGGGGAAGTTCAGGCGGCAAGTACGCACTTCCTGGATACGTCGATCCCCACTGCCATCCAGGCCGCGCTGGAGCACCATCAAGCCGGACGTTTGTCTCAGGCAGAAGCCATCTATCGGCAAATACTCCAGATAGCGCCAAACCACCCGGATGCGCTGCATTTGTTAGGTGTGATCGCCCATCAGACGGGAAAAATCGAGATAGCCGTTGAACTTATCAGCAAGGCGATTCGGCTAAATCCATCCACTTCAATGTATTGCAACCTGGGCGCTGCGCTCAGAGATCAAGGCAAGCTCGACGCGGCGGTCGAGAGCTACCACAAGGCGCTCTCGATCCAACCCGATTTCGCCGATGCGTATAGCAATCTGGGGATTGCGCTCCAGCAACAAGGCAAGCTCGACGCGGCAGTCGAGATCTACCACAAGGCGCTCTCGATCAAACCGGATTATGCCGAGGCGCATAGCAATTATCTGATGACTGCGCAATATGGACTTAGTCATTCCCCGGCTGAACTCCTCGCCGACCATTTGGCTTTCGCAGAACGGTTCGAGGCGCCACTGCGCGCCATTTGGCCGTCACATGGCAATAACCGCGATGTGCAGCGCAGATTGAGGGTCGGTTTCGTGTCGGGTGATTTGCACACACATCCAGTTGGTTTTTTCTTGGAAGGCGTCCTCGCCCACCTGGACCTAAAGGCATTGGACATTTTTCTCTACCCCACTTACGCACAAGTCGATGCGCTCACCCGTCGCCTACAGGGCATGGGGTTTGCCTGGGAATCTCTGGTTGGGCTGTCTGACGAGCGCGCTGCCCATCGCATCCGCGAGGACGCCATCGATATTCTGGTCGATCTCGCCGGGCACACTGGCCGCAACCGCTTGAGGCTCTTTGCCCGCAAGCCAGCGCCAGTCCAGGTCACCTGGCTCGGCTATGTTGCCACCACCGGCTTACAAGCGATGGACTACATCCTCTGCGACCGCTATGTAGCCCCAGCCAACGAATCTGATCACTTTGTTGAGAAGCCGTGGTACCTGCCCAATACGCGCCTGTGCTTCACACCACCGCAGGACGAGATCGCTGTCGGTGTGCTGCCGGCCTTGACAAATGGGCGCGTAACCTTTGGCTGCTTCAATAATCTCACCAAAATGAATGACGCCGTCGTAGCTCTGTGGACACAGGTGCTGCACGCCGTGCATGGTTCCCGTCTGCTTCTCAAATGCAAGCAGCTTAACGAGCCATCCCTGCAGCGGGCCACCTTGTCGCGTTTTGCCGGTCGCGGTATTGCCGCGGATCGGCTAACTCTGGAGGGGGCTTCTTCCCGTGCCGACTACCTGGCGACATACAACAGGGTCGATATTGCCCTGGACCCTTTCCCCTTTACCGGGGGCACCACCAGCGTGGAGGGACTCTGGATGGGAGTGCCTGTGATAACGAAACGCGGTGATCGGTTTATTGCTCACCAGGGTGAAAGCATTCTTCACAATGTGGGTTTGCCAGACTGGATCGCTGCAGATAATGAAGCCTATGTGGCTATCGCTGTCGCGCGTGCTACCGATCTGTCCGGCCTTGCCACGTTACGCGCCAAGCTTCGTTCCCAGTTGCTTGCCTCTCCTCTGTGCGATGCTCCCCTGTTTGCCCGCAACCTCGAAGCTGCCTTCCGGGGAATGTGGCAAGCCTATTCGCGACGATGATCCGCAGCGGCTTGTTCGGCAGGAGTCCCGGGATGACCGCAGAGGCCTGACCGTAGACTACGGCCGAACAGAAAAACTATTTGGTCGTGCGCCGAGCCGTGGGTGAAGCTCGTTACGATTTTCCGACGCAACAGCGGCTATTCAACACGCTCTACGTTCATCATGCGCTCCTGCCTCCGAGATCACCACATCGCAATCTATGGGCTTGCCGGCGCATCGTTGTAATCAGCGAACTTTGATTTCGATCCACATCCGCGACAGCACCCGGCGCTCTTTGCGGTTGAGGTCGCGCATCATTTCCATACGCTTCAAGTCTTGCGGGTCCGGGAAAACCGCATTATTGGCGGCAATCCCGGAGTCGATGTAGCGCATGGCGTCGGCGTTCGGGTTGCCCGCACCGATCAGGTTCGTGAGCTCGGCCGAGTTCCTGCCTTCGAGCATGAAGTTGATGAATTGGTGGGCTAGATCGGGCCGCGGTCCGCTCCTGTGCAGCACCATGTTGTCGACCGCGATCACGGCGCCTTCTCTAGGCGTCGAATAGCCGATCGTGAATTTGCGCCCCGCTTTCTTCGCATCCTGCTGCGCCTGGAACATGTCGTTCGAGTAGCCGTGCGCGAGCCAGATATTGCCGATCGTGAGTTCCTTGATGTATGAGGAAGCATTGAACGCCGCCCAATAGGGTTTGGCGCGCAGAATCAGCTCGCGCGCTTCCTTGAGTTTCTGTTCGCTGCCCTCGTTGATCGAGTAGCCGAGATATTTGAGCGCGGCCGCCATCAGTTCGCGCTGGCTGTCGAGCACGGTGACCTTGCCTTTGACCTTCGCGAGATACTTCGGCTCGAAAATGACCGCCCAGGTGTCGGTCGGCAAATCGAGCTCGCGCATTTTCTCGACGTTGTAGCCGATCAGCGTCACCGAGTACGCGTACGGCACCGAGTACTGGTTTCCGGGATCGTACCAAGGATCGAGATATTCGGGCTTGATGTTCCTGAGATTGGGCAGCAGCGACTTGTCGAGCGGGCGCAGTTGATCCGATTTGATCAGCGTCTCGACGGTGTTGCCGGTCGGCACCAGCACGTCGTAGCCGCTCGCTCCGGCGGCGAGCTTCGCGAGCATTTCCTCGTTGTCCGAGTAATAATCCTGCGCGAGCTTGCACTTGCAGAACGCCTCGAAGCGCTTTACCGTGCCTTCGGAGATGTAGTTGTTCCAGTTGTAAAGGTGCAGCGTATTGGCGGCGCCGGTGTCCGTCTTGGCTGCGCCCGGCGCGTCAGACCCGGTTTCACGCTGTGGTTCGTTGCAACCGGCGGCCAGTACGGCAAGAAAAGCAACGACCAGCAGCCGGCGCATGCCGCTAACCTTTTCCGCGCAATGCATCGGGCGCGATCCTGCCGGCGAGCGTGATCATCCCCAGGGTCAGCAGCATCAGCAGCGTCGACACCGCATTGACTTCGGGCGTCACGGCTATCTTGATCATTGAATAGATCTGCAGCGGCAGCGTCGATACGCCCACGCCCGCGGTAAAGAAAGTGATCACGAAATCATCGATCGACAGCGTGAACGCCATCAGCGCGCCGGCGATCACGCCCGGCATGATCAGCGGCAGGGTCACGCGCTTGAACGTCTGCCAGGGAGTCGCGCCAAGGTCGCGTGCGGCCTCGAAGATGCTGTCGTCCATGCCGGCCAGCCGCGCCCGCACGATGATCGCGACGAAGCCGATACAGAACGTAATGTGCGCGACGATCACGGAAACCAGCCCGAGCGAGAGATTCAGCACCTGCACGAAAAAAATCAGCAGGCTGACGCCGAGCAGAATTTCCGGCATCGCCACCGGCGTCAGTACCATGAACGGCAGCAATTTGGGCTTGTAGCGGTGCATCGCAATGCCTGCCATGGTGCCGAGCACCGTGGCAACCGCGCTCGCTGTCAATGCGATAAACAGCGAATTCGCCGCCGCGCGCAGCATCTCCTCGTCACGGAACAGCAGGTGGTACCAATTGAACGTGAACCCGACCCACTCGGCATTGAGCCTGGAGTCGTTGAACGAAAAGATGACGACTATGGTCAGCGGCACGTAGAGAAAAGCATAGACCGCAACCGAAATCGCCCACAGCCACCACGCTCTACGCATCACGCGTGCCTCTGCGCGCAAACCACATGGCGATGCCGGCCACCGCCAGCACCGCGATGGTGAGCATCAACGACAGCATCGAACCGAACGGCCAATCGCGCGTGCTGAGGAACGATTCCTTGATCATGTTGCCCACCAGCCAATCGTCTTTNNCAGCGATAACGGAAACGTCACCTTCCAGAAGCGATGCCAGATGTTGGCGCCGAGATCCTGGGCAGCGTCGAGCAGCGTCGGGTCGTGTTTCTCCAGATTGATGTAGAGCGGCAGGATCATGAATGGCAGGTGCACGTAGATCATGCCGAGTATCACCGCGAAGCGCGAGAACAGCAGATCGAACGGTCCGAGGATTATCATCCAGGCGTAAACGCGCACCAGAAAGTTGCTCGCGAACGGCAGGATCACGAGCAGCACCATGAGGTCGCGGTGTTTTTTCGGGCTGCGCGCGATCAGCAGCGCGAGAGGGTAAGCCATCACGAGGCAGATCAGCGTGGTGAGCGCGGCGACACCGAACGACTTGAGGAATATCTGGGAGTAAATCCAGTCGCTGACGAAAACCTGATAGTTCTCGGCCGTGAGCCCGGTCTCATCGCTTCCGGTCAACGGAAAGAGGCTTGCGAGGCCGCCGAATTCGCCGGGATAGCGGAACGAGGCGAGCACCATGATCAGCGCCGGCAGCGCAAAAAACAGCAGCAGGAAAACGAACGGTGGCCCGCCGACCACCCATCTCGCAAAGCGCGCGCCCGGCTTGTTCATCGTCAACGGGGGCTAATCCACAACAAAATGCCCGGCGTCGGGGCGCCACGCGATCTGCACCGAATCGCCGATCTCGAAGAAACGCACGCGTCCCGAACCGGAATTCGGCAGCAGCGTCTCGATTTTCAGGCCGTTGTCGAGGGTCACCATGTAAGTCGTCACATTGCCAACGTAAACAAGTTCCTTCACGGCGCCGTGAAAGCGGTTGCTGAGTTCGGGGGCGCCGGGCGCACCGCTGGCGAATATTTGCACCATTTCCGGCCGCAGCGCGAGCACGCCTCTCGCGCCGGCCACGATGCCTTCGCGCGCTGGTGCGGAAAACGTGCCGAGCCCCGCACTTTCGAGCATCAGCGTGTTGCCACTCACCGTTTGCACCCTCGCGTCCAGCAGGTTGCAGTTACCGATGAAGTCGGCGACGAAGCGGTTTTTGGGGAAACCGTAAATCCTGGACGGCGCGTCGAGCTGCTCGACGCGACCGGCGTTCATGACCGCGATGCGATGCGACAGCGCCAGCGCTTCGGCCTGCGAATGGGTGACAAACACGAACGTAATGCCGATATCGCGTTGCAGGCTGATCAGCTCGACCTGCATTTCCTCGCGCAGCTTGGCGTCGAGCGCGCCGAGCGGCTCGTCGAGCAGCAACATGCGCGGGCGGTTCACCAGCGAGCGTGCGAGCGCCACGCGCTGTTTCTGGCCACCCGACAGCTCGTGCGGGAAATGATCCGCCTTGTCCGGCAGATGTACGATATCCAGCATTTCGCGCACCTTGGCCGCGATTTCGTCGGCACTTTTTCCGGCCATGCGCAGCGGGAATGCGATATTGTCGGCGACCATCATGTGCGGGAACAGCGCATAACTCTGGAACACGGTGTGGATCGGCCGCTGCTCAGGGGGTGTGTCGGCCATGTCTTTGCCGTCGAGCGAGATGGCGCCGCTGTCGGGCTGGTCGAAGCCGGCAATCATGCGCAGCAACGTGGTCTTGCCGCAGCCGGAAGGTCCAAGCAGCGTGAAAAACTCCCCCGCCTCGATGTCGATGCTGACGTTATCGATGGCAGTCAGCGCGCCGAAGCGGCGTGTGACGTTGCGGATTTCGAGTAGCGCCATGTTTGCAGAGGGCGGGCCGGGAACACGCGCATTCTAACAACTTTTTTCGTGCCGAAAGGCAGGCGATCAGCGCGCCGGGTGCGCTGGTTCAAGCAGGACGCAGAGGAGAGGCGTCGATCAGAAAATGCTGAGACAAATCACCCCGATCAGGGTCAAAGTCAGCAGCAGCGCGGTCGCTGCCATTAGTATCGTTTGCCGTCTTTGCTCCTGGATCAATTGCTGCAATTGCCGCTGCGTGGATTCAGCGCTGGCATTGTTCAGAAAGCGGTGCACCAGGCGCGGGATCTCCGGCAGCAGCGTGCTCCAATTCGGTGCTTCGGTGCGTATGCGCCGCAGCAGCCCGCGCCAGCCGATTTGCTCCGACATCCAGCGCTCGAGGAACGGCTTTGCGGTTGTCCACAGGTCGAGCTCGGGATCGAGCTCGCGTCCCAACCCCTCGATGTTGAGCAGGGTTTTCTGCAGCAGCACCAGCTGCGGCTGCACCTGGATGTTGAAGCGGCGCGAGGTCTGGAACAGGCGCAGCAGCACGCGGCCGAACGATATTTCCTGCAGCGGCTTGGCGAAAATCGGCTCGCACACCGCGCGAATCGCGGTTTCGAACTCGTCGGTGCGGGTTTCCTTCGGCGCCCAGCCGGATTCGATGTGCACCTCGGCAACGCGCCGGTAATCGCGCCGGAAAAACGCGAGAAAGTTCTGCGCCAGATAGTTTTTGTCGGTCTCGGTGAGCGTGCCCATGATGCCGAAATCGAGCGCGATGTAGTGCCCGCTCGGCGCCACGAAGATATTTCCCGGGTGCATGTCGGCGTGAAAGAAGCCGTCGCGGAACACCTGGGTGAAAAAAATCTCGACGCCGGCGCGCGACAGGCGCTTGATGTCGATGCCCTGTTCGCGCAGTTTCGCCACCTGCGATATCGGCGTGCCGTGCATGCGCTGCATCACCATCACTTCGGTCGAGCAGTAGTCCCAATAGATGTCCGGCACCAGCAGCAGCGGCGAGTTTTCGAAGTTGCGCCGCAGCTGGCTCGCATTGGCCGCTTCGCGCATCAGGTCGAGCTCGTCTTCGAGGTGCTTGGCGAATTCGGCGACCACCTCGTGCGGCCGCAGCCGCCTGCCGTCAGCCCACAGGAGCTCGATCAGGCTGGCGCCGGCATCGAGCAGCTCGACATCCTTGTTGATGACCTGCGCGATGCCGGGACGCAGAATCTTGACCGCAACTTCCCTGCCGTCGGGCAGCCGCGCGAAATGCACCTGGGCAACTGAAGCGCTGGCGACGGCGATTGGATCAAATTCGGTGAATACCTGGTCGACCGGCTTGCGGTAGGCGCGCGCAAGCGCAGCCAGTACCAGCTCGGGCGCAAACGGCGGCACCTGGTCCTGCAGCTTGGCCAGCTCGTCGGCGATGTCCGGCGGCAGCAGGTCGCGCCGCGTCGATAGCACCTGCCCGAATTTGACGAAGATCGGGCCGAGCGTTTCCAGCGCCAGGCGCAACCGCACCGCGCGCGGTTCCGAGAGCCGGCGCCAGAACAGCAAGGCTTTGACCGGCGCGCGCAACGCCCGCACGCGCTCGTGTCCGAGGAAAAATTCCTCGAGCCCGAAGCACAGGCCGACGCCGAGAATTCTCAGCAATCGAAANNCCGTGCTGCAATCAACGGCTGTTCTTCGGTCCAGTAAGCGACCGCCGAGCGCGCGAAGCTGTCGGCGGCCTGGTGCTTCCAGCGTTTGAGATTGCTGCCGGCCTGCGCCATGCGGTGTGCGGCAATGTCACCAAACACGCGGCTCAGGTCTGCCTCGATATCCCAGCGCAGGTTCTGCGCGACGAACAGGATTTCACGCGCGAACGCGATATCGCCGCTGACCCGCACTTCCTGCCATGCGTTGTTGTCGGCGGCGAGCATGCGCAGCGTGATACCTGGCGTCAGCGTAAAGCCCGCATCGGCGGCCCTCGCTGTGGTTGAGTCTTCGACTTCGCCGGAAGCGCGGATCGCCAGCGTCACCGCGAACGGCGCGAGACTGAAGCGGGCGGTCTTGCCGGCAAACGGCTTGAGCCGCTCGCGCGCCCACGACGCGCTCCGCAGCAGATGGTTGATCGCGGCGGCGACCGGTGGAGTGAGAATTGCGGCAAGTCCGGCGCCGGCGTCCGCCGCATCGTGTGCCGGCCCGGACATCTGTAGCGGATCAGTCCTGCTGGATGCCGCAGATCAGCCAGCCGGTGTTGCCGTTGATCGGCTTCTCGAGGTGCCACACCTCGCTGAACGGCTCGGCTGCGCCGTCGGCGCGTTCGCGGATCGTGCCGCTGAAGCGCACGCTCGCGACATAAGCCCCGCCCTCGGTCACCACTTCCAGCACTTCGGCGTTGAGCGTCACGACATCGGTTTTCTGCGGCGCGGTTTCTCCCTTGATCTGCGCTGCGATCTCGGTATACAGCTCCGGAGTCATGAAATCGCGCAGGGTCGACACATCACGCTGATCGTTGGCCGCCTGCAGCCGCGTGAAATTGAGCTTGGCATGGTGCACGAACTGCTCGGCGTCGAACCCCGGCGGATAGCGATTGGGCGTAGGCGCCAGCGCGGTTGCGCCGCCGCCAAACAGATTCGAAATATTCGGCTGGCTGCCCTGCGCGCCCATCCCCGCATACCGCAGCGACTCGGGTTGCGGCTTCGGTCGCAGCATGCGCCACGCAAACATCACGGCGGCTGCAAGCAGCAGGATTATCAGGATGCCGCCGAACCCGCCGTTGCCCATGAACAGCGACGCGAGACCTGCGCCGAGCGCGAGACCGGCGAGCGGTCCCAGCCATTTGCTCATGCCAGACGGCTGATTCGCCGGAGTGGCGGGCGCGGCGGACGGCGCCGGGGCCCTGGGTGCAGGCGTGATCTGGCGTTGCCTGCCGAAGCTGCTGCCACCGCCGAGCCGACTCGCAGCGTCGGCATCGATTGCGACCAGACTCAGGCCGAGCAGCGCAACCAATAACATTATCGTGTTTTTCATATTTGCTCCTGCCGGGAATTAGCCGGGACCCTATTGTAACAGCGATAGTCAGTGGCGCGCGGGGCGGTATTCGAGCAACTCGACCAGCGTCCAGTCGTTGTTGCGCCAGCCGTCATCCATCTCGCCGTTCTGCGTCGTGTCCCTGTAGATCGATCGATACGAGCCGGCCACCACGTTGTTCACCGCGGGCGCGTACCAGTCATCTTCCAAGATGTATTCCTGGGTGCGCTCGTAAGTGGCGGCGCCCGAGTAAGCGGCACGACGCACGAAAACCGCGTCGAACGCGCCGGCCGGGACTGTCACACGCTGCCAGCCGGGCACTTTGCCGTCGACCCGCGCCAGATCGTAGGTCTTGCCGGACGCCGCATCGGTGGCATGCGTGTACTCGCTCCACGACTTGCCGACCGTGAGCGGGAAGCGAAACGCCGCATACGGCGGGTCGTAATGGAAGCGCTGGATGTTGGTCATCGGCTTGTCGAGCCAGTTCCAATCGCGAGTAAACCGGTCGGTCGCCACCCTACTGCCGTCCTCGGGTTTTACCTGCACGGTCACGACATCGCCGGCGACCGCGGTAATCGTGTGCGTAAAAGTACCGCGCGGCAGCTTGGTGTAGCCGTCGGTGTGGCGATAGACCCAGGTGTCGCCAACCGCAAGCCGCGGCGAGTCCGCCTGTGCGGGCGGATTCGCCACCGGCGGAAACGAGACTCCCTGACAGCCCGCGAGCAGGATAACGAGCCAAACCGCGCCCAGCCAGCGCTTGTCCAACGTGGGGCGCGCCCGTATGCGTTCGCTTCGAGCGTGGTCCGGCCGCCCTGACAGGTCGGATGGCCGCAGTATGTGCGTTGTATCCATATAGTGAATGCTCCTCATGGTCGATTATTGCAGCTTGTAGCCGCGGTGCAGCGCGACTACGCCGGCGCTCAGATTGAAGTATTCGACCCGCTCGAGACCAGCTTCTTCCATCATTGTCTTCAATTGGCCCTGGTCGGGATGGACGCGTATCGATTCGGCGAGATAGCGGTAACTGTCGCTGTCATTGGCGATGAGTTTGCCGAGCAGCGGCAGCGCTTTGAACGAGTAGGCATCGTAGAGCGGTTGCAGCGGTTTCCACACGCGTGAGAATTCGAGCACCAGCAGCCTGCCGCCGGGGCGCAGCACGCGCCGCATTTCGGCGAGCGCGCGCTCCTTGCGGGTCATATTGCGCAGGCCGAATGCGACGCTCACGCAATCGAAATAATCGCTCGCGAATGGCAAACGCTCGGCGTCGCATTGCACCGCCGGCGCGGTGACGCCGGCGTCGAGCATGCGGTCGCGGCCGAGCGCGAGCATTGCCGTATTGATGTCGGTGAGCACGACCTGCCCGCTCGCGCCGACGCAGCGCGCGAACTGGATCGCGAGATCGGCGGTGCCGCCGGCGACGTCGAGCGCGCGGCTACCCGGCCGCAAGCCGCTTTGCGCGACGGTAAAGCGCTTCCACAGCCGATGCAGGCCGGCCGACATCAGGTCGTTCATCAGGTCGTATTTCCCGGCGACCGAATCGAACACGCCGCCGACGTGGCGCGCTTTTTCGTCCTCGGACACCTTGCGGAAGCCGAAATCGGTCGTTTTGGTCATATCGCAAATCATAACCGAGATGCGGTGAAACAAAAACACCGCTTATGCGCGCTATGCGGCCAGCCCAGTAAGGCGCATTTTCAGAGTGATTTTGAGAGTCCCGCAGCCAGCAATGCGCGCAAACGCGGCGCCGCGCCCGGAACGGCGCGTTGGCGCCCCGCGCGCTGACGCTCGCCCCAGATCGAGTGCGGGAAGTGCGGGTCGTCCTCGAAACGCGGAATCACGTGCCAATGCAGGTGCGGCGTCAGGTTACCGAAGCTCGCCAGGTTGATCGTGTACGGCTTGAGCGCAGTGCGCAACGCCTGTTCGAGCGCGCACACCACGCGCATGCAGTGCTGCTGCTCGGCGCTGGCAAGATCGGTCATTTCCCTGACATGCGCATTCCAGATCACGCGGCAGTAGCCGGGATAATCCGGGTCGGCGATCAGCACCACGCGGCACGCGGCGTCCCGCCATAACACGGCACCGCCGTCTTGCGAACACAGTTCGCAGACGGGTGAGGCGTTAGGCGTTAGGCGTGAGGCGTGAGGCGGGCGCTACGCTACTTTTCCCCTTACTCCTCACCCCTCACTCCTCACGCTTTTCAAAGAAGCACCCTCTCGATACCGCCCCGGCTCACCTTGGCAACGTAATCGGCAAGCCAGGTATCGCCCAGCATTTGTCTGGCCATTTCGACCACGATGTAATCGGCGCTGGTATCGCTGTCGTCGTCGTAGCGCGCCAACCCTTGCAGGCACGACGGGCACGAGGTCAGGATCTTCACTTCGCCGCTGAAACCGTCGGCACGCAGCTTGTCAGCGCCTTTGCGCATTTCTTCTTCCTTGCGAAAGCGCACCTGGGTCGAGACGTCGGGGCGCGTGACGGCGAGCGTGCCCGCTTCGCCGCAGCAGCGCTCGTTGAGTTCGACCCGCTGCCCCAGCAGCTGACTGACGACCGTGAGCGGCTGATGGGTTTTCATCGGCGTGTGGCATGGGTCGTGGTACAGGTAGCGCACGCCGCGCAGTTGACCATCCGCGCCTGTGAGCCTGACGCCCGTTTCGAGCAGGTACTCATGGATGTCGAGCAGCCGGCACCCGAGAAAGATTTTCGCGAATTCGTATTTGGCGAGCTGGTCCATGCAGGTGCCGCACGACACGATCACGGTCCTGATGTCGAGGTAGTTGAGCGTATTGGCGACGCGGTGGAACAGCACGCGGTTGTCGGTGCTGATCTGCCGGCCCTTGTCTTCATTGCCTGAGGCCGTCTGCGGGTAGCCGCAGCATAGGTAGCCGGGCGGCAGCACGCACTGCGCGCCGATCTCGTAGAGCATCGCCTGGGTCGCGAGCGCGACCTGGCTGAACAGCCGCTCCGAGCCGCAGCCCGGAAAATAAAACACGGCATCCGAATCCTCGTTGACTTTGCGTGGATCGCGGATGATCGGCACGATGCGCGGGTCCTCGATGTCGAGCAGCGCGCGCGAAGCCCTCTGTGGCAGCGCTCCCGGCATTGGCTTGTTGATGAAATGAATCACCTGCGCCTTGAGCGGCGGCTTGCCGACAGTCGCAGGGGGATGCCGGGTTTGCGCTTGCACGAGACCCAGCATTTTCGCCGCGCGGTGCGCGAGGCGCTGCGCCCGGTAGCCCCAGGCTATCATGAGCTTGCGCGTGAGCTTGATGGTATTCGGATCAGTCGCGTTGAGAAACAGCATAGCCGCCGCGGTGCCGGGATTGAATTTGCGTTTGCCGTGGCGACGCAGGAAATTGCGCATCGCGATCGACACGTCGCCGAAATCGATGTCGACCGGACACGGATTCAGGCACTTATGGCATACCGTGCAATGGTCGGCAACGTCGCTGAATTCGTCGAAATGATCGAGCGCGACACCGCGCCGCGTCTGCTCTTCATAGAGGAACGCTTCGATCAGCAGCGACGCCGCGAGGATCTTGTTGCGCGGACTGTAGAGCAGATTGGCGCGCGGCGCGTGGGTCGCGCACACCGGCTTGCACTTGCCGCAGCGTAGGCAATCCTTGATCGAATCGGAAATCGTGCCGATTTCCGATTGTTCCAAAATCAAGCTTTCCGCCCCCAGCAGACTGAAACTGGGAGTGTAGGCGTTCTCCAGATTGGCCCCGGCGAGCAGCTTCCCTTTGTTGAAACGTCCCTCGGGATCGACTTTCTCCTTATAGATTCTGAACTCATGGATTTTCTGGGAATCCAGAAAATCCATTTTAGTGATGCCGATGCCGTGCTCGCCCGAGACCGCGCCGTCGAGCGCTTGCGCAAGCCGCATGATGCGCGCGACGGTGCGGCCCGCCTCCTGCAGCATCTCGTAGTTGTCGGAGTTGACCGGAATGTTGGTGTGCACATTGCCGTCGCCAGCGTGCATATGCAGCGCGACGAACACGCGGCCGCGCAGCACCGCTCGATGGAGCGCGTCGCATTGCTCGCGCACCTTGTGGAAATGCAGGCCGCTGAAAATATCAATGAGCGGCGCGCGCACTTCCTCCTTCCACGACACGCGGATGGTGTGGTCTTGCAGCGCCTGAAATACAGTTTCGGGTTGCGAGTTGCGGGTTGCGAGTTGCGGGCCTGCGGTTTCGGGTTTTAACTCGAAACTCGAAACTCGAAACTCCGAACTTAGCGCCGAATACGGCGCGTTTAGATTGTCAGCCAGCCACTGCCAGCGCGTGCGCGTTGCGGCGATCAATGTCAGCGCACGCTCGGCGCGGTCGCCGATCAGTTCGGTTGGCGCGAGCGGCACTTCCGGCTGGTGCAGCGGCAAGTCGCCGCGCAGAAAATCCTCGAGCGCAGCGAGCAGCTTGAGCTTGTTCCCGATCGACAGCTCGATGTTGATCCGCTCGATGCCGTCCGAATAATCGCCGAGCCGCTCGAGCGGGATCACCACGTCCTCGTTGATCTTGAACGCGTTGGTGTGCTTGGAGATCGCAGCGGTGCGCGCGCGGTCGAGCCAGAATTTCTTGCGTGCTTCAGGGCTGACCGCGACAAAACCCTCGCCGGAATGCGCGTTGGCGATGCGCACCACCTGGGAAGCCATCGCGGCGACCGCGTTCTCGTCGGCGCCGACGATGTCTCCGATCAGCACCATTTTCGGCCGCCCGGCGCCGCTTTTTCGACGGGATGCCTTGGTCGCGTAACCGACCGCCCTGATGTAGCGCTCGTCGAGATGCTCGAGCCCGGCGAGCACCACCTGCGGATGCGCGTCGATGTAGTTCTTGATTTCGACGATCGACGGCACCGCTTCGCGCACCGGGCCGAAGAACTCAAGGCACACGGTGCGGACATGCGGCGGCATCCGGTGCAGGATGAACGTCGCCTCGGTGATGAGGCCGTCGCAGCCTTCTTTCTGCACGCCGGGCAGCCCCGACAGGAATTTGTCGGTGACATCCTTGCCGAGTCCGGTCTTGCGGAATTTCGCGCCGGGGATTTCAAGTATTTCCTCGCCCAGCCTGGTCTTGCCGTCAGGCGCGTAGCGCGTGATGCGGAAGCGGGCGACGGATGCATCGTGGATCTTGCCGAGATTGTGATCGAGGCGCTCGATATCCATCCACCCGGCATCCGGCGTTACCATGCGCCAGCTTGCGAGATTGTCGAGCGCGGTGCCCCACAGTACGGCTTTCTTGCCGCCGGCATTCATCGCCACGTTGCCGCCGATGCACGACGCATCAGCCGAGGTCGGATCGCACGCAAACACCAGGCCCGCGGCTTCCGCCGTTTCCATCGCGCGCCGCGTCACCACGCCCGCGCCGCAGCGCACTACCGGCACCGATTCGGCGACCCCCGGCAGCCGCCGCTGCTCGATCGGGCTCAGGCTGTCGAGCTTCTCGGTGTTGATCACCGNNCGCCGCCGCGCGGAATGATGGTGAGGCTGAACTCGATGCACGCTGCTACGATGGCCGCGACTTCTCCCTGGGTATCAGGGGTGATGACGACGAACGGGTATTCGACACGCCAGTCGGTGGCGTCGGTCACATGCGACACGCGCGCCAGCCCGTCGAACTGAATGTTGTCGCGGCGGGTGACGCGTGACAACCGGTTTACCACTTTGCGCCGCAACGCGGTCGTGGCTTCGAACTCGGCGTCGAACGCATCGACCGCGGCGTGCGCCGCTGCGAGCAGTGCGCTGACTTCATTGTCGCGGTTCTGGCGCCGCGACGCGATCTCGGCGAGCCGGTGCCGCATCGATTCGATCAGCGCGGCACGGCGCTTGCGGTTGGCGAGCAGATCGTCCTGCAGATACGGATTGCGCGACACCACCCAGATGTCGCCGAGCACTTCGTACAGCATGCGCGCCGAACGGCCGGTGCGGCGCCGGCCGCGCAACTCGTTGAGCAGGTCCCACCGCGCCGGCCCGAGCAGGCGGATCACGATCTCGCGATCGGAGAACGACGTGTAGTTGTAAGGGATTTCCCGCAGCCGGGCTGTCATGAGCCGAGGTGATGCCGAAAGCAATTATTGTACTGCAACGCCATGAGTGACGGCTTTCACACTTGTTACACGTCAACCGCGGTTGTTTTGGGTTTGACGCGTTGCGCGGCTATCGCGGATAATTCACGGCATGCCGTCGGAGGGCGGAACAGGGGCCCCTTTAGGGGATGTGACCCCGGAGACGGATGCCACGCCTGCGCTCGACGGCACTGCGCCAGACTCGCGGTCGGTCGCATCCCGCGAGCGGGAACCCTGCTTCCTGCTCGCAGGCGCGCCGGCGCGAGCGAGCGCCGCGCTGCCGTTTTCCGGGTTGCCCACAATCCTGACTCTTCGTGTGCCGGGCGCTTGCGTCCGCCCGGTGGCGCTTTGACGAAACTCAAGCCAGAAAGGCCGTTCATTCATGAAACACGTAATCGATTTCGGGCCGATTCCCGCACTGCCGGTGGCGGGCGGCTCCGACCTGTTCCCGGTCGGACGCATCTACTGCGTCGGCCGCAACTATGCCGAGCACGCGCGCGAGATGGGACACGATCCCGACCGTGAGCCGCCGTTTTTCTTCATGAAGCCCGCGAATGCCATCGTGCCCAATGGCGCAACGATTCCATTTCCGCAGGCGACTCAGGACCTGCATCACGAAATCGAACTGGTAGTCGCGCTCGGCAAGGGCGGCGCCAACATTGCGGTGGAGAAAGCGCTCGACCACGTGTGGGGTTACGGCGTCGGCCTCGATATGACGCGACGCGATCTCCAGGGCGAGGCCAAGAAAATGGGCCGCCCATGGGAAATGGGCAAGAGCTTCGACAATTCGGCGCCGTGCACCGCGCTGCTGCCGGCGTCCAGGATCGGGCACCCGGCAAAAGGCGCGATCTGTCTCAAGGTCAACGGCGCCATCAAGCAAAAGGGCGATCTTTCCGAGATGATCTGGAACGTGCCCGAAACCATCGCTTACCTGTCCGGGCTGGTCACGCTGCAGCCCGGCGACCTGATTTATTCCGGCACGCCGGCCGGCGTCGGCCCGGTCCAGCCGGGCGACAAGCTCGAAGGGCACGTCGACGGCGTCGGCGATTTGACGATTACTTACGCAAAATAGCAAACGCATTTCACGAACCACGAGCCACTTACCACGAGCCACGAATTCAAAAGGAGACAACGATGCAACAACGCAAACTCGGCAGGAATGGCCCGCAAGTGCCGGCGCTCGGATTGGGCTGCATGGGGATGTCGATCGCCTATGGCGAGCCCGATGACGATGAATCGATCGCGACCATGCATCGCGCGCTTGAGCTCGGCGTCAACCTGCTCGTGACTTCCGACGCGTACGGCAACGGCGTCAACGAACAGCTGATAGGGCGCGCCATCAAGGGCCGGCGCGAAAAGTTTTTGCTGGCGACCAAGTTCGGCAACCTCGGGCTCGCCGGCATCAGCGCCCCGCCCGGATTGAGCGCCGGTCACCCCGATTACGTGCGGCTCGCGTGCGACAAATCGCTCCAACGCCTCGGCGTCGACGTGATCGACATCTACGGCTTGCACCGCGTCGATCCTACCGTGCCGATCGAGGACACGGTCGGCGCGATGAAAAAGCTCGTCGACCAGGGCAAGGTGCGCTACCTCGCGCTGTCGGAGGCCGGCGCGCAGACCATCCACCGCGCGCATAAAGTGCATCCAATTGCCGCGGTCGAAACAGAATATTCGTTGTGGAGCCGCGACGTCGAGAAAGACGTGCTGCCGGCGTGCCGCGAGCTCGGTATTGGCTTCATGGCGTACGCGCCGCTCGGGCGCGGCTTCCTGACTGCGACCATGAAGACGCTCGATGCATTGTTGCCGAAAGACCGCCGCCGCGATCATCCGCGTTTCGATCCGAACAACATACAACGCAATGCCGAGTTGCTGGCGCCGCTCGAAAAAATCGCGGCAACCAGAAAATGCACGCCGGCGCAGGTCGCGCTGGCGTGGGTGCTGGCGCAAGGCGACGACATCGTGCCGATTCCCGGCACCAAGCGCCGCCGGTATCTCGAGCAGAACGTCGCGTCGCTCGACGTCAAGCTTTCAGCCGAAGAAATCGCAGCGCTCGCCGCGGCCTTCCCGCCTGGCGTGACGGCCGGCACGCGCTATCCCGAGAAACAGATGAAAGCGCTCGGTATTTGAAAACCATTTAACGCAGCGCGGCGCATATGAGCAAGGCAGCACTGATCAGCGAAGAGTACCGGAAAATGCAGCAGCAGCTGCACGAGAATCCCAACTACGGCGTCGCCTCGGTGCAATACGCGCCGTTGGTGGCTCAGGTCATCGCTGCCGTCGGCGCCGAGGAATTGCTCGACTACGGCGCGGGCAAAGGGCGCCTCGGCATTGCGCTCAAGCAGCATATGCAGCGCCCGCTGCGGATACATCATTACGATCCGGCGATCCCCGAGTGGTCGGCGCCGCCCCAGCCGTGCGGGTTCGTAGCCTGCATCGACGTGCTCGAACATATCGAGCCTGCGCTGCTCGACAACGTGCTCGACGATCTGCAGCGAGTGACCGCCGGAATCGGCGTATTTACCGTGCATACCAAGCCCGCCGTCAAGGTCATGCCCGACGGGCGCAACGCTCATTTGATACAACAGCCGCCGGCATGGTGGCTGCCCAGGTTGCTCGATCGCTTCGAGCTCGAAACGTTCAATCGGATGCCGATGGGCTTCTGGATCGTCGTCGAGCGCAAGCACGCATAACGCTCGTGGCCTGTTTAGTCAACGGCCGCCCGTGGAAACCAGCAGATCGTTCCTGAGTTTTTCCAACGCCGTGCTCCAGTCGCCGTCGGTTTTCTGCCGGTAGATCGTGAAACCCGGAAACCACGGCGACTCTTCACCCCGCGCCATCCAGCGCCATTCTGCCGGACACGGCACGAGCACGCGCGCGGTTCTGCCGACGCCAGCGCGCAGATGCACGTTGGTGTTGCTCACTCCGATGTAAGCGTCGATCAGCGCCAGCAGCGCGAGCATCGCTTCGAGGTCCTCGTTAAGCGCGGTGAGGTCGTGCACCGGCTTGCCGATGCATGCCGAGAGCTGCTCGATTTCGCCGGGCTCCGGATGGCGTTGCAAGGCGAGAAAAGTTGCGTTGATGCCGCGCAGTGTTGCTCCAAGTTGCTGCAGCGGGATTTGCTTGAACAGCATCCACGCCATTCCACCCTGTTCTTCGGGGGCGACACCGCCGCGCCAGGTCAGTCCCAGATACGGCGGTGGCCCGAGCTGCGCCAAGCGGTTTCCGATCGCTGCCAGTTGATCGGCCAGCGGTGTCAGCGCGAGTGGCTGCGGCACAAGGGGAGCAGTCTTCTCAAGCGCCCCCGGCAACGAATCAGATGAGGCGAGCGCCAGCGGCAGGTCGCTTACCAGCAGAGTGCAGTCTGCCTGCGGGATCGGCTCGGTGTCGGGGATGACGCGGTCGATGGTCGCAACGCGTTCGAGGATGCTTGCGATCTTGGGAGTGGAGCGATAAGTGACACGCGCGCCGCGCGCCTTGAGGCAGCCGGCGAACCTCAGGAAGAAAAGCTGGTCGCCGAGTCCCTGCTCGCGCTGCACGCAGACGTGGCAATCCGTGAGCGCCTCGGGCAGCGTGGATGACAGCTTGATGTCGGGGTAGAGCCTGACGAAACGCACGCGGGTGGGGCGATAAATGAATTCGCGCCAGCCTGCGTCGAATTCTCCCACTGCAAGTTTCACGACCGCGAGCGAGAAATGCGCTTCCCACGAGTCCGGCGCCAACGCCACAACGCGCTCGAGCAGCGGCAGTCCTTCGGCCGGCATGCCGATTTCGTTAAGCGCGCTGCCGAGCGCCATCAGCGTGCGCGCATTGTCCGGTGCGAGCGCCGCTGCCTTGCGATGCAATTCGAGCGCTTCATGCAGGCGGCCTTGATGGCCGATGGCTGCTGCCAGGAAGGAATGCGCGATCGCCGACTGGGGGGCGTAGGCGATGGCCTGGCGGCCTGCGGCCTCGGCTGCAGCGAAGCGTCCGCGGTCGATCAGCACCGACGCCAGATTGCAGTGAGCCATGGTGTCATCGGGCCTGAGCGCAAGCGCGCGGCGGTACGCCTGTTCCGCCGCGTCGAGTTGGCCCAGCGCCTGCAGTGCGTTGGCCAGATTATTGTGGGCATCGGCCAGAGTCGAATCCGCCTCGAGCGCCCGGCGGTAAAAGTCGGCGGCCTCTTCAATGCGCCCCTGGTCGCGCACGGCGTTTCCCAGGTTGAACCACGCGAGCGCAAAACCTGGAAACCGCCGCGTGATCCCGCGCAGTTGCACCTCGGCTTCGGTAGGTTCGCCGCGCAGCGCATAGCAGTTGGCGATTCCCATCTGAAACTGGGGTTCATCAGGGTTAAACCGCGTTGCCTGCCGAAATGCCGCAAGCGCCCCGTCCAGATCCCCCAGTTCAACCAGCGCCGCTGCCAGATTGGCATGGAATGCCCAGTTTTTCGGCTGCAAGGTTGTCGCCTTGCGGATCAATTCCGCCGCCTTGCCCGCGGCGCCGCTCTGGAGCGCAGTCAGTCCCAGCAAGTGAAGCGCGTCCGGATGCCGTGGATTTATCGCAAGCGCTTGTTCATAAAGGTTTTCTGCTTCCTTTATGCGCCCTGCCCGGTGTTGCTGCAAACCTCGCTGAATCAGTTCGTTGACCACTGGCTGTCGCTTTTTGATAGGGACGCGATTCTACCGCTTTCGTGATCTCATTAGCTCAGTTCGCCCGCTCAATATCGGTGTTGCATTCATGCAACAACTTAGCTGAATTATGTGATTAAGTGCGCGCTTTTGTTGCGCAGAAGTCGGGCAATCCGGCACTATGTTCGCAACCTCACCGTAAAGGGGGGCTACTTGTAGTTGGGGCTGTTTCAATCACGTGATGCCATAGTCCCGATGCGTGACAAACTTCAAAGGAGATTTTGCATGAAAAAGAAATTAATTGCGGTGGCGGTGGCAGGTGCGTTGGGCGTGCCTGGAGTGGCGCTTGCGCAGGCGAGCACCGTGCAGGTCTACGGCCTGTTGATTCTGAATTACCAATACCTCGATCAAGGCGCCGGCAGACCGAAAACGGACATGTTCAACCAGCATGACGCCAACATTGGGTTCAAGGGCGAAGAGGCTCTGGGCGGCGGCACCAGCGCGTGGTTCCAATGCGAGAGTTCGATGGATGTAAGCGGCTCAAGCGCGATAGCCAATTCAGGGGCGCAATTGTGCGGCCGCAACAGCGCGTTCGGCATGAAGGGCGGGTTCGGTAACGTCTACGCCGGCATCTGGGATTCGCCGATGAAACAAACGATGGGGAATTTCCGTCCGTTCTCGACTTCGGGCGCATTTGGCATGGGCGGGCTGATGTGGAACGAAGCAACGGGCGCCGTCAACGGGGGAGCGGGAGCAGCGGGCTTCACCCGCCGTCAGACTAATTTGTGGAGCTACGCCAGCCCGGTCATAGGCGGCTTCCAGGCCATGGGCGCTTTCTCGGCGGCCAACGAAGCGACTGCGCAGCTCAACTCGACGACTGTAACGAAGGCGCGCCTGTGGGGTCTTAGCGCGCAGTATACGAACGGTCCGCTGATCGTCGGCGGCGGCTATGAGAAACACAATGACTACAACCCGGCGGCCCAGTCTACGACCGGTACCGGGATAAATAACTACACGGGTGGCTCCGACCGCGCCTTCTCGCTCGGCGTTGCTTATACCTTCATGGGCAAGCTCAAGGCATCCCTGATGTATGCGGATAAGAAGTACGGTCTTGCCGCAGGCCAGGGCCTGAGTCAAAAGAGCTGGAGCGCTCACATCGACTGGGATCTCGGCGGTCCGAATCGCATTCGCGCGGGTTGGACCCGGGCCGGCGACACCAGCGGCAACTTCGTGGGTAACGTCAACCAATTCGTGGGTAATAACGGTGCTGGCGGCACTTCCGCGAACCTGTATGCGGTGCAGTATGCGTATGCCTTCTCCAAGCGCACCGAGTTGAACGCCGGTTATGCCCGGGTGGACAACAGTTCGAATGCGCTATACAGACTGCAGACGCTGGGTAACTCCAACGTAGGGCAGGACCAGAACGCGTGGGTCATCGGCGCCAAGCACACGTTCTAATAACGTAATCTAGCAATGTTTACGGGCACCTGTTGAGGTGCCCGTTTTTTTTGTCTTGCTGATAGGCTCCAAGTGCCAGAACAGAATCCGGAGATCGATACGAACCCCGCGCAAGCTACCGTGAGTCCGGCATGTTAGCCGCGAAGCTGCGCGAGGCGTTCGGTCGCTTCAATGCGCACGACCTTGCCGGAGCGGCACGGCTGTGCGGCGAAATTCTCAAACAGGCGCCACGCAATCAGCATGCATTGCATCTGCTTGGCCTGGTGCGCTTGATGAGCGGAAATGCCCCCGAGGCAGCCTCCCTTATCAGCCGGGCGCTCGAGGCCAACCCGCAGGATATGGCGATGCTGGAGAACCTTGGATTGGCGCTCCTTGCCACGCAGGATTATGCAGGGGCCGAAACCGCTTTCCGCAGCGCATTGAGCCTTGGTGCCTCGCACGGGCTGCTTTACATGCGACTGGGGCTGGCGCTGGGCTCGCAAGGCAAGCTCACCGAGGCGGTGAGCGCCTTGCGCACCGCTGCCGACAGCTCCCCCGGCGATCCCGATGTTCACCTCAACCTGGGCAATGCCCTGGCCGAGTCGGGACAGACGGAGCAAGCGGCCGCATGTTACCGCAAAGTGCTGGCGCTGCAGCCCGGCCATGTTAACGCCTATTTCAACCTCGGCACGCTATTCAAGCGCGCTGGCCAACTCGACGAAGCGGCAGCCGCCTATCGCAGCGCACTGACTCATGCTCCGGACCATGCGGAGGCCCATAACAATTTGGGGCTGGTGTATGCGCAGCAAGGGCGCGCTGACGATGCGATCGCATGCTTTAGCCGGGCGCTGGAACTGGATCCCAGGCAAGTTCAGGCCCGCAACAATCTCGGCAACGCGCTCATGACGGTCGGGCGGCGCGATGAGGCTGTTGCGTGCTACGAAAAAGTGCTCTCCATTAAACCCGACTTCGTTGATGCATGCATCAATCTGGGCACCTTCCGCGTCGAACAAGGGTTATTTTCCGATGCGCAGGTGTTGTTCGAAAGAGCACTCCAGCTTGCTCCAGGCAGCTTCGATGCGCACCGCAACCTGGGCAGGTTGCAGCGGGTTCAGGGGCGGCGCGCGGAAGCGCTTGCCCACTATCGGCAGGCGCTCGAGCTTGATCCCAATCAGGCCGAGGGTTGCAATGATCTCGGCACTGCTTACCGGGAATCCGGCGATTTCGGACAAGCCGAAATGTATTACCGCAAAGCGTTGGCGCTCGAGCCGAATCATGTGCAAGCCCACTTCAATCTTGCCGAGACCTTAAAGGTGCAGGGCCGTCTCGACGAGGCCGCCGCGCTTGATGAGCGGATCCTGACGTTCAAGGCCGATTATTTTCCTGTGCTGGGATCGTTGGTCCATGTGCGCCAGCATACGTGCGACTGGGACGGCATCGAAAAATTATGGGAACGGCTGAGGCACGAAGCGATCGGCAAGGCCGGCGCCGCGATATCGCCGTTCAGCATCCTGTCGCAGCCGACTTCTGCGGATGAACAGCTCGCTTGCGCCAGAACGTGGGCCGCACAGGAACTCGCGCCGCTGGCTGCCTCGCGGTCTCGTCTTGGCTTCGATTTTTCGGGCCGCCGCCGCCCGTCCGGCAAATTGCGCATCGGCTATCTGTCGTGGGACTTTCACAAACACGCGACTTCGTACCTGATCGCGGAGCTGTTTGAGATACATGACCGGAATCGCTTCGAGATCCATGCCTATTCCTACGGACCGGACGACGGCAGCGCGATCCGCGCGCGCATACGCGGCGCGTGCGACTGCTTCACCGATGTGGCTGACCGGTCTTACGTCGCCGCATCGCAGGCGATATACAACGACGCCATGGATATCCTGGTCGATCTCAAAGGCTACACCCAGGGCTCGCGGTCTCAAATCACGGCCTTGCGGCCCGCTCCGATCCAGGTCAGCTGGCTGGGCTATCCCGGCACGATGGGAACCGACTGCATCGACTACATCATCGCCGATCCGTTCATCATCCCCTCGGGAATGGAACGCTACTATAGCGAGAAGGTGGTGC
>PLYS01000253.1:3257-5134 GCA_003153455.1 Betaproteobacteria bacterium | reverse complement strand
CAGCTTGCTGCGAGGTAGTTCATTCCTGGCCCGGCGACGGGCAGGCGTATCATGGCCGGCATTGCACGGAGTGGAAACCGTATGCCAGAGCCCGAACAGGGAATAGAACCGGCTGACGGTGCGATGGGTCTGAATCCCGATTCCAGAGGTGTTACTGGCCGGGTTGTCGTGGTCTGCGGGGCGATTACGGGCGGCGCAGGAGTGCTGATTCTCGTGGGATGGGCGATCGGCTCGGACGCGCTCACGGCCATGGGAACAGGCTACATTCCGATGGCCCCCAACACGGCTTTGCTGTTTGTTCTGCTGGGAAGCGCCGTGCTGGTTCGCGAGGTCTGGTCCGCAAGCCGGGGCATTCACCGCGCCGCGGCTGCTGCTGCGGTTTTTAGTGCAGTTGTTGCAGGCGTGACGCTGATCGGCTTTGCGATCGGCCTGAACATTGAAGATTGGCTGTTCCGCACCACGCGCATGCTCGGAGCGGTGCCGATAGGGCGCGCATCGCCGGTCACGGCGTTCTGTTTCGTCCTGGCCGGCGTTTCGCTGTTGCTGTTGGAATGCGAAGCCAGCACGTGGGCCGCCATTCTCGGAATCCTGATCACGCTGGCCGGAGCGGTGTGCCTGATGGGCTACTGGTTTGGGGTGCCGCTACTCTATGGGGGGACAGTGATTCCGGTGGCGCTGCCGACGTCGCTGGCGTTGGTGGCGCTGGGAGTCGGACTGACCTCTGCGGCAGGTCCCGACACCTGGCCGCTCAACACCCTGATCGGTCCTTCGACCCGCGCGCGGCTGCTGCGGGCGCTGCTGCCGACGGTGGTGCTCCTTGCGCTGATCAATAGTTGGATCACCTCCATCCTGCACGAACACTCGGACCCCGGCATCGTGCATGCTTCCGCGATAACCGCCATTTCGTTCTTGCTGGTGGTCAGCTATGCGGTTACGCGGGTATCACGCACGATCGGCGACGCAATAGACCGGACGCAGGCCGATCACAAGCGCGCGCAGGAAACGCAAGCATGGCTCGCGGCGATTGTGGAAAATTCGAACGACGCAATCATCGGCCGCGCGGTCGGCGGCACGATCACCTCGTGGAACGCCGCAGCCGAGCGCATTCTCGGCTACACCGCGGCTGAAGTCATCGGCCGCGATCTGGTCGAATTTTCGCCGCCCGAGGCGCGGCAACAGCTTGCTACGATCCGCAACATGCTTAGTACAGGCCAAACGGTAGTGAGCCAGGAAGCAGTGCGCATCGCCAAGGGTGGGTGCCGTATCGATGTCGCACTCAGCGCATCCTCGATCCGGGACAACAGAGGCAACATCATCGGCACCGCTGCCATCCTGCGCGACATCACCGAGCGCAAGCGCGCGCAGGAGACGCAAGCAAGGCTCGCGGCGATTGTGGAGAATTCGAACGATGCCATCATTGGCCGCACGCCCGACGGCACGGCCACCTCCTGGAATGCCGCAGCCGAGCGCATCCTGGGCTATACGGCGGCTGAGGCTATCGGCCGCGAGTTGACCGAAATCCTGCCGCCCGAGTTGCGTCAGGAAATCGCTGAGCGGCGCAAGCTGCTTCTGGCGGGCCAGCCGGTGCTGAATTACGAAACGGTGCGCATCGCCAAAGATGGGCAGCACATCAATGTCGCGATCAGCCTATCCCCAATCAAGGACAACAGCGGCCGCGTCGTCGGCACCGCGGCCACAATTCGCGACATTACCGAGCGTAAACAAGCCGAAAAGAAATTGCGCGACTATGCAGCGCGGCTGCAGACCATCTCGCGCAAGCTGCTCGAAGTCCAGGAAGATGAGCGCAGGCGGCTCGCGCGCGAACTGCACGACCAGGTCGGTCAGGTGTTGACCGCGCTCAAGATCAACCTGCAGGT
>PLYS01000253.1:0-3221 GCA_003153455.1 Betaproteobacteria bacterium | reverse complement strand
GCTCTGCACTTCAGCGCGCCCGCCGTGCCGCCCAAAACGCCGCCGGCGATCGAAATCGTCTGCTTTCGCATCATGCAGGAAACGCTGACCAACATCCTGCGCCACGCCGGCGCACGCAACGTCTGGATCGAGCTTGCGGTCGCTGGCGATGGGCTAAAACTTACGGTGCGCGACGACGGCAACGGTTTCGATCTGGCAGAGTCACACCGACGCGCGATCGGCGGCGGCAGCATCGGGCTGCTCAGTATGGAAGAGCGCGCGGCGCTCGCCGATGGCCGCATCGAAATCAGCACGGCTCCCGGTGCGGGCACTACGGTGCGCGCGATGTTTCCACTTCAAGCGGCGCAATCCACAGTAGATACGGCATGAACCCAATCCGCATCGTTCTCGCCGACGATCACGCGCTGGTGCGCGCCGGCATCCGCACGCTGTGCGAGTCGCTTGACGGCGTCGCAGTGGTGGCCGAGGCGGCCGACGGCAATCAGGTGCTCGAACTGGTCAAAGCGCACAACCCGGACCTCGTGCTGATGGACATCGCGATGAAAACGCTGAACGGGTTGGAAGCAACCGCGAAGATCAGGCACGAGTTTCCGCGGGTGCGCGTGATTATCCTATCCATGCATGGCGCGGAAGAATACGTGCAGCAGGCGCTCAATGTCGGCGCCGCGGGCTACCTGCTCAAGGATGCGGCGGTCCCCGAACTCGAGATGGCGATCACCGCGGTGATGCGCGACGAGGTTTACCTCAGCCCGCAGATCTCCAAGCTGGTGGTGCAAAGCTACATGCAGCATGCCGGCGCGGTTGAGGGTCCGCTCGGCATGCTGACGCCGCGCCAGCGCCAAATCCTGCAATTGATCGCCGAAGGACACAGCACCAAGGACATCGGCTTCCGGCTCGGCCTGAGCGTAAAAACGGTGGAAGCCCACCGCGCTCAGATCATGGAGCGGCTCAGCATCCACGATATTCCCGGTCTGGTGCGCTTCGCAATCCGCGTCGGACTGGTGAGCAGCGACAAATAAGAAAAGCCGTGGTTCGTGGTTCGTGCCTCGTGGTACGTGGGTCGTGATTCGTTTCTCGTTTCCCGCCGTCATTGCGAGGCCCGTGAGGGCCGCTGATGCGCAAGCCCTTTCTGCTATGATCATTATGGTCATTATGATCAAAGGTGTGGCATGGTCAGAGAAGCTCCGGCAGTCAAAGTCAGGCAGAATCTTGGTGAACTGCTGAACGAGGTTCAGTACAAGCACGATTCGGTGGTAATCATGAAGGATGGCCGGCGCGTGGCGACCCTGGTTGATATCGGGCTGTTCGATCGCATCCGGGTAATGGAAAGCCGCTTTGTCGATATCACCACCAGGATCCGAAAGGCATTTTCCACGACAGGTAATAAGGAGTTTGACGGGCTGGTCGTGGCTGCGGTCAGGCATGCGCGCCGAGGGAAGGCCCCCAAGCGCGCGCCGCGATGAAGGTTGTGCTCGACACCAACGTCCTGATTTCGGGCATCGGACGTTCTGGCGAGCCGCCCGGCCGGATTTTCGATGCATGGCTTCCGGAGCGGAATTCCTGGTCACGGGAGACAAGAAACATCTGCTATCGCTGGGCATGCCGCAGATTGTGACGNNTATTGCCATGACTACGACGACCAAGTTTTCCGCAACCAAACGAAAGACGCTTCTTTTCAAGTTCAAGGATGACACGGTAACTACCGTGAGTCATGAGACGTTTAGCGAGGTGGCAAAAACGTTGGGGTTCAACGAAACCCAGACACTTCACTTTGCGATTGCCCGTCTGCGCGATGAAGTACTTGCGGGTGGGCCGCGCGGGTCGGCAGATGGCGAGGAGCCCTATCCACCGCTGACCGCCGGACAACTATTCGATATTCGTTCCCGGGCGCCGAAACCACGAGGTAAGCTGGTTCGAAAAGAATCCTTGTTCTGATCCCGAATGGCGAAGTATTACTCGTCGCCTAAGGCTGGCGACATCGTGCAATGTCGTTTTCCGCAGGACAAGATTCGCCAACCCGGTCCGAAAGAACGACCGGCTTTGGTTATCGACGTTGATGAATACGAATTGCCGGACGGCTCGAGTGAGATTTTTGTAACCGTCGCCTATGGCACTTCCGAGGATGTCGATAACTGCCATCCTGGGGAACTCAAGATTGAAAGCAGCGATCCCCACGCCGGCCTCAGCCTCGACACCAAGTTCGATATCGGCAATCGAGTCAAGCTCTCGTTTGATGATGCGTGGTTCGCTCCCTCGCCAAACGGGCGCTTCGGCGTGCACCCAAAGCGGGGCAGACTCAATTTAGACGATAACGATTTGAAACGTCGTTTGTCGTCGGCAATTGTCGAACTCAAGCAAGCGGGTCGGCCCAAAGCGGTCGACATGATTACCCCATCGGCCGGACGCAAGAAGCCCAAATCGTAAAACGCGACAGGTTTATCGTAAGACCTGAGCGGTACGTGTGTCGTTTCCCGCTGTCCTTGTCGCGGAAGGACTTGATCATCGGCTCATGCCAGTTCCTGGCATGTTTTACGTCAAGCGTAAAACTCAACAGTTCACCCGCCCATCTCGTGGCCCGTTGTTCGTTGCTCGATCTACGAACCACGAACCACGAACCACGAGCAACGTGGTTCGTCTAAGGTTTTTCGCAGCGCAATATAGGGGTTTCACCGATACCCGCCGCTGCCTCCTTGCCCCACTATGGGCGCAACGCTAGCTCGTCACCCCGGCGAGTGAAGGCCTGCCCCGGCAGGCTCTAAGCCGGGGCCGGGGTCCAGAGAACGCGAATCAAGCGAATCAACGTCTCTTACTGGATGCCGGCTTTCGCCGGCATGACGGAATCATGACTACTGTGGCGATTTTCAACAAACCGCTAACTCGTAATACCGTGAACCGGCTTTATCGCCGGCGGCAGCAGCACCAGTTCCGTCAGCATTTCCCGCCGCATTCGCCTTGGGCTCCGGCTCCGGGCCGCGTGGATCACCCGCTGATCCGGATCGCGACTTTCCCGTTATCTGGCACTGACCGGTTCCCCACGCGCCGGCCGCTGGCGCGCACGCCGGACGCATCGCCGAAGGTCGCCAATGTCGCTTAGCAATAATGGGCGGCTGGCGGACATCATCGCTTCGGTGGCGGAAGGCATCGTCAGCATCGACGACCAGTTGCGCATTGTGTTGTTCAATCCCGCCGCCGAGCGAATGTTCGGCCGTTCCAGGGAAGAG
>PLYS01000091.1 GCA_003153455.1 Betaproteobacteria bacterium | reverse complement strand
GCTCCCCCGTCACTCCGCCCAACGCTGCAGGCTGGGTCGAAGAAATGGAACGCACCGGCGTGCGCAGCTGGGCGAAACGTACCCAGCGCGAACGCATGGGCACCAAGATGCCCGAAGCGGGCATCGAATGGTGGTCCGACATGATGGGGAAAACGGCGCTCTCGACGGTGCACGCTTACATGAACTGGGTCGGCGTGATCGACATCCGCGAGGACATTAAGCGTATCCAGTGTCCCACGCTCGTTATCGGCACGGATACGGCGCGCCGGGGCCGCTCCGTGTTCGAAGGTTGGCAGAAAACCATTCCGAACTCCGAACTGGCGATCCTGCCGATAGACGGCTATCACGCCGCAGGCACGGACCCCGACAGCACCGCACGCGTGACGCTGGATTTCATCGCGCGGCACTCTTAATGGCGATGAGCGGGCACATAGCAGTAATTTCGTGGCACGCCGTCAGCCGCAAAGCCGTATGGGGATCAGCTTTCGGGGCGATTTACGCCGCTGGAAAAAGTGGTATTTCAAGACCTGACCGGAATCGGCTAATGGGTGACCTCGTGCCTCCACAGCCACCCCGGAGAGCTCCGGCAATGCAGCCGTCAGATGACCTCGATCGTTTGCATCATCCCCATATCTTCGTGCACCAGCATATGGCAATGCATCACATAGGATCCGGCGAAGTCGACAAACCGGGAGCGGAAAGTCACCGAGGTCGGGGCGGTTGGTGATCCGCCCGCAGGCAACGGAATCGTGTCGGCCCAGTAAGGATCGATCGGCTGCCCGTTGATCTTCACCACCCAGCAGGGGTTGATGTGAATGTGGAAGGGATGCCGGATGTTGTTCATGTTGAAGATGGTCCATTCCTCGACGCTGCCGAGCGCGACGGTCTGCTTCAACGCGCGGCTCGACTGAAAGGGAATGTACTCGGCCGGCATGCCGGGATTGGTCGATGACCCGCCGCTTGCCGCGCCGAGGGCGAACACCTTGTTGGCGAGCGAGGTGCCGTCGGTTTGATACACCCAGTCATTCAATTCATTCCCCGGATGCACGACAGTGCTCGCAGGCGGATCCGTGATGGGCGGATTCGGCGAAGTGGGCGTGGGCGGCGGGTTGGCCACGGCGAACATGACGATGCTTCGCTTCAGTCCGCCGGCGCTGGCGAGCTCCTGATCGGTGATCGGCGCCAAGGCGTTGGGAACCGGCAGCGGGCCGCTTGGCAGCGCCATCGGCCGGGGATCGTCGATGACCACGACTTCGGCCAGAATGTCCTCGGCCAGGGTTATCCCATCCCTGCCAATCTGGAATTTCAGGGTACGCAGATAGTAGGTACCCGGCGCGCCTTGCCTGCACCAGGACGCTGGACCGATTGCCCGGCGCCAGAACCACGCCCTCCTGCAGCACGTTGTCGTTCGGAGTGATCGGGCCAACCGCCAGCATGCGGCTGCGCGGATTGCCATCGTAGCTGTAGACATTGAGCGCGTGGTTATCGAGGCTCAGGTTCACGAAATTGAAAATTGCGGCATTGATGAAGTGCCAGTTTTGCACTTCTCCACGCCGCATCACCAAGCGGGGGCGCCGCACGCCGTTGATGAGAAAGGCCGGTTCGCTGGTCGGATTGTCCGCGACCTGAGAGAAGGATTCGAGCACCCCCGCGGCATTGGTAATGGGTGCCTGAAACACGAACACCCGCTCGTAGGCTGCGGCAATTTCGGGGACCCGATCGATCGCGCCCTTGATCAACAGCGCGCCGGCCATCCCGCTACCCACCTGCATCGCGGTCGAACCGTGCAGATGCGGGTGATACCAATACGCGCCCGGTGGGTGGTCAGGGCGGATCGCGAATTCGTGCTGCCGGGTTGCCCAACGCCAATTGACTTGCCGGCGGACTGGTTGTCACGGGCCCGGGCAAGGCATTGAGCTGCGACGTCGGCCGGCCCAGTGCGCCTTCGTCATTGAGCCCCCAGGTATGGATCGTTCCGGCGGCATCGATCGCGCCGAACAAGAACTCGCCCGCGACGACGGTGCGTGCCTCCGCGACGTCCGTCAGGTATTGCGGCGTGGAGAGTGCGATGGATCCCGGACGTCCGCCGACGCCGGCGGAATTGGCGCCCCAGACCGCGACCTGGTCGCCTGCGGTAATCGCAAGGCTTACGCCATACCCAGCCGCAACGGATACCAGTCGTTTTCGCGCATTGACTTCGACCGCCCGAGTGGGTGCTTTAGACGTACTGCAATATTCCGGGGTGTCCGGCGCAATTCTGCCGCTGCCATCCCTCCCCCAACCGAATACTTTGCCGCTGGTGAGCAGTGCCAGGGTATGGTCTCGACCGCAACTGATAGACGTGACGACGTAAGAATTTGGCATGGGCGTTTCCAGGGTTATTGAACGAGAGTGGATTGGCGCCTGGCACGCCCACGTGCATCGTTTCAATTGGGGTTCGCGCCAGGTGGCGAGAGTCTAATGAAGGATGGGGCTTGCCCGACACAGGACGGAGTCGGGATAGAAATGTGGCGCGCGCATGATCGTAGGGTACGGTGACTAATCCACCCGGCTATCGGAAGGTTCGAGATGTGGCACGGTGGCAGTAGGTTTGGTTTGTCTGTTGCCACCCCTTTCGTCTGGGGGTGCCCGAGTAACCTCGCCGTAGCTCCGTTCACCCAGCATAGACTTTTCCACTTTCTGTTTGAACCATAGCCGATACGCATCAGCCCGTTGGATCTACCTCGTAATACGTTGCCGGCCAATGCGATGCACGCGTTGCAAGCCGGCAACCCCCGTCTTAATACTTCAATTGCACCCCAACCACGAACTGGTTCATGCTGGTTGCGCCGGGGGGACGCTGGCTATCGTCGAATTTGCTGTAGACGGCGCTGATTCTGGCGTTAAGTCCCTTGATGAGGTAATTCACCCCGAAGTCTGCGCCCTTGTTGGTGGTCTGGCTCAGATCGCGGTTGTACTTTTGGTAGCGGATAAACGGCTGAAACTGGCCCCAGCCCACCACGGTGGGAAACAGAAATGCTGCGCCCGCGAGGTACGCCTTGCCCTGAACCTGTCCACCGACATTGTCCGCTACGGGACAGACACCGGCGCCGGGCTCGCCCGAACCGCAATCCGCCTTGCCACCGGTATCGTAATGATAGTACGCGCCTTCGAGCGCAGGCACGTAACCCCCCGCAAGCTTTTTCTCGAACAATACATCCGCGTTCCATATTTTCAGGTTGGCGGGAGCTGCCGCGGTACCAACACCGTTCGACTGGAATTGTCCGGCCAGGGCGACGGTAAAAATGTCCTTGCTGCCGCCATAGGAGCTCGCCGTGTAGTAAGCCGGCGGCGGTTCGGGACCCAGAAAATTGATTGCGATACGCCCGGCGTAAAGAAGCGAGTTGCCGGTATTGGATAGGCCTGCGGCCCGGTTGTGGCCGTTGTACGCGCCGACCGCATAAACAACTTTTCCACCCATCGGCTTGCCCCAGAATGTCGCGCCGTCGTCGCGACCGAACGCGATCATCGGATAGTTCGAGACGATGCCGGGAAAAGACCAAGGCACGGTGTAAAACGAACCCGCGAGATTGGCACGATCGCTTGGTGGCAGCATGCGACCGACCCACACATTGAATGCCTCGTACGGCTCGAGCTGTGCGATCGCATCCATGACACGGATCCCACCGGCCCCCGTCGTAGCAGGCCCGGGTGGACGCTCGGTATTGAAAGTGGCCTTAAGGTATTTCCCGTACTGGGCGCTCGTATAAATCTGCATGTTTTCGAGGGCGAAGTTGTCGGAATGGGAATTACCGTTCGGTGCACCTTTCTCGAGCGAGGTGAAACTTGCGCGCAAGCCGATCCCTAGACTGAGGGATACGTCGTCGCCAATCTTGAGGTCGGCGCCGGCATAAGCGAGCGACACGGTACATGCGAGCAAACCTGCGCTGACTAGTCCCCCCCAGCTTCTTCCTGCGATGCATGCCGCGCGATTTTTATTCGCGCTAGTACGAAAACGGGCCCCTGATTTCACTTTTGCCCCGTTCAAATTACGTTGGATGACGTACGTACCAAATCGTCACCGGCAGCCTAGGCGAACCTCCTAACCCACCCCCAGCATGGCTTCGTTTTTCAACAGACGGTTGGGGGTTCATGGTTGTCGCTCCGGCGGTAGGTTGTCGCTGTTTTCGGATGGTTGACGCCGGCGCTTCGCTTTCGCGTCGTCGTGCCGGGCCTGTTTGTCGCTGGCGGCCTTCTTGCGGCGGTAGCTTTCAGCGTTGAGGGTTCGGTGGGTGACCCAGCGCTTTCGCACTGGCCCTCAGTCCGACTCCCATTGCTACGACCCATCGCCTGTCCCCTATCATTGGGCAGCCATGGCTTTCACGTCCACGCATACCTCGGTTCGTTACCGCGCCGAGCAGTGGATATGCGCGACGACGTTCCTCGGGACCGCCGTCGGACAAACCGTCTCGTCGGGCTCGATATGGGTGAAACCTAATGCCAGTCACGCTTTCACCCAGTGTTCAGGACGGCTATGATTGCGTCCGCCGTGAAAAAGCAAATGCCTATCACTAACTTGGTTTGGAAGCATTGATAGACCTTAGATCTTGAAACCTGTTCTTAATCTTTCCACGACCCGTTCTTTCTAACGTACCAATTGGAACAAATTCTACTTGCGGATCATTAACTAATTTAGAGCAGTATATTTCATTAAAATCTACCGAAGAATTTATGATCGCTTGTGAAACTTTTTGCTTAAGCTCCTTATCGTCATGCGCTGTATCCTGAGCCTCAATTACCAATTTAATAGAATCTTTTTGATGATCACCCGTCGCAATTATATTGTAAGATATTGTCATTTTGTCAAAGACTGCTAATGCTTCATCAACTTGGTAAGAGTAGAATTTCACGCCGGTTTTTAAGACTAAACGATCATCGGCTCTTCCCATAAACCAAATTCTAGGGGTCGTTCTTCCGCATTTGCATGGTTTATTTGTTATCTTAACGATATCTTTCATGTCATATCGAATCAGAGGCAATCCGATATTTAATAAGGTTGTAATATAAAGTTGGCCCACGCCTTCACTAACCGGCATCCCTGTTTCCAAGCCCAAAACTTCAAAGTAAGCGCTGCCGACGGCTAGATGGTGACCATTATGTTCCCTGCATTCTGAACCAATCATGCCTACTTCTGATGAGCCACTCGTATCAAAAACTTCGCAATTCCATTCTTCCTCCACATGTCTTCTTGTGTTTTGCGTCAGCACTTCTGAACCTAAAAATACTTTCTTAATATTGAAATCTTTCGGGTAATAGTTGAATTTCTTAATCTGCTCAGTAAAGTTTTGAAGCGTTGATGGTTGGCTCACTATGACGGTAGCGTTAAGTTTTTGCATCAGCCTTGCCGAAAACTCAGGTGGAGTGGTAATCCCAACTGGCAAGGAGGTGCAGCCAATTTCCTCCAATATTTCTGTGATTATCATTCCCGAGGCTAAAGGTATGGGGCACAGAATGGTAACCATATCTTCTGCTGTCAATTCCGCAGCCTGCCATACGGGAGCCCATATTTGAATTATTTCACGCATATTGTCCGCAAAGAAGCATATCTTTGGACTTCCAGTCGTTCCACCGGAAACTATAACGCGCCTTAAGCGAGCAATCGGTACCGCAGGGAAATCAGAATTATTTGCCAGAAGCGTTTTTGTGTCTAATATGGGTAATTTTTGAAGATCCTTCCACGATGTTATATCTGAAGGTTTAATCGCTAATTCTTTGAATTTCTCCGAGTAATATTTCGAGTTAGCACACACCTCTTCCAAATGTACTTTAAATGTTTGAAATTGTATGTCTTCAATTGTTTGTATAGGTAATTGATCGCTTAGTTTCATGTTGAGATTCTCCACCCCGTGATGGCTCCTCAAAGCTTCCTCGGAATATCCGTTGGATTTTTTGCGGCTTTGTCACGCTTTTTCGATTTTGTCTATATTTTTGGCCACCGAGAATTGCTTGTTGACCTGCGCGAAGTAATTCTTTTTGTAAAGTGGTCTAGCGGCCCGTATAAAATTGTTCAGCCTCTGCATACCCACCAAAACGTATTTGCCGTTAGCGCTTGTTACTTTATATTTTGGGTTTGCACAGTTTGGATGGTCGAAAAAACTAATAAGGTCGTCGGCTTCAAACATTTTATTCACTTTTTCTATGCCGACTATCAATTCTTCGGGCTTGATAGTGTCCGGGTCACAAGCTACCAGAATCAGTTGATAACTGTCATCCCATGTTCTTCCAATTGCAGTTATAGAATCTAATAATTCAGCCCCATGCCTACAACGAATATCAACCTTATTGTTAAGCAACGCCTCTCGGCTGTATGGGCAAGGTGGAAGGTTGTTAAAAATCGGGGAAGGAACACTTAGTGTGTTTTCTACCCACTGACGAATATGCTGTTGTACCTTCGCAAGGTTCATTTGTGGTTCTCCTTCCTATCATTGGGATTTTCGGACCAAGATCGTTAGGTATTTCGGTTCGTATTCAATCTGCGACAGCGTTTTGCCGTCGATGAGGCTGGGATAGGATTCGCGCGAGACGACTTCAAAACGAGCCGTATCGAGATCGTTGACGACTTCCTTGGCATCGAAAAGGTAAGAATAACCCACGTCCTGTATGGATTTATCCGGACGCTCAAAACTGTAAATCATGCAGTACGAGTCAGGATCGTATTTTGAACAATATTTCGATTGGGGATGATCCGCACCCAAACGCATAAAAGCTTCTCCAGGTAGGTATTCTTTCTCTAGAGAGCGAATCGCCTCAGAACAAGGTTCGCCCTCAGGCCGCAGACTGATGCCGAGCAAGAAAAGCTCACCTACCTCCATCTCATTATATAAAGTGGTTAGAAAGACCTTTCGCTTCTCCGGCGGGTAATTACCGAAAGTATTGCCGAGCATGCAGAAGATATTCATCCCTTTTCCATTGAGCGTTTTTGCAGCACTCGCCACCTTAGGTAAATTTTGGAAGAAATCAATCTTCAGGCCAGTCATAGGCACGATCACTCCCTTTCGAACAAACAAATCCCTCCTCGTTGAGTGCGACTTAGTCAGGTGAACCAAAGTCTCGATACTGATTGAGTCTGTGTTTTTTGCTTCAATGAAGTCGAGCTTTCCCAAAGGGCCAAATAATAGCTCCACTTCTTGCTTGTTCCATGCTTTTTTTCCGGATCCTAGAATAGTGAGGATTGCGTAGCGTGATATGTAGGGATTTGTATCGACGGGCACGTACCGAACTGCCCGTATCCCGGCTTCATTCAGTGCCTTAATGACTAAGACCATTTTTTGTCCATCGCCAGTCCCCAGATCGATCAGATTGATGCCTTTTTGGCGACAAAGTTTGAAAAACTCTTGTTCTAGTGTGCGTTCCAGGCAGCGTAGTTCCTTCTCTATTTTAGTACCGGGTTCGGCAGAGAGTTGTTCTGTCAATCGGCAAAAAGCCATACCCATTTCGTAGTCCTGATACCATGCATTTTTGCCGAGGGCGTGTTCAACGAGTCTTTGTGGAACTTTTATTTTGTTCTCACACGAGTTAGAAGTTGTCAGCATGTCCATATCCAAAATCTTCCTCAAGGTAAGTGGGTGCTTTGGCTTGCCTATCGGCAAGTGTCACAGCCATCAGTGCAGTCATAGGTGCATTTTTGAATCCATGGCCAGAGCAAGCAGAGATAACGACAGCGTTTCCCTTCCGATAGATGAGGTATTTTTCCTGGACTGTGTTGGTGTAGCGACAGGTTGTGCTGTGCACTTCCTCGGAATGGGCAAGACCGGGGACATAGTCCTGCAAAAAGGCCCTTGCGTCAGCCCGAAACCAGTCATCCGCCTCTTTCTTAAAGTTCTGTTTTGGGTCTATAATTTTCTCTTTACGGTAGTTGTCGTCATCAGCGACTTTTGTAACGCCCGGTCCGTGAACTGGGAAGACATATCGCCATTGATTGATGTTAACGACGATGGGGAAGTTTGCCGGGGAGTAGGGTGCAGGGTCTCGAGGTTTTATAAACAAAATCTGCTGTTGAGTCACTTGTGTTTTAGAACGTAACTCGGGGGCAAAAACGCCATTCATGTAACCTGCTGCAAAAATAACCGCTTCTTTCGGCACGACATCACCTCGGGCAGTGACCAAGCGCTCAACATATTCCCCTCGCCTAACGGACTCCTCTACAGTCGTATGATCCCAAAGAATAGCGCCTGCTTTTTTTGCGAGGGAACCAATTTCTCGAACTGCTTTTTGCGCGTGAATAAAACCTGCCGTCTTGTCCAGGATTGCGTGATCGTAACAATTGTTTGCGGCGATTTGGGGATAACGTTCCACCAGTTCTCTTTTGCTCAATAGCTCGTGACTCAGACCTTCTTCCTTGAGAATGGCTGCGCTATCAATTGCGTAACGTGCGTTCTCGGGATTTGCCCATTTTCGCAAGGTTTGCACCTGATCGGCTCCGAAGACGATCATGCCAGAAGGGACGAATAACTCCACTCCGGTTTCGCGCTCAAAATGTTGCCAGTGCTTAAAGGATTCCATGCACAAGCGAGTCATTGTCCGGTCTTTGCCGTAAGCGGTGCGAAATGCTTTTGCGTATTCACCCGAACTGGAGATGGGGGCATCAGGGGCAAGTTCGTCTCTTTCGATGAGGAGCACATCGGAGCCGCCTTTAGCAAGGTGATAAGCAGCACAAACCCCGGTGATGCCGCCGCCGACCACAACAAAATCAACTTTCATCATCTGTCTTCTTCGTTATTTGACTGAATCGTGTTGCGGTCACTATGGTCATAGGGATACTAATTGCTAAAAGCCATCGAATGGAGAACTCGACGGGGATCGTACTTCTGTTTGGCCGCAATCCAGGCATCGTATCGCTCGCCATAATGCCGTCGCCATCCAGCATCGTCCATAGGACCGAACCAGCCAACGAGATAAGCCTTGCCTCCCCGGTCCCAGAGCATACGTCGCACCTGGTCTAAGGCAGCGAGGGTTTCCTCGTAAACGGATTCTTCAATGCTAGTGGGCAGAACGGCAAAAGCGACGGCCCAGTCGCCGGCGGGGACGGAAAAGAGTCCAGGCAAATGTTTTGTCGGGAACCAAGCTAGACGGTGCCCGTCGCCGGCAGCCCGAGGAAGTTTTTCTAGAACTTGCGGCAAAATCTCCCGAACGACTTCAGGCGCTAGCAAGCAATCTATCCAAGGATGACGCCGCTGCCATGCATCGGTGCGGCGCATCTGCACAAAACGATCCCGGTAGAGGTCGATGAACTGAGCCGTGTCGGCATCATCGACGGCGAGTACACCTGATGGCTTTAGGTCTGCGAGCATCCAATCATCATCGGGTGCTTCGCCATCGTACTCACTTCCGATAGACAAGCCGTAAAGCCATTGAGCTTTGGGATAGAAGCCGGTTGGAGTAGACCGGAGCAGCTGGGGTCCCGCCCAAAAGAAGCCTTGCATATAATCGCAACGGCTCGAGCGAATCAAGGATTCCTGGTCATCAAGCCAATCTTCGTGGCGGTGATAAAGCAGGGACCAAAGGCGCACTTTTGACCTGACTTTTCGCAGGGCCAAGGTCGCTCGGGCGATGACGCCACAGTGGCCCAGACCGCCAAGCACGGCATCGAATAAAGCGGCCTCTCGCTCTGGCGAGCAGTGGACTCGTCGACCCTCGCCTGTCACGACATCCAAACTCTTGACATTGGCCACCATCGGACCAAATCGGTGGCAGTTTGCGCCGAAACCACCGGCAGACAAAATGCCGCCTATGGTGAGGTCCAAGTTGAAAGACAAGATATTAGGCAACATGTTATGGCGCAGGGTCGCTTCGCTGATGGCGCGCAGGGTGGCGCCCGATTCACATTCGATCGTAGCGTTCTGCAGATCCACCGGGCCGAGAGCGTTCATGTTTCTCATGTCGAGCGATAGGCCGCCGTTGGGCAAAGATTGCCCGCCGCAGCTCGCTCGAGTGCCGCATGGAGTCAATGAAAGTCCAGTGGAATTGGCGTGTCGAATGGTCGCGACGAGCTCATCCGGAGTCGTTACCGCAATGACTCCCTCGGCACGGCCTGATATCAGCCGGCCAAAATCTCGAGAAGCCTCGGCTACCGCATTCGGACTTCGATCAATCTTGATCTTGAAGCTGCAGTCCTGCCGGAGAGCCTTATTAGGTGGCCAGAATGTGGAATCTATAGAGTTATCTCCATCCTGTTCTCGTTTTTCGCCTCGTTCTGTTGTTTCGTTCATATTGAATCTTTGTTATCTGAGAGAGAAGAGATCCCGAAAAATAACGTGCCTTTGTCTCAAGCTAAGCCTGAATTGAGAAATCCGGGTGGAATTTGCTTTGGTGTCTCTTGGCAGTCAGTGGCTGGTGACAACGTCTTCAGTGATGGGTTTTTATTAATTTCAATGTTGCCAAGCTTCGGCATCTCCTGCAAACGGAATTTGTAAGACAGTCTTTGTCGAGTCAACAGGGCAGGTCTTCTTCGGCGATGCGCATTTGAACTTAGGTATCACTTTCTTTCTAGTGTAAAAGCCTTTAGTCACCCCCAGAGTACCAAATGCATTATTGACCAAGAGAGCGGTAAGAATGTTGAAGTCAAAGACAAAGGCTCCAAGCACGTTCGTGATTGAAGGAATTAAACACAACATCAGACTTCTCTGAAGATTGATCTCCAATCTCTTGGACAATTCCACCGCTGCTACTAAATGGTTTAAGCTCCCATCCATAAAAATGATTTCTGCCATATCCTTGGCAATCGAGGTGGCGCCTGCAATAGACATGGAAACATTGGCCTTTTTCAAAGCAATAGTGTCATTAATGCCATCTCCGATAAAACATACCACTTTTCCTTTTGCTTGAAGAGCCTCTACAATCCTGGCTTTGTTTTCGGGGAGCACATTATAGAAGTATTCGTCCATTCCCAAATCTTCAGCCAGTTTCTGTGTTGGCGCTCGATCATCTCCCGAAACAATCCCCATATGGTCAATGCCGAACGCGCGTAATTGCGCAATTATCTCTTGAGCTTCGGGGCGAATTTGAGGCTGCAATTCGAGAGTCCCTCCTATGTGTTGATCGATCCCGACTAAGATGAAGGTATTTCCTAAACTATGAGATTCCTGTTGCTTTTTGAGGACATCTTTGGGAATGTTTATGCCTTCCTGCTGGAAGAAGCGGAGACTGCCGACTCGAATGAGTTTCCCTTCCATGGTAACGGAGACCCCATGACCAAATGTATAGTTTGAATCTTGAATGTCATAGAGCGTAACCTCTTCCTCTTTGGCTTTTTTCAAGATGGCCTTGGCAATAGGGTGAGCTAATCTTCGTTCTGCCGTTGCCGCATACGTCAAGATTTCCTTTAACGTGTGCTTATTTCTTGGTGTGACCCTTTTCACTTCGGGTTGGTCTGTGGTGAGGGTTCCTGTTTTGTCAAAGAGAATCGTATCGACATCACACAATTGCTCCAAAGCTCGCCCATCCTTTACAAGAACCCCTAGCGTGGAAGCCTCGGTGATGTGCCTCAAGGTCGTTAGAGGAGCAAAGAGCCGAATCCGCGCCCCAATGTGAGCGTTGATAAATACTGCTGTGGCAATAGGACCGATGTATGGCAAGAGAGCCGCAGCAGAGACAAGCATCGGGAGGGACATCTGATCGGCCCATCTTTCTCCTTTAAGTTGGACACCCGATTTGAAACTCACCGAATGGAGGAGGATTTCTGCAATTTGTGCCGAAGTGGTATCGGCGCCAGATCGATTGACGCGAATCAAGATCTTTCCTGCGATTACAATTGTATTGGCAAAAACAGCATCTTCTTTTCCTTTTTCTGCTGGTTGGGCCTCTCCCGTCAATGCCCGTTGATCAATTTGAGCAACCCCTTCCTGAATCACTCCGTCCACGGGAATCACGCTACCGCTTGTTACAACAAGAAGGTCACCTGCTCTTACCTCAGCAAGAGGAACTTCTACTTCAACCCCATCCACCAATCTCCAAACCGATTGAGGCAGCTCTCTAAAAAGATGAGTTACCATTTCTTTGGCTGAATCATCCTTTACTTTTTTCACCATATATTTTCCAGCATGTATCATGGAGAGACCCAATGCCGCCGCAAAATAGCTTCTCGTCCCCAAAGTCAATGCATCCGCAACGAAAAATAAGACATCTACATTGATCTTTTTATCACGCATCAATGCCTTTTCAACATTCTTCATATAAGGGATAGCGCTATAGAGATAAGCAGCCAGCCCTAGAGGCACAGCCCCAGGAATAAAAAGTTTGCCAGCAAAGAATCCCATTGAAGCCAGAGCTGCCGTAAGATGCCGTACTTGTTGCGTTTCTGTATCCTCTCTGGATTCAGCAACGTCTTTAGATTCCTTTTCCGTTTGTTGTGGTTCAACTTCTTCTTGGATCGGCTTCCGTCCGTTTCTTAGAGAGTCATAGACTTTTGATCCCATATAAGTTGCAAACAACAGGCTAAGTTCAATAATCACAGTCTATTTTCCTTTCAGCAAGAACTTTGATGAGCGGGACCGTCTCCCGAGTAACCTCTGGTAGATGATATAAGGGCCGCCGGCGAACAGGGCAAACGCGATGGGAAAGGTTTCAATTATCGTGATTTTAATATTTCGCTCCGGCGGCGTTAGATTATTGATATAGATTTAAGATGTGCTTTAAAGCCTTTGATCGGTTTGTAGTAATTAAATGTTTTCTAAAATCTCTTTCGTCCACATCCAACCCAATTCCTGGGCCAGAGGGTACTTTGATAAACTTTCCGTCAAGTGATAAGCCTGACCCAATATTTGTTTTTAAATAATTGAAAAAGCCCGACTCGGTGCTGTCGAATATGTCGTCACAAAAAAAGGTATGTAACGAAGGAATAGCACCCACTTGATTTTCCATCATCGACCCTAAAACAACTCGCTTATTATTTTGTTTCGCCAGGTCTGCCAATTTTAATGCTTCAATCATTCCTCCGCATTTCATAAGCTTGATGTTGAAGATATCAACGGCATTTAATTCCAAAAGAATTTTTGCATCATAATAAGAATGGAGAGATTCATCGGCCATTAAAGTAACATCACAATGTTCTTTAATTTGTTTCATGCCTAAGCGGTCGCCTGCAATTACGGGTTGTTCCAAATACTCCAAACAATCGGGTACTTTTTTCAAAAACGCGATGGTTTTTTCAGCCGTAATAAAACCCTGGTTGGCATCGGCAACCATTTTGGCTCCAGGGTTAAGTGTTTCGATGAGATTTTTGATTCCCAAAATAACATCAACATCTCTTTGATAATTTTCCAAGCCATCTATTTTTTCAACTCCAATTTTCAGCTTTATTTTATCTATTCCATTTTCCAAAAGTTCTTTTGCCTGGCCGAGCGTTTCTTTAACGGGTGCAATTCCCAATACATGGGCAAAAGGTACAGGTTTTTGTTTCCCGCCAAATAATTCATAAATGGATTTGCCCTGGGTTTTTCCCACAATATCTAGTAATGCTTCTTCCAAGCCTGCTTTGGCAGAGGGTGCTCCCCAGAAAATATTTACGTGGTTATTAGGACAGAGAATTTCCATTATGTCTTTAACATTTTGAAGGTTTGAAACTTCTTGCCCAATCAAATTAAAACCCAATTTATCTTCTTCTGTCAGATGATGAATACAATCCATCACACTAAATTGCGTTTCACCGGTAACCTCCCAAGCAGGACTCGATTCGCCATACCCCGTTACACCATCATCGGTTTCAACTTTTGTCATCACGTAATACATATGGGTAAAAGAGGCATTGGCAATTTTGAAAGGCTGCATTAACTCTAAGGCAACCGGAAAGGTTTCTATATTGCTGATTTTCATTTGTACAGCTCCTAAACGATAGGAAAATCAATTCTGGCGTAATTCCGGTTCGCCGAGCCTACGCGCAGGGCGCAGGTGTAGAACATGTCCCAGACTGCGCGTAATGGGCCTTATGTTTATGCGGGCTTCCCCTCCAGGAAGATGACTGCGATTCGGGCAAGTCTTGAGCCGGATTATCGGTCAATGGTCGAGCAATCTATTCCAAACACCAACGCGAAGCAATGTGCTTGCAGAGCAACTACAACCACGACGTCGCGCCAGGCATGACTTGGAAGTTGCGCTTGAGGCCGGCATGCATCTTCGAGCGATAGATCACCATGCCCGTAGCCGCGTCGTAGGTCATCTTCTCAAGGGACATCGGGGCGCGCAGCATGTAGCCGGCGAGATTCTTTCTTCCCTCGGCATCCTCGGCCGGCACCCTCACCTCGTTATGCGCCGAAAACCCCGCGCGGCGCCAGCCGAGCATGCGGTTAGGAAGCTCGTCAGCGAGCGCCTCATTTTTCACGAGAAAACCGAGTACCGCGCGCCGAAGGCCCTCGGCAAGCAGAGTCTGCGGCACGGGCGGTAGTGCAGCGAAGCTCCCATCGGCAAGGAAGGCCCCGTCCGCGGCGAGCACGTGCAGGTGCGAGGGCCCATTGCTGTCGCAAGACTGACGCCGTGAGGCGTGACTTCAGACGACCTCGACCGTTTGCATCATCCCCATGTCTTCGTGGGCCAGCATGTGGCAATGCATGACGTACGCGCCCTTGAAATCGAAAAAGCGTGAACGAAACGTGACCGACCCCGGCTTTTTGTCGTTGCCGGATGGCAACGCGATCGTGTCGGCCCAGTAGGGATCGATCGGCACGTCGTTGATGCTGACCACCCAGCATGGATTGACGTGGATGTGAAACGGATGCTTGATGTTGTTCATATTGTAGATCGTCCATTCCTCGATGCTGCCGAGTGCCACGATCTGCTTAATCGCCCGGGTCGACTGGAAGGGAATGAACTCGGTCGGCATGCCCGGATTGGTCGATGCCTGCCCGCTCGCGGTGCCGACGGCGAAGACGGTATTGGCAAGAGTGGTATTGTCGGTCTGATAGACCCAGTCGTCCAGTTCATCACCCGGATGAACGATGAGACTGGCCGGCGGTTGTGTGATCGGAAATTTGCGTGGAAGAGAGGTAGGTGGGGAGTTGAAATCCGGATTGTTAACCGCCCGAAACACGATCGTGCGCTTCAGTCCGCCGGCACGTGCCAGTTCCTGATCGGTGATCGGCGCCAGTACCGCGGGTACGGGCAGCGGGCCGATCGGCAAATTCATCGGCCGGGGATCGTCGATGACGACCACCTCGGCAACGATATCTTCGAGCAATCCGGCACCCGTAGCGTCCCCAAAGTCGCCGATCAGAAAATTCAACGTGCGCAGCAAGTAAGTCCCCGGCGCGCCGGCCTTTACCAGAACGCTGGCGCGATTTCCTGGCGCGAGCACGAGTCCTTCTTGCTTAAAGGTACCATCGGGAGTAATCGGCCCGACTGGCTTCAACTGGCTGCGCGGATTGCCATCGAAGCTGTAGATGTTGAGGGGGTGGCCGTCGAGGCTCAGGTTCAGAAACTTGAAAATGGCGGCGTTGACGAAATGCCAGTTCTGCACCTCGCCGCGACGCATTACGAGGCGCGGGCGCCGCACGCCATTGATCAGGAACGGCGGCTCGCCGCTGGGAACTAAATCGTTTATTGCGGCAATCCCACCATTGTCGGCTACCTGGGAAAAGGATTCGAGCATGCCCGAGGCATCGCTTATCGGTGCCTGAAACATGAATACGCGCTCCTGCGCGGCGGCAATTTCGGGAACCTGATCGATCGCGCCTTTGATCAGAATTGCGCCGGCCATGCCGCTGCCCACCTGCATCGCGGTCGAACCGTGCAGATGCGGGTGATACCAGTACGCACCCGGTGGGTGGTCAGGGCGGATCGCGAATTCGTGCTGCCGGGTCCTTCCCGGCTGAATGCCGAGGTTCGGGTCATCCATCACGAAATCGCCATAGACGTCCGGATTGCGCGACACCAGGCCGGGGTTGACATGGAGTCCATGAGTATGCAGATTCATGCTGTTGGGATAGCGCAGGTGTTTGGCCGGTTCGGCGGACGCCTTGTTCGGCGGAAGCCGATTGTCCACGAGAACCCGGAGCGTATCGCCGATGTTCACCCGCAGCGTCGGCGCGGGAATGCTGCCGAACATGCTGCGCAAGTTAACTGCCTTGTTGTCGAGCGTCGTTCTCAGATATGCGAGAGTCAGCGTCACGTCGAGCCGGCCGTTGAGCGATGCCAGCGCTTCCGGCTGGACAAAAGTTTCCTCCGGCAACGGCGCAAGACTGCTACCGTCCCCACCACCACCACAGCCGTATAAGACAGGCGGCACTGCGAGCCCCGCACCGAGGGTCCAGCTGAGTTGCAGGAATTCGCGGCGGGAATACGGCTTTATTTTCGTGTCGGTCATCGTGGCCTCGCTTAGCTCAAGGTGAAAAACGTGGTTGGATGCAATTGCTTGCGGTCGGCCACGCCAATCTGACCGTCAGCATTGTTGCCCCATCCGGATATGCCACCGGCAGTAAGCGCTGCGGCATGGGTTTCACCCGCCGCGATCGATCGCACGTGCGAGAGCCCGGGCACGAGTACTGCACTGGCGCGGTCCTTGGCGTCGTTCAATCCGAGTTGGCCGTGGGCGTTCCAACCCCATGCATAGACTTGCCCGCTTTCGCCCAGTGCAAGCGAAAAGTGCATTCCGGCCACGACGTCCTGCATGCGCTCAGGCAGCTTGACCGGCAAGGGTGATGCCGAGTAAGCGGGCTGCGCTTGCCCGAGCTGACCGTGGTGATTGCTGCCCCAGGCCAGCACTTCGCCGCGGGTCGTCAGCGCCAGCGCATGCGTTGCACCGGCGGCAATCGAACGGAACTTCGTTTTGAGCTGCAACGCCTCTGGCGTCGCGACGGATCGCAAATGCCTCAACCCGAGCTGACCGGCCGCGTTGTTGCCCCATGCGTACAGGTCGCCTGCGCGCGTCAATGCCAGCATGTACCCTTTGCCCAACGCCAACTGACTTGCTGGCGGAGTGGTTGTGACCGGCCCGGGCACGGCATTGAGCTGCGACGTGGGCCGGCCCAGTGCGCCTTCGTCATTGAGCCCCCAGGTATGGATCGTTCCGGCGGCATCGATCGCGCCGAACAGGAACTCGCCCGCGACGACGGCGCGTGCCCCCGCGATGTCCGTCAGGTAGTGCGGTGTGGAGAGCGCGATGGATCCCGGACGTTCACCGATGCCGGCGGAATTGGCGCCCCAGACCGCGACCTGGTCGCCTGCGGTAATCGCAAGGCTTACGCCGTACCCTGCCGCAACGGATACCAGTCGTTGTCGCGCATTGACTTCGACCGCCTGAGTGGGCGCTTTGGACGTACTGCAATATTCCGGGGTGTCCGGCGCAATTCTGCCGCTGCCGTCCCTTCCCCAACCAAACACTTTGCCGCTGGCGAGCAGCGCCAGGGTATGGTCTCGACCGCAACTAATCGACGTGACGACATAAGAATTTGGCATGGGCGTTTCCATGGTTATTGAACGAGAGTGGCGTCGGCGTCTGGCGCGTCCGCGTGCATTGCTGCGATCGGGGTTCGCGCCAGGTGGCGAGAGTCTAACGAGGAATGGGCCCTGCCCGGCGCACGACGGATGCGATCTCCAATCCTGACGCAATCCTGTGTCATCAAGACAGAGCGCTCGGAGCACGAACGGAGTACGTCCCCGGCCGCGCACCGTTCGGCATTATGCTTGTTCACGCTTGCTTCCTCCCTCCCAGGAAGATGGCCGCGATTCGCGCTAAACTTGAGCGGGATTATCGGCCGGTGGTGGCGAACAATAACGCAACCACCAGAGTGAATCAAGCACTTTTCCGCACCCGGGCTGCTCCGAAGCTCCTAAACTCCATCATCGCATTCGCCTCCCCTCAACGAATCGTCCCTCGTCCATCACGAAGACCCGGTCGGCGACGTGGAAATAACGCTCGTCGTGACTGACCACCACCAGCGTTTTGCCCCGCGCTTTCATCGACGGCAGCAGCTCCTCGTAGAACCGGTGTCGGAACTCGCTGTCCTGATCGGCTGCCAGCTCGTCCAGAACATATACGGGCCGATCCTCGAGGAGAGCGGCGACGAACGCCAGCCGCTTACGTTGTCCCGTCGACAAATCGAGGTTGGTGAATGCGCCGCCCCAAAACGTCGTTTTCTCCGCCAGGCCCATCGTCTCGAGCAGCGCCTGGGCTTCGGCTGGATTCACATTGGCCAGCCCATAGAGCCGGTCGAAGAGGTGGAAATCGGAGAATACCGTCGCGAACAGGTTGCGGTAGTCGACGACGTTCGACCGGTCCACGGGCCGGCCGTCCCAGAGGATTGCTCCCGCCCGGGGTTCGTAGAGCCATGCAAGCACGCGGAGCAGAGTCGACTTGCCGCTGCCGTTGCCGCCGACGATGAAAACCGTCTCACCGGCTTCGAGAACCAGGTCGCAGGGGCCGACGGTGAAGGACGGCCGGCCGTCAGGCCCGGTGTAGGTATAGACGACGCCTGACAGCTCGAGCCGACGCATCGCCGGCGATGCGAGGGTCACCGGCCCTTCGTTTGCGCGGCGGGCGGCGGCGAGCTGGGCCTCGGTCCGCTCGAGGTCCTGGATGGCGACGTTGGCTTTGGTCAGCACGGGAAAAGCTTTCATAATGCCATCGACGGTCGCCAGCATAAAGATGACGGTGTAGGTCAACTTCATGGCCGTCTCGGTGCCGTCGAGGTACTGCGGCAGCGCGAAGACGACAGCTGCCAGCATCACATAGAAGCTCGTATGGGCGATGGTGAGGCCGTCGTTCATCCGGGTCACCGCCGCGATCTTCCGGAGCTCCGTTTCCAGGGACTGCACGGCGAGGTAGTTCGACACCAGATCTGCGCCGCGCGCGGCGCTCATCTTCACCTCCTTGAAACCCCCAAGGAGGTGATTGAACGTCTCGAAGAACCGCGACTCGGCCTCTCGAGCATAGAGCAGGTGGCCCGTGTTATTGCGCTGACTGATGTGGTAAAGATAGGTCGTCGCGCCGAAGAGAGTGGCGATGACGAAGAAGGCCAGGGTCGACAGCGTGGCGATATAGAGGGTGGCGAGGATGAGGGCCAGGCCCGAAGTGGCGCCGTACACCAGCGGCGTGCCCGCTTCCGAGAGAGTGGCGGTGTCACCGGCGATCTTCGCGTAGATGCTGGCAGGGCCGAGCGCTTCGAAGGCGTCTAGGTCGGCATGCCGGATGAGTTCAACCACACGTGTCCGCAGCCGCTGGACGGTCGCCTCCGACGCGCGGGTCGTGAGCGTCAGCGCGCGGGCCTGGGCGGAGAGCACGACGAAGCAGCAGATAATGAACGTCAGCAACAGCGGGTAGTCGATGTCGATAGTGCCTCGCCGGTCGGCGACGCTGTTGACGATGACGATGATGATGGCGGTTCCGATGCCGGCGAGCGCCGTGAAGGCGAGGAGCTGGATCTTGGCGGGTCCGGCTTCGTCCAGCAGCATTCGGATGAACGCCGTCGAGCCGCGGTCGCTCACGGTTCCCTCGCCTGGACGGTCAGCATGAAAAAATCGCCCATCGCGTTGAGGAGGGGCCAACTGCCAAGGCGCTCGTCGAGATCTGTCAGCCGGCGGAAGAGGTTCGGGTAGCGACGGGAGAAATTCTCAAGGTACGATGGCGGGCTGAAGACCGACAGGCCGCGGAGCGCAACGCGCCGATAACCCGGGCCCAGGGCGCTCAGGACTTGGCCCGGACGGAAGTAGTAGGTCATAAAATGGGCGCTTGCCACGCGCGCCATCACGCCACCGGGGTGCAGGCGGCGGAACGCCGTCTTGAAGTCGCCGCGCAGGGCCTGCGCCAGTTCCCACGGACACACGTGTGGCATTACCACCAAGGTCACGAACCCTCCCGGCTTCAGCACGCGTGGCAGACCCCGCGTCATCACGGTGAGATCGGGCACACAGTTCAATCCGCCGAAGTTCGAGAAGATGAGATCGTAAGGGCCACCAGTCACGCGCTCCAACTCGGTGAACGAGACTTGCTGGGCCGTCAGGCGGTCCGCGAGGCCGCGCGTCTCGATCTTGCGCCGGGTTTCCGCCACCATCCCGTCCGCGAGGTCGGTGGCGTGGACGCGGTAGCCGTGCTCGGCGAGAAATACCGCGTCGGCTCCGGTGCCCGCGGCCAGCTCGAGGACGCGTGATCCCGGAGGGACGAGCGCCATGAGTTGCGCGCGCACCTGCGCGCGCGCCCAGAGGATGACGGGATGGTCGGCGCCGTAGTCGTCGTAGACGAGTGCCTTGGCGGAGAAGCCGCGGTTGATGCTGTCGAAATCGATTTTCGGCGAGTCGATCATCGAAGCGGTCAGTTCCACGCCTTGCTGAGGTCCGGTGCCGGCCGCTCGATGAGCGGGATATCGACGCGGGTCGGCGCCGCGCTGCGATACGTCGCCTCAAGCCGGCCCAGTTCGAGCCAACTGTCGCTCAGTCGGTCGAGCTCCTTCAGGAGCTCGGGAACGGCCCCGACGCTCCCCTCAAGGGGGTTCGCCAGTCGCCGCCGCAGCAGCAGCTCCTGGTGGAGGAGCCGGTGCAATTGACGATAGAAGGGGGACGCGTACGTCCCTTCGAACATCATGGCCAGGTCTTCACTGTCGACCCAGTTGGTCTTCTCGCCGATTTGCTGCTTGACCATCTCGTAGAACCGGGTGCCTGGCAGTGGGTAACTCACGCTGACGCCGATGTCGTCGGGCAGGGTGTCGCGGACCATCTGCACCGTGGCCATGACGTCATCGAAGGTCTCTCCCGGGTAGCCGAACTGGATGAAGAAGCAGGCCTTGATTCCGGCCGCCCGCAGGCGCGCGCGTGCGGTGACGATCTCGGGGAGCTCCGTGCCCTTCTCCATGGCGTCGAGGATCTTCTGGCTGCCGCTTTCTGCGCCCATCCAGACTTCCGCGCACCCGGCCTGGGCCAGCCCGGCGACAGCCTCATCGGTCATGAGGTCGACCCGCGACTGGATCATGAACGGCACGGCGGCGTCGCGCGCGGCCACCTCACGCCCGAAATTGGCCACCCAACGGGGACGCAGCCCGAAGATATCGTCGGCGAACCAGATGTGATCCGGCCGCAGGAGCTGCTTGACGAGCGCCAACTCCTCGGCGACGTTCGCCGGGGAGCGCATGGCATAGCGCTGGCCCCAGATCGGTTTTGCGCACCAGTTGCAGTGGAAGGGGCAGCCGCGCGTCCCCACCATGTTGACGCTGTAGAAGCCGTGAGCCTCGGTCCAGGCCTTGCGGTAACGCTTCACGTCCACCAGGTCCCACGCCGCGAAGGGGAAACAGTCGGGATGCCGTTCCGGCGCGCGCTTCGCCGAGCGGCGCACGCCGCCAGGCACCGCGGGATCGGCGGTGGCGACGCCCGCGATCTCCTCGAGCGGCCGCGGCGCACGGCCGCTCAGCGCGTCGAGCAGCTCGCGCAAGGAATGGTCGGGCTCGCCGAGCAGCGCGAACGCCACGCCGTGAGGGAAATACAGCTCGGGATGGTCGGTCACGTCCGAGCCGGCGGCGATCACGGTGGCCCCGGCGGCGGACGCCGCTTCCGCCATGGCACAGGCAGCCTCGCGCACGCGGCTCAGGCACATTTTCGTCAGGAAGTTGAAGTTGTCCTCGTAGAGCGCAACCCAGCGGGGACGGTGGCGCTTTAGCGCCTCGCCGAACTCGTCCTCGCCCTCGGCGAGCATCGCATCAAAGAGCGCCACGGAATAGCCCGCGCTTCTCAGGTAGGCGGCAGCGTACAGCGTCGCGAGCGGGGGATAGGGCCGCATCTTCTGGAACTGCTTCGGGTCGTACACCAGGAAGTAGGAATGGCCGAGCAGGACGTCGACGGAGAAGTCACTCATGGATCACACATCGCAGTCGTCCCAGTGCCGTGGCGATTCGCAACGAAAGTTGCGGAAAATTATGCAGTCCGCCGGCGCGCCAAGTCAAGCGAACTCTTGTCCCTTGCCACGGCAAATTTGCTCTCAAAGTCCGCATTGTAGGGTATGTGAGTTTTTTGTTATTCGCAAGTAGTCGAAGACAAGACGGGTACGGAAGCAAAGTTTGCGCATCAGCTCGGCGACGGATTGAGTGGGTTTCTGGAAGGATTTGAGGATACCAACCGCAAAGCGGCGAAGGCGGGTGATGTTTTCGGGGCCGAAGCCGGTACGAATGCGACTGCGATCCTCATCGTAGTTCCAGTCGATGATGTAATGAACGCTTTCGATGGCCCAGTGCCCACGGTTGACGGCCAGTAGCCGTTGCGGGGAGGCCTGTTGCGGAGTGCGACTCGTCACCCCCAGCGCGATCTCGCGAGTGTGCTCGCCGGTTTTTTTGTCGATGGATTCACGCTCGATCAGGAAGACCTGACCGACGTAGGGGAAGTCGATGTAAGCATTGAGCGCCGTACTGCACCCAATGCGCCGCGTCTCAATGCGACCATGATCGGCAGGTGCGATCTCGACGAAGTCGGCGGCTTCGCGCTGCTCGAACAGCAACGCGATATCGTGTTGCAACGCGGGTTGGTTGCCCTTGATGGTGAAGTAATAGTGCGCCTGGCGCTCGATCAGATAGGTTGCCAGCGCGCGTTGGGTCAGCAACGCATCGCCGGTGACATCCTTGCCGGCGATGTCACAGCCTTCAAGCAAAGGCATTGCCATGCCGATTTCGTTGGTGCGCTTGAGCTCTTCGCTGCCCGCTACGGGTAATGTGCCTACTTTTTTTGGGCATGGCAGATCTTCGAGTCGTGTCCCCCACGCTCATGATATGCGTTTGATGCCCGGCCTCGTCGATGGCATTTTTCATGGTCTTGCCATCGATCGCCAATGCATCGTCTTGCACCTCCCAAACCTGATTCCAGGCATTGAGCGCCCGATCCAGCACTCCCGGGTCAATGCGCACCAGGCAATCGCGGATGACAAATTCGCTGGGGACGACATAATGTCCGTTCTCACGCCGACAACCAAAGCGTTCGCGGGCTTTCTGTCCCAAGGCATCGGCCCAATCGGAGATGGCCTTGTAACCACGCATGCCACACCGGATCGCGCCCGCCGCGATGCCCAGCACCACCGGCAGGCGATGGCGTCGCCCTTGAGAGCGACGCGGATCGGCAATGATAGTGAAGCACTGCGGCAGCGAGCGCATCTGTTCGGCATTGAGCATGATCTTAGAGGCTCCCGTCAGTTGAAGGTAATCCCGGTTGGCGTGGGTCAATCGCGCGCGGGGATCGCGGCACAAGGGGCGAACAAAGACCCGCTTGGGGGCGTCGGCTTGAGCGCTGTAGCCTTCCCGCGTGCGTCGATACCCTTGGGTCAATCCCAGTTCAATCCAGTTGGCCGCGCGATAAACACCGCCATGGAAGCGCCGGGGATCGACAAAGGTCTCCAGCAGCAGCAACGGATGACCAAAGCGCGCCTGCCAATCGGCCACGACCCGGCGTTCGGTCAGTGACAGCACCCGTGAGCCAATATTCGGCCGGTGCCACTCGGGCAGGATCAGGAAGCGACTGTTGTTGGCGATGAGCTTGAGCCGACCATACTGAGAGCGAAAGTCCCAGCCGATCCAGCGATCACGAACGCCGCATTTCAGCGCCGCCGCCGATAGGCTCAGTTGTGCTACCCACTCGTCGCGCCAAGTCGCAACATACCACACCGATTCACTGATCTTCGGTAGCGCGCCAAGATAATGGTGGCGCGCCATCTGCTCTTGGTAGCGCCCTTCCTCGCTTCGCTCCACCAGGCGCACTTGAAGCTCCGATAGCGCCTCCCCTACAAATTTCTCCGATTCCATCCCAGCGTTTATACCGGAAATCCTCGGCGTTGTCCAGCCTTCCGCATTAACTCGCTGGTTTCGCTTTCAATTCCCGGGAGGACAAATCTACCCTGTCCAAGGTGGGCGGCCGCCAACTCCTGCAATGTCGTAAAGGACGGCGCATCGTTGTTGATGCCCGGCGCGGCGAACCCATACTGCGGCCACTCCGGGTCCAGATCCCGGGCGAGGGCGGGCATCCAGGTCAACTCTCCGGCCAAACTGTGGATCAAATACAGAGAGGTGCGGCTGCCGGCGCGGCGAACCGCAACGAGATGTTTCGGTGAGGACATCCGGTATGCCTGAGCGGTCGGAAACCATATGGCCGATGTGGTTAAACGGAGCAAAAAGGCGTGAGCCTATTTTTGCTTGCGCATGATAAAGCTAGTCCATATAATTCCGCGAGGCTATCACATCAACCACCAACCAGACCGTAGGAGGACTCATGTCGGACGAAAAAGTTATCGAGAACAAACCTTCCGAAACCAAGCTGGCTGAAGCGATGGACATCGTGAAGCGGAACATGCTTTGGTCTGCGGGCGCAGGTGTCCTGCCGTTTCCATGGATCGATTTCGTCGCGATTACCGCTGTGGAAATGAAGCTGATCAAGGAGCTCACCGAGCATTATGGTTTGGTTTTCCGCAAGGATCTCGCAAAGTCAAGCATCACCTCTCTGGTCGCCAGCCTCGGAAGCGTAACTCTCGGCAAAGTCATAGCGATCAGCACGCTGCGATTGATCCCGATCATTGGACCCATCGTTGCAGTGACCTCGCTGCCGGCGATCGCTGCCGGAGTTACGTACGCAATCGGAAAAGTCTTTATTTTGCATTTTGAGGCTGGCGGCACGCTCCTCGATTTCGACCCTGCGAAAGTCCGGGAACACTTTCGGGCCGAATTCGCAAACGGCAGGAGCGCGGCCGCAAGAGCGACGACGGGCATGGAAGGAGAGCCGGTCTCGGCTTGACTTCTGCACGCCCCCGCCTCCCTGATCCGGACGACCCTATAGCTATCGGAGCGCTGCAGTGATTCTGGCCCCGGCCCTGTACCTGTTGGCATGCGTGATCGCCGCTTTTCTGGGGAAGGAAAGCCGCCTCGGTTTTTGGGGCATATTGCTTGTCGGAGTTCTGATGACGCCGATCACGTCGTTGATTTGCGTGGTTCTGTTTGGAAGACGCGGCTCGTTCCGATGAGCTG
>PLYS01000595.1 GCA_003153455.1 Betaproteobacteria bacterium | reverse complement strand
ACAACCGCGAGACGCTCGAAGTCCAGTACAAAGGCAAGAACATCAACGAAGTCCTCAAAATGACGGTCGAGCAGGCGGCGGGGTTCTTCGGCGCGGTGCCGGTCGTCGCGAGAAAACTTCATACGCTGCTCGACGTCGGGCTCGGCTATATAACGCTCGGCCAGAGCGCGACGACGCTCTCCGGCGGCGAGGCGCAGCGCGTGAAGCTCTCGCTCGAATTGTCCAAGCGCGACACCGGACGCACGCTCTACATCCTGGATGAGCCGACCACGGGGTTGCACTTCCACGATATCGACCTGCTGCTACGCGTGCTGCACCGGCTGCGCGACCACGGCAACACGGTGGTCGTGATCGAGCACAACCTCGATGTAATCAAGACCGCGGACTGGATCATCGACCTCGGTCCCGAAGGCGGCGACCGCGGCGGGCGCGTGATCGCCGAAGGCTCGCCTGAAGACGTCGCGAAGAACAAGGCGAGCTACACCGGGCAGTATTTGAAGAACGTACTTGGGTGAACGAGTGAACGGGTGAACGAGTGAAGCCCCTCACCCAACCCTCTCCCCGGGTACGGGGAGAGGGTGTTTACCCGTTCACCCGTTCACCTGTTCACCCGTTCACTGGCTTATAGATGTCTCCACGAGAACTCTTGCTGGGCAGTTTCCACGCCGCGGTTGCCGCTGCCGATCCGATCCACATCGTGCCGCAGCACCTGCCCAAGCCGCCCAAGGGCCGCACGCTGGTGATCGGCGCTGGCAAGGCCGCGGCGTCGATGGCGCTCGCGGCCGAGCAGCACTGGCCGGCCGACGCGCCGCTCGACGGCATCGTGATCACGCGCTACGCGCATGGGCTGCTCACCAACCGCATCAGCGTGGTCGAGGCCGGCCATCCGGTGCCGGACGAATCCGGCGAAGCTGCGGCGAAAAGAATTCTCGACGGCGTCAGGCGACTGTCCAGGAACGATCTGCTGCTCGCGCTGATTTCCGGTGGCGGCTCGAGCCTGCTAAGCCTCCCGGTCGCAACGATCTCGATGGCCGATCTCAAGGCGGTCACCCAAGAGCTGTTGCGCTGCGGCGCGATGATTCAGGAAATCAACGCCGTCAGAAAACACTTGTCGCTGATCCAGGGCGGCAGGCTTGCCGCCGCATGCAAAGCGAAAATTCTCGCGCTCGTGATTTCGGACGTGACCGGTGATGATCCGACGCATATCGCATCCGGTCCGTGCGCGCCCGATCCGACCACTTATCAGGACGCGCTCGACATCCTCAGGCGCTACGAGTGCAAGATTCCGAAAGCGGTTCAGGAAACCCTCGAGCGCGGCATACGCGGCGAACTTACCGAGACTCCCAAGCCCGGCGACAAAGTCTTCGTCAAGACTGAAAACCGCGTCATTGCGACGGCACAACAATCGTTGCAGGCAGCGGCAAAATTTTTCGAAGCCAACGGCGTGCGCGCCGCCATTCTCGGCGACAGCGTAACCGGCGAAGCGCGCGAAGTCGCAAAGGTCTACGCCGCGCTCGCGCGCGAAGTCAAAGCGCACGGCGAGCCGTGGCAGCCGCCGGTTGCTTTAATCTCGGGCGGTGAGTGCACAGTCACCGTGCGCGGCAAAGGCCGCGGCGGACGTTGTGCTGAGTTTCTGCTGTCGCTGGTCAACGATCTGCAGGGCGCTGACGGCATGCACGCGATTGCGTGCGACACCGACGGCATCGACGGCACCGAAGACAACGCAGGTGCAATTGCAACGCCGGACTCGCTCGCCCGCGGCGTCAGGCTCGGGCTGCGCGCCGAGAAGCTGCTCGAAAACAACGACGGCTACGGCTTCTTCTCCGCGCTCGGCGATCTCGTCGTCACCGGCCCGACGCGCACTAACGTCAACGACTACCGCGCGATCCTGATTGGCTGACAGGAGATCTGACAATGCCGTTTGATTCAGAATTACTGCGGTACTATGCCCATGCTGGCCGTGAGCTTCTTGTTGAGCGCGAACTCGTCTTCGAGTACGCGCGCGAACTCCTCCGGCGTCGATCCCACGCCCTCCAGCCCCTGTTCGTCGTAGCGCTGCCTGACCGCAGGATCATGGGCCGCCCTGGCGACCTCGCTCTGAATGCGGCTTACATACTCGGCCGGCGTCCCCGCCGGGAACCAGAGGCCATACCAGCCGATGAATTTGTATCCCTTGACACCCGCTTCGTCGAGCGTCGGTACGTCCGGCATTTTGCTCCAGCGTTTCTCGCCAGTAATGCCCAGAACGCGCAAACGGCCGGAATGTGTGAACGGAAGCGCTGACGGCGCCGCCGGGAAACCCAATTCGATCTGGCCGGAGATCACGTCGGTCAGCGCCGCGGGCACGCCGGTGTAATGCACGGGCGTCAGTTTCACCGTGGTCAGGTACGCGAAGAGCTCGGCGGCCATTTGCATCACGCTGCCGACGCCGGCCGTCCCGTAATTGAGTTTTTGGGGATTTGCCTTCGCGAGCGCAATCAACTCTTTGACAGACCGCGCCGGCAGACTGGGGTTCACGATCAGCACATAACCAACGTTCTTCGCCACCAGCGTTACCGGTATCAGGTCCTTCGCCGGATCGTAAGAGAGGTTCTTGAAAAAATAAGGGTAACTCGCGTAAGCCCCGGTCAGCTGCAACAGCAAGGTATAACCGTCGGGCGCAGACTTCGCGACAATAGCAGTGCCGAGCATGCCGCCGCCCCCGCCCCGATTCTCGAGCACGATGTTCTGCCCCAGGTTCGGGCCGATCTTGTCGGCGATGGTTCTGATCACCACGTCGGGTCCCCCTCCCGCCGCGTACGGAACGACAATGCGAATGACCTTCGCCGGGTAGTCTTTCGCCGCGCCGACGGTACGCTGTGCGATCGAAGGCTGAGCCGCGGCCATGGCAAGAACGGCCAGACACAGCAACCGGCTATTGTTTCTTCGCATATCCCCTCCTCCACCCTGTTTTATCGTTTCAGAATTTGAACAGCCGTTGCGGATTGTCGACCAGAATCTTACGCCGCGCCGCATCATCCGGCGCCCACTGCCCGAGCAGATTGAACAGCTCGACCGAACCCACCTTGTCGGCGAACGAAAGGTGCGGATAATCGCTGCCCCAGATGATGCGATCGGGAGCCGCCTCGATCAGCGCGCGCGCGAGCGGAGCCGCATCGGCGAAGCCGGGATCGACCGACATGCGGTACACGCCCGTGAGCTTGACCCAGCATCGCCCCTCGCCATGCCGCAGCAGGTCGAGCAGTTGCTGAAACCCCGGCTGATCCACCCCGTTGCGCGCGAGGAACATGCCCATATGCGCAAGCGTGAAATCGACCTGCAACTTCTTCAGAGTTCCCATCAACTCGCTCGTCAGCCAGCCCGGCGTCAGGAAGTCGAGCTGCCAGCCAAGCTCGGCGCAGCGCGCGTGCAGGCGCTCGATACGCGCGAGCATGGTCGCCGCGAAGCCCGCTGCGGGCGGCTTGACCGGAGACACGTTGACGCGCACGCCGCGCACGCCCGCCGCATGCAATCGTGCGAGCTCGGCATCGGGAATATTTTCATCGATATCGACGATGCCACGGCATGGCGCGCCGACTTCGCGCATCGCATCGAGCATGCAATTATTGTCGCGGCCATACGCGCTCGGCTGCACGAACACAAAGCGCTCGAATCCAAGGCGACGCGCCAGCTCGAGATAGTCCTCGAGCGGCGCCAGCGGCGGCGGATAGCGCAGGTCGCTGCCGTACGGATAGCGTGCGGCCGGGCCGAACACATGGAAGTGACAATCACAGCTTAGCGGCGGCGCCCTGAAAGCGGGCTCGCCTTCATCGTGTATGGACAATGTGTTCTCCTTTTGGATAAGTGAACGAGTGAAACGGCTAACCCCAACCCTCTCCCCCGGCTACGGGGAAGAGGGAATGCTTTGCTCGTTCACGCGTTCACCCGTTCACTCGTTCACTTATTCCAATTTGATTCCGGCCTCGCGCGCGAGCTTGCCTTTCTTCTCGACTTCGGCCTTCACGTGCGCGGTGAACTCTTCCGGCGACGCACTCGCCTTCAGCTCGACGCCGCGTTCCAGGAAGCGTTTGCGCAGATTCGGCGCGCGCACAACCTTCGCGACTTCTTCATTCATGCGCACGAGGACTTCACGCGGGGTTCCCGCCGGCGCCACCAATCCGTTGAAGGTAATGTCTTCGAAGCCCGGCGCCCCCGACTCATCGATGGTGGGCAGATCGGGAAACAGCGGCGAGCGCGTGCGGCTCGTGACGGCCACGCCGCGCAGCTTGCCCGCTTTGATGTAAGGTTCCGAGGTGCTCACCTGGTCGAACATTAGCATGACCTGTCCACCGATGACATCGATGATAGCCTGCGAATTGCCCTTGTAGGGCACGTGCAGCATTTTCACGCCGACCTGACGGCTGAAGAGTTCCGTCGCCATGTGTCCGGTGCCGCCCGGGCCCGAGGTCGCGTAGGAGATTTCCCCAGGCCGCGCTTTGGCCAGCGCAATCAGTTGCGTCACCGAGCGCACCGGCAGCGCAGGGTTCACGACCAGCACCTGCGGCACCAGGCAGGTCAGCGTGATGCCGGCGAAATCCTTCAATGGATCGTAGCCGGGGTTGGCCACGATCGAAGGCACCATGGCAAAGGTGTTCGCCACGGCGAGCAGCGTATAACCGTCGGGCGCCGCTTTGGCGACCTGCTGGGTGCCGACCAGGCTGCTCGCGCCGGGCCGGTTCTCGACGATGACTTGCTGCCCGAGGTTTTCGGTGAGCTGCTGGGCAATCGTGCGTGCGACGATGTCGACATTGCCGCCCGGCGCGAGGGGCACGATGATGCGTATCGGTTTTGATGGATAAGACTGCGCCGCCGCAGCGCACGCAAACCCAAACCCAATGGCAAGCGCAAACGCGCGCAGTATCGGATGTTCCATGACTTTCCTCCCTGTTCACTTGCGGTGCGCGATCAATTCCCCGGCAGACGAGAAATCCCAATGCGGGGTGGAGTCGTTGCATTGATTAATGGTAGCCGGATTACAGTCATCCACGCAAAGTGAAATAACGTCTGTCCACCGTGTATCAGAAGACCCATGGCCGAATTCAGTCGGAGGACCTTACGCAAGCACGTCCTGGAGTCGTGTATCGAGACGCGTGCGGCGCTGGCAGCCCTGAAACAGGCGGGCACGTTGATCCCCAACCAGAGCGTGCTGATCAATACCATCCCCTTACTGGACGGTAACTCCTAGCCCTTCCGATACAGGTTTACCGCAGCCTAAGTTCATTCCCTGGCTGCTGACGATGCCGTCCGTCGCCTCTGATTGAATGCTACTACGCGGCAAACGCTCCTGTAACAAATTGTGTGGTGTTGTAACGATTTGTAAACTCTGTTGCCTGGATAAGGCGCCAACGATTAACTTGGCTCTCAGGCGATGAAAGCAGTCCCGAGAAAGACCGCAAATGAAAATGAGAAAGCGGGTCATCCTATGTCTCCTGGCGACTATCGCCGCATGCGCAACCTCCGAGTTGCTGGCACAGTTTCCGGGTGGCGGCGGATTTCCGGGAGGTACCATGCGCGGCGGACGCAACCGCCCGGACAGTTCCATGAAGGATAAGCGTCCGGCAATACAGGAAGATACCGCAGATCTGGTTGAGTATCGCCTGGCGATGCTTCAGGAAGACCTGAAGCTGTTATCGGGGCAGGAAAACGCGTGGCTGTCTTACGCCGATAAGGTGAGAGCCTTGGTCTCGGATATATCGAAGGAACGCGGCCGCGGGCAGATCGCCAGCACGCAAATGGACGCGCTTCAGCAGGTCGACCATGCCGTCGACGTAGCGCGTAACAGGCTGACGGCTTTGGAAGACATTGCTTCAGCAGCTAAAACGCTTTATGGAGGTCTTACCCCGCAGCAAAAATTGCTCGCCGATTCCAGGTTTGTAACGATTATTCCACTGATTATCGGCGGCGCCCCCGGCATCTCTCCTGACCGGGTGGGACAGCAAAGAAACGCGCCATAGTGCGGCATGACGCAGAAGTGCAAAGACCATCAACCGACGGCAATCTTGACGGTTCTGTTAACTTGAATCGAATCGCTAATCAGCATAGGTCTCTATCCATGGCCACCCTCAAATTGATGATTGCGGCGTTAAGCCTTGTCAGCCTCGTGGCGATCGCTTGCCCGCGCGGCATTGAACGCAACGATGATAAGCGAACCGAGTCGGCTCCCATGCCCAGGGAACTTCAGGCTGCGACTCGGGCCCGGTGCATTCTTCTGGCAGGTCCTGAATATCACGAGTGCATATACGCGGTGATTATGCATCGGCCCACGCGGTAACCAATGCGGGGTCGGACCCGCGCAACGCATTGGTCCGGCTAACGCCTTGCGGCGTCCTGCAGGATCATGTCAGCCCCTTTTTCTGCAATCATGATCGTTGGTGCATTGGTGTTTCCGGAAACAATCATTGGCATGATCGAGGCATCGACCACGCGTAGACCCTGTACTCCATGAACCCGCAAACGTTCGTCGACGACCGCTGCAGCATCGTTTCCCATGCGGCAGGTGCTAACGGGATGGTAGCTGATTCCGCCACGGCGGCGCAGATAATCCAGCAAATCAGCATCGTTCGAGCACGACGCGCCGGGTTCGTGTTCGCGCGCGATGTAGCGGCGCATTGCGGGGGTGTCCCCGATGCGGCGCACCGCCTTCATTCCGGCCAGCAGCACCTCGCGATCCTTCGCGGAGGCGAGGTAGTTGGGCCTGACCGCGGGCGCGTGCAACGGATCGGCACTCTGAATCAGCACGTCTCCCCTGCTCTCGGGCCGCAACAGCCTGACCAACATTGAAAAACCTGAAAAGCGGTGGAGATCGGCGCCGGCCTTGTCGGCGCTGAACAGCATGAGGCCCGCCTGTATATCGGGCCTCGACAGGGCCGGGTCGGTGCGCAGAAAGCCTGCCGCATAGGAAGCCCCCATCGTCAGAAAACCCTTGCGCAGAAAGAGGAAGCGCAATGCCTCAATCATGCCTCTACCGAAATTATTGACAACGTCGTTGAGCGTGAAAGCTTCGGTGCTCTGGTACACCAGGCGGCCGTTGTAATGGTCCTGAAGATTGGCGCCGACTTCCGGCATGTCAGCGATCACGCTAATGCCGAAACGCTGCAGCAACGCAGCCGGGCCCAATCCGGAAAGCTGCAAGAGCTGCGGGGAATTGAAAGAGCCACCCGCAAGAATCACCTCGCCGCGGGCGTTTACAGAGCGCTTCTGGCCCCGGTGAAGATACTCGACGCCGGTGGCGCTTTTGCCAGAAAACAGGATGCGCGTCGCGTGCGCGCGCGTGATCACGGACAGGTTCTTGCGCCGGCGCGCCGGACGCAGATATCCCGTCGCGGTACTGCTGCGCAGACCGTTGCGCAAGGTCACCTGAACGTAGCCAAAGCCCTCCTGACGGGCGCCATTGAAATCGGGATTGCGCGGATATCCGCATTGTTCCGCGGCGGCAATATACGCCTCGCAGAGCGGGTGGGGTTCCGATGGGTCCGATATCGTCAGGGGGCCGCCCACGCCATGATAATCATCCGCGCCGCGTTGCTGATCTTCGCTTTTGCGGAAATACGGCAACACATCTTCGTAACCCCAGCCCGCGTTGCCGAGCTGGCGCCAGTCGTCGTAGTCCTCGCGCTGGCCGCGGATATAGACCAGGCCATTGATGGAACTCGATCCGCCGAGCACTTTGCCGCGTGGTTGCGCGATGCGCCGATTGCCGCTGGCCGCTTCCGGCTCGCTGGTGTAGAGCCAGTTCACTTTCGGGTTGGTGAAAAGCTTGCCGTAGCCAAGGGGAATATGTATCCATGGATTGCGATCTTTTCCTCCGGCCTCCAGCAGAAGAACACGGTAGCGCCCCGACTCCGTAAGCCGGTTAGCGAGTACGCAACCTGCGCTGCCTGCGCCGATGACGACAAAATCGAACGGGTCCGCGTCTTTCATTTCGTCTTATGGTCCTCTTGCCAAGCGGCCACAGGCTACCGCATTTCCTGAAGTCATGCGAGCGATTGTCGGCAAGGTCCGGTCATGGAAAGCCCATTGCGGAGCTACACTAAAGGACTGCTCCTGAATATGTACCGGTCATTCGGGAGGACTCATTGCCTGATCCTGAGGCTCAACCCGAGACTGCGGGCGCTTGCTGATTATACCTGTTCATGTATAATCAATGCATGACCGACAAAGAAAAACCGCTCGAATGGATACGAAATGAAAAAACGGATCATTGACGGTATCGAAGTGCAGCGCAGCTTTGGTAACGTGTATGCCGATCTTGGCATACCTGACGCGGAAAGACTCAAGATCAAAACGGGCTTGGTCGTCGCGATCAGGAAGGCCATGCGCCGCCTTGGGCTGACCCAGCAAGAGGCGGCAAAACGCATGGGGATCACCCAACCAAAGGTGTCCGACATGATGCGCGGTGACTTCTCCAATGTATCCGAGCGCAAGCTAATGGATTGCTTGAATCGGCTCGGCTACGACATCGAAATCAATGTGAGGCAAGCTTCTGAGCCTGTGGGGCATTTGAAACTGGCTATCGCTTGATCCGATAACGCTTTGCCGAGCTTCCGACAAGCTTGCGCATCAGTGCGCGCAAGCCCTTCGGTTCCATGACTTCCACCTCGGGACCAAAGCTCGACAGCCACCAGTACAGCTCCTTCGTTTCCTGCACGGTGGCAGTCAGCTTGAATCGCTTTCCATCCAGTTCCGTTATGTTCTGATCCGGACTGAGTGGAGTTTCGCCCAGCGTCTGCGCCGAGCCATGGTCGAATATTGCAACGAGGCGAATCTTACCGCCGGTCGGCCAGCCGAATCCGCCTTTCGCGATATATTCGTCCAGATCGAAGCCGCGCGGCGATGTGGCTGGCTCATCCCGCACTTGCGCGGATTTAATGCGGTGTAGCACGAACTGCCTTATCGCATCATTTTCGACCAGCGACGCGACGAGGTAGATGACGCTATCACGAACCACGAGCCCGATCGGATTGATCCGATACCGTTCGTTCCCCTTCGGTTTGCGCGGGCGATAGTCGAGTTCGAGCTGCTTTTTCCGCAGCAGAGCGTCATACACGGTTCTTTGCGCTTGTAGATCGATCTTGGGTGGCAATAGCTGTATGCCCTTGGGCAGCGTGCGAATGATGCTTGTCCAGCGTGCGGGGCCGAGCCCGCCTTCGCTCTTGAGCACCCTTTCCGCCGATTCAAAGTGCGGCGCGAGGGCATCCAGCATGGCGCCCGGCAACAGCGGCCGCAGATAGGTCTCGACCAGCTTCATGGTGACGGCCTCGGTCGGGTCGAGTCCCGGAATTGCGAGGGGCGCGGCACCCTTCATCCAATGCCACTGGTTAGGCCGTTCTTTGGGATTGACAACCTCGAGCGGAAAAGACTGCGACAGCATTTCCAGGTCGCGCTGTATCGTCCGCAGACTGGGTGCGTCAATCCCTTCGCCCCGCAGTTGGTCGCGTATCGTCACGCTGTCGATCGATTGCGAATACCTGGGGATCATCTTGAGCATCGCCCATTGCCGTGCAAATGTTTCGCTCATGTCGAACCTCCCAACCGCGACACTATACCTCGATTAGGCGACACAATATGTCGCCTAGGGCGGTTATAGTGTCACATCGGCCGCAATCGTTGCGGCCCGGATCTGACAGGAGCGTGCGATGTACAAAGCCCGATTGGAACTGAATTACGCCCGCCTCGACCTCGGGGCAGATACACTCACCGACATAGTCCGGATGCTCCCGGCGCGGCAGGATGCCTCGGAGGTATTTGATGAATTGGCAAAGTACCCGTTTGCCAAGGTCAGAGAGGAGGTTGCCGGCAAGAGCCATTTGACCGACGAGACCGTGACACTTCTTGCGCAGGACAAAAACCAGGCCGTGCTCGTTGCGCTGATCAACAACGATGAGGCGAACCAGCGCATACCGGCGAACCGGATCGATGAATTGATCGCCACCGACGACAGCGAGATGCTGCGGGTGATATTTCAGAACCTCCAGAACATGACCCAGCTCGACACGACGCGCATTTTTCACCTGCTCGCGATTCATGAGGACGCGGCGATCCGGCTCGAAGTTGCGCGTTCGTCTGACGCCAAAGCTGAATTGCTGCACCACCTCGCACGTGACGACGACCCGGACGTGCGCGATGCGGCGCTGACGACGTTGGAGACATTCGGTATGCCAGACATGGACAGCACAGACCTTGACAGCCTTTTGGAAGAATGAGCATGGATCGCAGAGGATTTCTCAAGAGCGTGTCGACCGTACTCGCCTGTGGCGCCGCAGTGGGCAAGCCGGCTGTTGCCGGCGTTTTGCGCGAACACAATAGCGGACCGTTTCCGCTGTTTGAGCAGACCGAAATGGATTCGGAAGAGATGCGCTTTGCCGCCGCCGTGTTTCCAAGCAAAGCGTGGGGCACAACTGCGCAGCGCATGCATTTTGCCAACGGCTGCCTGTCTGGCCTCGATCGGGATTTCCCGCACGAGACTCTGATCGACATCCGCGAAGGGCAGTTTGATTTTGACGCCGACAAGGTTCCGGATATTGCGATTGCGGTGGCGAATCCGCACGACGCAGATTCGTGGCGCGAGGCGCAGACCCAATGCGCGTTGGTAAAACGGGCGGGGGCCGAATTGACGTTGCTGTTTGCGACGCATCCCTTTCCGGAATACCGGTATCCGTTTGACCCTCGCACGCTTACCTATGAGCCGGAAGGCGGTTTGATGGAAGGGGCGGATCTGGTAATTAATTTCGTTACACTGAACCTGCGCGAAGAGTTTCCGCGCATGGTATACGCCATGACGCATATCGAAGGTTGTATGCCTGGCACTGATCTATATGATATCCGCGCAGGGCTGGGAGGCGGGAAGCGGGCGGTGTATTTCCGCGACACCGCCGACGGCGCACAACGCGCAGCGTGTGCCACGAGGTTCGCATGCAATCAACTGGGGCGTTCGTCACTTGCACGGCATCGGTTTAACGGCGGGCTGATGCTCATGGAAGCCAATACGTGGATGATCGAGGAGCTTTACGGAATCCATGAGAGGTTCGTCAAAGCCCTGCCGGACGATGCGACGGTAGTTATCGGCAGGGTGGGCCACTATGATGTCGATCCGTGGATGACGGTGCACGCGATCGTGACGTACACCACGGCGTGATGCGGCGAAAGGTCAATATGGCTCCGTTCCGGCTCTCAAAATCCCGACTGCTGTCGGGGCTTCAATGCCCGAAACGGCTCTACCTGGAAATTCACCGGCCGGAACTCGCGGAGCAGTCGAAATCCGCGGAGCGGCTGTTCTCCAATGGGCACCTCGTGGGCGATATTGCAAGGCGCGCATATCCCAAGGGCAGGCTTATAGGCCACACCATCGATCTCAGGGCTGCATTGGCGCAGACCGCGGAAGAGTTGAAGGGCGAGGGCAGCATGACTCTCTTCGAGCCCGCGTTCCAGCATGGCGGGGCGCTGGTGCGCGCGGACATCTTCTCTCGCAAGGGACCCAGGCACCACGTCGTCGAGGTCAAGTCGTCGACCGCAGTCAAGGATTATTACCTCAATGACGTGGCGATTCAGTATTGGGTCATCGGCGGCGCCGGGGTTCCGCTGGACTCGATCTCGATTGCCCATGTCGATACCTCGTTCGCGTATGAGGGGGACAGCGATTATCGCGGCTTGCTCAAGCGCGTTGACGTTACCGGGGAGATCGAAGAGTGCATTGCGGAGGTGCCGGATTGGATACGGCAGTTTCGGAAAATGCTGGCCGGCAGGATGCCGAAGATCGAGATCGGCCGGCAATGCAGCAAGCCTTTCGATTGCCCATTCATCGCGCACTGCTCCCAGGGACAGCCCGAATACCCGGTCGAACTGCTACCTCGCGGCGGCAAGGTCGTGGAGCAATTGCGCGCCGCGGGCTATCGCGACCTGAGAAAGGTGCCGGGCTCAATGCTCGAAACCGGCAAGCACAAGCTGATATGGCGCGTGACCAAATCGGGGAAAGCCGAGGTCGATGCGCGAGTGCGCAAGCTGATGCGCGAACTGCCGTATCCGCGCTTCTATCTCGATTTTGAAACCATACAATTCGCGGTGCCGATCTGGAGAGGCACGCAACCGTACGAAAAGCTACCGTTCCAGTGGTCGTGTCACATCGAACGCGAAGGCGCGGAACTCACGCACCGCGAGTTCATCGACGTGAGCGGCGGCCCGCCGATGCGGGCATTCGCGGAAAGCCTGATTAAAAACCTTGGCGAGCGCGGCCCGATCATCGTTTACAGCCATTTCGAGAGGACGGCGATCAAGTCTTTGATTGCGCGCTTTCCTGATCTCGACAGGCCGCTGAACAAACTGATCGGGCGCCTGAGGGACCTCCTCAACATCACGGAGAACAGCTACTACCATCGCGACATGAAGGGTTCATGGTCGCTGAAGGCCGTATTGCCGACAGTGGCGCCGGACCTCGATTACGCAAGCGTCGGCGAAGTGCAGGACGGCGGCGATGCGCAGGGCGCTTTCATCGAGATCATCGATCCCGCGACTTCCGGCGAGCGCAAACAGAAATTAACCAACGACCTGAAGGAATATTGCAAACTGGACACGCTCGCGATGGTGAGACTCGCCAGATTTCTGGCGGGCAAGTAAGGAATGGAGCGAGGCGGAATGAAAGAGCGTAGTTTCAAAGCTCGCGGGGCCGGATCAGGATACTGCTTCGACGTGCTGCGCGACGACAAGGGAACACGCGTCGCGCGATCACTGCTGCACCGCGTCATGATCGAATTCGCCAAGCAGTCACGCAGTTATTTCAGCAAGACGGGCGACCATGTGTATAGCTATGGAGAGCGCCAATTGCATTCAGGATTGTTTCCGGCGTTTTTCAACTCGGCAGACCTCGCGTTCTTTGAACCGCAGATTCTGCGCAAGCCGCGGGGCGGCGAGTCGGGTATGGGGCGGATGGATTATCTGGTGCGAGACCGCGGAACTATCATGCTTTTTGAAGTAAAGCACGGTTTTCATCAGGTAGCGTCGGGGCGACTCAATGGGCCAGCGATCGGCCGGTAGAAGAAGGCCATCTCGCAGTTGAACAGTGTTCGAAGAAAGGAGGTAAGGCGCCAGGTGGTCAAGGAGCGCGACAAGCTCCTGAAAATTGCGCTCTACATTATTCCTTCTTGGATTTTTCGTATGACCTGCGACCGCATCGAGGAACACATCAAGCGCGGACAAGACATCATAGTGGAAGACCACGTCCGCATTCGTGAGTCGCTGAGACCGAAGCCTAACTGGTCGGCCTATTGGATCCCGCCGTCGGACATGCGCATGCTTGAGCACAGGGGCGGCTACGGGCTACATCATGCGGTGCATGCATTTGGGTTTGTGAAACCGGTTTCGCGGAAGCGCAGTAAACGGCACTCATGACCTAAAATCCTGGAATGACCGTCTTGAGCGACCTTCCCGAGCTTCTGCGCAGCGCCCGGCACATCGTGGTATTCACCGGCGCGGGCGTGTCGGCCGAAAGCGGCATATCAACTTTTCGTGACGACCTTACCGGACTGTGGTCTCGCTTCGACGTCACGGATCTGGCGACTCCCGACGCCTTTCGCCGGGATCCTGATCTGGTGTGGGGCTGGTACGAATGGCGCCGAATGAACGTGCTACGCGCCTCGCCGAACGCCGGGCACGCGGCGATTGCTGCGATGAAGCGCTATGTGCCGAAGCTTACCCTGATCACGCAGAACGTAGATGACCTGCACGAGCGCGCAGGAAGCGGTTCCGTCATTCATCTTCACGGAAGTCTCTTTGCGCCGCGTTGCTTTGCCTGCGCCCGGCCGGCGGGGTTCGCAGACGAGCTTCCGGACGAGCCGGAAGGCGGGCGCCGCATGGCCCCTCCGGAATGCAGCCATTGCGGAGGCCACGTTCGGCCGGGCGTGGTGTGGTTCGGCGAAACCCTGCCCCAGGCGGCACTCAAGGCGGCTTTCAAGGCCGCGGAAAGTTGTCAGGTGCTTTTTTCGATCGGCACGTCGAGCCTCGTCAACCCCGCGGCGGAAATCCCGCGCGTAGCGGCGCAGGCGGGCGCTGCGGTCGTGCAAATCAATCCGAATCCCACGCCACTCGATGGGCTTGCCCGATTCAACTTGCGGGGGCCCTCTGCGCAGGAGTTACCCCGATTGATCGAGAACACTTGGCAGAAACATTGAGCGGATCACAGAGGAACGACTCAGGGAATTGCCAGGATAGGCAGTGTAGGTTTTATCGAGATCATCGATCCCGCGACTTCCGGCGAGCGCAAGCAGCAATTGACCCACGACCTGGAGGAATATTGCAAACTGGATACGCTCGCGATGGTGAGACTCGCGAGATTTCTAGCGTGTGATTGAGGATCGACGCCGCGCTTGTAGCCGACGAAAAATGGGCGTAGAAGAGACATTTGGCATTAAACAATTGCGACAAGATTTAGTTCTTGAGCGCGCCCTGCTTAATGCGTGAGGACAATATGTCGAATTCGATGAGCGTGAAGCTGCTGACCGGCAGAAACGCCACTAAGACACTCGTACGCCTCGTTCGCGCATGCAGGCGGCTGGACGTTGCCGTCGCTTGGGCCGGGAGGAACCGCGTCGTCGATGCGATGCTTGAGCATCACAGAAAGCTTCGTCGCGTCGTTATCGGGACCCACATGTACCAAACTGACCCGAAGGTTCTTCGCGATTTCATGCCCTTCACGGTGGCGAGGTGCATGCCGCCCGACGGCCATCTGTTTCACCCCAAGGTCTATCTGTTCGAGTTGGACGACGCCGTTAAAGCGGTTGTTGGTAGTCACAACTTGACCAGGGGCGCGTTCGAGGGCCGGAACATCGAAGTTAGTGTATTGATCGAGGGCAGTTTGGACAACGATGCGCTTCGCGACATCGCAGAGTTCGTACACGCAAGTTGAAAGGCTGCGACGCGAATAGACGAAGAGAACTTTCTTTTTTCCTACGAACGGCAATACCAAGCCAATCGCACGAGACGTGAAGCACTGCACAAGTTCCATCGACTCAAGATTCCTCGTGGGACAGTCCAGCCCTCGCCACTCGTTCTGGCGTGGTCCGAGTTTGTCAGGCGCACGAAGGGAGATAAGCATCACAGCCTTGACGGACGTCTCAGGGTCCTCGAGAGATCTGCAGGTCTCTTCGCCAAGAAGCGTTCTCTTGCCATGATGAGCAGGAACGAACGCAGGGCAATCGCTGGTACTTACGGCCCAATTGAGAAGAAATTGGATGACCTTGATTGGAATTGGTTCGGCACGATGTTTGGTCAAGGGGACTTCAAAAATCTGGTCAATGAGTCTCCTGACGGGCTATCGAAGGCCCTTGACCACGTTACGCTTGACGGCGACGTCACGGAGGAGCAGTTCCGTGCCTTTGCCAACGACTTCGATGCTGCCTTTAAGGGCAAGGCCCACAAGGGGCGCATAGCAACTGCGTCTCGCCTGTTGGCAATGAAACGGCCAGACCTGTTTGCTGCCGTTAACGAGGCCAATCGTCGTGGGATCTGCGCTGCATTTGGCGTTGCGTCCTCGACGCTCAACCTCAAGAACTACTGGGAACGCATCGTCGTCCCAACTCAGCTCAGCCCGTGGTGGCAACATCCTCGCCCGAGGAATGCCCTGAACGCCCGGATTTGGGATAACCGAGCCGCATTGCTCGATTGCATCTATTACCACCCTAACGCGAAAAAGTCCGAGAACTGACTTCACCTCAAGGGTGACGGCCACTGCCGATTTAGCTAGCGGTCGGCCCCCATTCAGTGTGCCGGTGTCAATTACGCGGGATAGCGGGACACAGAAATCCGTTGATCCCAAAACAAGTCGGCGGATCGTGCTCATTTCCTGTGCGGCAAAGAAAACAGAGCATAAAGCCCAAGCCCAAGACCTGTATGCGAGCCCGTTATTCCAGCGCGCATTAGCCTATGCTCGATTCCTCGGTCCAGACGACGTTTACATTCTTTCTGCCAAGTACGGATTGCTGGACTTGACCACGGAAATTGAACCATACGATTTGACGCTCAAAGATATGTCATCGAACGATGCACGCGCATGGGCCGACAAAGTCTTGTCTCAGTTGGCGCAGAAAACCGAGTTCAGCAGAGATACGTTCATCTTCCTTGCGGGGGACGCATACCGCCGATTCATTGTGCCCAAGCTCGCCCACTGGGAAGCACCTCTGGCGGGTCTGCCCATTGGCAAGCAGTTACAAAGGTTGAATGAGCTGCTTAATGAGCGACGTTTGTAGTCGGCTTCATGGGTTGGTCGCATCGGCGCCGAGATTTTTGTTCCCATTCGACGCAAAGCGTATTCTAAAGGACGGGATCTACGTCCTGTTCGAGAAAGGGGAACGCGGTCACGGCGCCGATCGCATCGTTCGCGTCGGAACGCACACCGGGGCGAAGCAACTTCCATCGCGCTTGCGCCAGCACTTCATTCTTGAAAACAAGGACCGGAGCATTTTTCGAAAAAATATCGGTCGCGCGTTGCTTCGTCGCGACCACGATGCATTCATCGAGCAGTGGGAACTCGATTTGACAACGAGGGCAGCGAGGGCCCGCTACGCCGCAACAGTCGATTTAGACAAGCAGTGCTCGGTGGAAAAGCGCGTGACTGATTACATGCAGGCGACCTTCACCTTCATCGTAATCGGTGTTGTCGAGAAGGATGCGCGCCTAGAACTTGAATCAAAGCTCATTTCGACGGTATCGCTGTGCGCTGACTGTGGCCCGTCGCCAAACTGGCTTGGCAGGCATTCTCCCAAGCAGCAGATTCGGGAAGGTAGGCTATGGAACGTCAATGAACTCTACAAGACGCCGCTTTCGGGTGTGGATCTTGGAAGGTTTGAGGGACTGGTGCGTCAGGAACTATAGAGTAGATAACGACAATGTGGTGTGAGGCGTAATGGCGTGAGAATGCTCTGCATGCCCGGGTGTGGCTTGATTACGCTGCGCCGGGGCGCTCGCGAACGTGCAGGATATCGCGATTGCGAGCCGCGCGAATTTGTTTCGCGGTCAGTGTTTCAACCGTCAGGGTGTTGCCGTCGAGGGTCACAAATTCGACTTCGAAGGCTTCCCCGTTGCGATGCACTTGAACGACCACGCCCACGTCGCCGGCTTCAAGACCTGCCGCCGGCAATGGTTCGGTCAATACCACGGACGAATGTTCTTCGATCATGAGGCCGGAGTTTTTAGAATCAGCAGGCTTTCGCCAGAGTCGAGATCAAATGCACGCAGCCGTTCGCCCCTGGCTCGAATGAGCATCGCGATCGCATTCGTACCCGTATTCCCAACTAATAGCAGCTTCAACCGGCGGTTGACGCCGCGAGCTTGCGTTCGCGGTCAGCCGCGAATTCGAGTGTCGCGCGCACGTCTTCACGAGTCAGCGCCGGAAAGTCCCGCAGAACCTGATCCTCCGACATCCCTCCCGCCAGATATTCCAGGATGTCGTACACCGTGATACGAGTGCCGCGTATGCAGGGCTTCCCACTGCGGATGACAGGGTCAATCACAATTCGATCTTGGTAATTCATGCGATGATCTTACTGCTGGACGGCAGCCAACTCAAGACCACGATGTACCGGTGTTACGCCGGTCCGCCCCCGTTATGCAGGGTCTCCGTCGACGAATGCAGGCGAGGCGCCTGCGTTACGGGCGGTGGCGTAGAACCGTAGAAACCGGCAATATCGTATCTACCCGTGATGGGTATCGCTGCGCGCAACCCAACCTACACAGCTAGACATGACCGCATTGCGTGCGTGTAAACTATAGATTACACTACTGCTGTGATCGAAGTTCGCGAGACCCAGGTTTTTTCTGCATGGCCAAAAAGAAGCTGCAAACGCGTCCTT
>PLYS01000104.1 GCA_003153455.1 Betaproteobacteria bacterium | reverse complement strand
CTGCTGTTCAAAGTAGCGACCGGCGTTTGACTGGAGTGTCGGAGCCAACGATACGTCGTATTGAACGGCTGCATTTCCTATCCTTTACTTCGACGAAAGCGAGCAAATCCGTCGATGACGATTACCTCGCAACTCCTTGAAGCCTACGTCAGGTGCCCGACCAAATGCTGGCTGAGGTGCGCGGGCGAGAATGCCACGGGCAACGCATACGCGGCGTGGGTTCAGGCGAAAAACGAGGTATGTCGGGTGGAAGGAATCAAACTGCTGATTGCCGAGGTGCCCGACGGCGAGCGTCTGGTGGCGTCGCCGACGGAGATGCCCTTGCACTGTCGAAAACGCTCGGTCGCGACGTGCCTGCCGGCAAGATCATCCACGGCGACGACCATGCAGTGCTGAAGGTGAAGACGTCAAGCTTGCTGAGCGAAGTGCGGACACTCATCGAGAAAACCACCGCCCTGCTTTCCAGTGCAATGCCCCCAGATCTCATTCTGAACCGGCATTGCGCTGAGTGTGAGTTCCAAACCCGCTGCCACCAAAAGTCAGTGGAGAAGGACGATCTCAGCCTGCTGGCCCTCATGACGGAAAAGGAGCGCAGGAAATCTCACAGCAAAGGTAAGCGCCGCCACGGTTATTCGCGCGATCACCGTCCCGATTGCGTGCAAGTGGTGATCGCCTTGGTGGTGACCCCCGAGGGCTTTCCGCTCGCCTACGAAGTGCTCGCCGGCAATACGGCTGACTCGAGCACGCTCAAGGGTTTCCTCGAGCGCATCGAGCGCCAGTACGGTAAAGCGCGACGCGTGTGGTGTATGGATCGCGGCGTGCCCACCGAGGAAGTGCTCGCGCAGATGCGGGGGAGTGATCCGCCGGTGCACTATCTCGTGGGCACGCCCAAGGGACGTCTCACTCGCCTGGAGGAGGCGCTGCTGGAGAAGCCCTGGCACATCGCTCGCCCCGAGGTGCAGGTGAAGCTCTTGGCGCAGGACGGTGAGCTCTATGTGTTCGCCGAGAGCCGCGATCGGGTCGCCAAGGAGCGCTCGATGCGCCGCCGACTATTGAAGTGGCTGTGGCAGCGGCTGAAGAAACTGAGCACCATGAAGCTCACGCGCGATGCACTGCTGATGAAGCTCGGCGCCGCGCAGACGAAGGCACCCGCCGCGTGGCGACTGATCGAGGTCGAACTCACCGCGCACGAAGTGCCCGCACGCAGCACAAGCTTCACTTACCGCCTCGATCGCGACAAGCTCAGGCAAGTCCGACGCCGCGAAGGGCGCTACCCCTTGCGCACCAACTTCACCGAATCGGACCCCGCGAAACTCTGGCAGTTCTCTCTGCAACTGGTCCAGGTCGAGGCCACTTTCAGGACTCTCCAAGGTGATCTGGCGATCCGGCCTATCTTTCACCAGGAGCAGAGCCGCATCGAAGCGCATATCTTCATCGCATTCTTGGCTTACTGCGTGCACGTGACCCTCGGCAGGCAACTGAAAGCACTCGCACCCGGCCTCACCCCGCGTGCCGTACTGGAGAAGTTCGCCGCCGTGCAGATGATCGATGTCTACGTGCCGACCACCGATGGGCGCGAACTGAGTCTCACGCGCTATACGCAGCCCGAGCCTGAGTTGAAGCTGCTGCTCGATAAACTGAGGCTCACCTTACCGGCCCAGGCGCCGCCGAAAATCACCACCGCCGAACTCGCGCGGGCAACGCCGATGTAGTGCAGACCTTTTGAGGTCACAACACGACAAATCAATCACTTGGCGACCTCGCATCCCGCGAATCCGCTAAGTTCGGTTAGTCGGTTGTTGATCCCGAGCTGAAATTTTGGCCCTCAGGCGTGGTTCGCCACAGATTTATTTATATAAATTATTGACTTAATATACTTATTTGTTATTTCTACCGTAGTTAACAGACTTATCAATACACGGGTAAAAATAGGGTTATATATGTTATAAAAACTTGCCATTAATTGCATTTCAGCCTACGATAGTGATTAACAAAATAATCGTTTCACGGGATTTTTCCGGGTATGGATCCGCAAGTCAACTATCGTAGCCTGAGTTCGACGGAAAGCCGTCTGGTCCTCGGGCTGACCGAGGAAGGCCGCCGCGAACTCACGCGCCGCGATGCGATCGAGCGCTTCGCGCTATCCGCCAAAACCGCCGACGACATACTCAAGAACCTGGTACGTAAGGGATGGCTCGCGCGCGCAGGTCATGGCAAATATCTGCTGATACCGCCCGAGTGGGGTGCAATGCCGACGGGAGAGTCGAATGTCCTGGCGCTCGCGACTCAACTGACCCCGGATGGCTACATCGCTTTCTCCACCGCCGCCGCACATTGGGGACTGACGACCCAACTGCGCAGTGTTATATGGGTGGTCACCCGCACCCATGCACGCAACCGGCGTATCAACGACAGCGAGGTTCGCTTCGCGCGCCTGCCCATTAAGGCGATGTTCGCGATCGAGCGCGTCGATGTCTACGGTTACCCGGTGCCGATGAGCGACCGCGAGAAAACCGTGCTTGATTGCATCGCTTACCCGGATCGCGCCGGCGGCATTGCAGAGGCGTCAGCGATATTGGCCAAGGCCGCACGGCGCTGGCAATGGGAAAAAGCGATCGACTATCTGGAGCGGCTGGGCAATACCGCGTTAATCCAGAAAGTCGGCTACCTTTGCACCGCTGCGCAGCTCGCGATGCCGGACACGTTGCGGTCACGCTTGCGCAAACGGCTCAAGCTCTCCAGCCGTACCTATCTAGTACCGCATGTGCGCGACGGCGGCGAACCCCGCTTCAAATCCCGCTACGATCGCGAGTGGGGCGTGGTGGTCAACATTGATCCAGGCTTGCTCTTCAAGCTTTGACCATGCTCACCCTACCCCAGGTACAGCGCTTCGCCCATGAGTCGGGCATCAGGGACTTGCAGGTGGTCGAGAAGGAAATCGTAATCACTTACCTGCTGCAACTGCTCGCCGAAAAAGGGTTCCTGAAAGAAGTGGCGTTCAAGGGCGGCACCTGCATACGCAAAACCTGGTTCGGGGCGAAAGGCCGTTTCTCCACCGATCTCGACTTCACGTGCGTTGCGGCCGGAAAACGCGCCGACGACTTCGTGATTCAATTGGCGGAATTCCTGAGCGAGCCGTTCCACGACATTCAATTCGAACTCGACCTCGGAGATGACGGATGGTACGAAACTGGCGACAGTGTCTCCTGGGGTTGCGAACCTCACTACAAGCACACTTGGGGCGAGGGCACCATCAGATTACAAGTGAGTAATCGAGAAGTGCCCACACTCACGTCCGATGAGCGAGTCCAACTCGAAATGTCCTATTTCAAACTATTGCCCTTCAAGCCGAGCGCGATATCCTGTCTTCGCATCGAGGAAATCCTCGCCGAAAAAATACGTGCAACCTATCAGCGCGAGAAGCCGCGCGATATCTGGGACCTCGATCAATTCGCCGATCGGCCCATGCCCGAGGCACTGATCAGAAAACTCGTCGTGACCAAACTCTGGCAAGCAAGCGACGCCTTTGTGCCAGACAAATGGTTTGAAAAACTGAAACAGGCCGCAAAATGGGATTGGGACGACCTGCGCCAGCTCGTGCGGGGCGGCTCACCCGATCCAAAATTGATGCTTGAGCGTTGCACTAAACGGTTTGCCTTTTTGAGTCAACTTGACGCCGATGAGGCAGCGCTCGCAGCCGACCCGCATCAACGTCAATCGGATGTTCATAAACGGTCCATTGAAGCGTGCAATCGCCTCGCCCAGGAGCATCGACTCACATGACCAAACGCTTGATCGAGACCTGGTTGCCGATTGCCGCACTGGGCGAAGAGAGCGTCCGCGAGCGCCGTTCGATGACCGCTCTGCCACCGACGTACTACCTGCACGTCTGGTGGGCACGCCGACCACTTATAGCGTCGAGGGCGGCGATTCTTGCGTCGGTGCTGCCCGCAGATGCGGACAAAGACAAGTTCATGCATATGCTGGGGATACATGGCGACCCGATTGCGGCGAAGAAGCGCATCGAAAAAGCCACTCGAGAAGGCGTTCGTCTCGGTGGGGAGGCATATGGATACCGGAGCGGTGAGGCGTGAGGACAATGGAAATATCACCGTGAAAAAGCCGGGAAGCCGCATGGTTCCCCTCACGGGGACCGAGGTATTGGGCTGTAGGGCGGAAAGACAGGATTGAGGAGCGACCATTGAGGATTGAGGGATTGAACCTTGAGAGCCGGGGATTATTCGCTCATGCGCGCATTTCGCGCCTATGGTGAAATAGCTACCTTTCCGCCTACAGCCGATCAATACGGAGGAGTACATCATGCTGGTCCATCAATTTGCCGAATACGCGGTCAAGGAACAAACCTCGAAGCTGCCCGTCGACGTGATCCACCACGCCAAGCGCGCGGTGATCGACTGGTACGCGGCGTTTCTGCCGGGCAGCATCGTTGCGCCCGCGATCCTGCTCGAACAGGCGCTCGCCGAGGATCTCGATCACGGCAATGCGCGGCTCGCCTCCGGCCGGCGAGCAACGCTGCGCGCGGCAGCATTGATCAACGGCGCAGCTTCGCACTCGGTCGAGTTCGACGACATCTACCGCGACGCGGGCTTCCACCCGGGCAGCCCGGTGATCTCGGCGGCGCTTGCCGCGGCACAAGCGCGCGGCGCATCGGGCGAGCAATTCCTGCGCGGCGTGATCGTCGGCTATGAGATTTCAACCCGCATCGGCGAAGCCGTGATGCCGTCGCATTACAAGTACTGGCACACCACCGGCACCGTCGGCTCGTTCGGCGCCGCTGCCGCGGTCGCCGCTATCCTTGGCTGCAACCGCGAGCAGTTTGCACATGCGCTCGCTACCGTCGGCACCTTCGCCTCCGGCCTGCAGCAGGCGTTCCGCTCGCAGGCGATGACCAAGCCGCTGCACAGCGGGCACGCGGCCGATGTCGGCGCGATGTCGGCGATGGCCGCCGCCAAGGGCGTGACCGGCGCGCCAGACATACTCGAAGGCGAAGTCGGCTTCGGCGCGGCGATGAGCGTCAACCCCGACTGGAAGAAAGCGGTCAAAGGCCTGGGCGTGGACTACAACATCACCCGCATGACGTTTAAGAACCATGGCTGCTGCGGCCACACTTTCGCGCCGATCGACGGGGTGCTGCATCTGCAGAAAACCCACGGCTTCACCTGGCGCGACGTGAAACGCGTGCGGATCGCCACATATAAAGCCGGCACCGACATCGTCGACAATCCCGCGCCCGAAGGCGCCTACCAGGCGAAGTTCAGCCTCCAGTACGTGACGGCGCACGCGCTCGTGCACGGCAGCGTGCGGTTGATCGCTTTTTCACCCGAGCGGCTGATTGATCCGAACGTGCGCGCGTTGCTCGCTAAGATCGAAGTTGTCGCCGACCCCGGGCTATCGAAGGGTTATCCCAATCAGCGCGCGGCGCACGTCGAAGTCGAGCTGGATGATGGCCGCAAGTTCGCGCACTTCCAGCCCACGCGCAAAGGCGATCCCGACATGCCGCTCACCGACGCCGAACTGAACGACAAGTTTCTGGAACTTGCGATGCCTGTGATCGGCGACGCGAGCTCTCGCCGTCTGCTGGACACGCTGTGGTCGCTCGAAACAAGCAAAGGCGTCGAATTCGATTTCACCTCGCGCGAGCGCGCACGCGCCGCGGGCTGAGCTGCACAACGCATGAAACTCGTTGCGCTCTGCGTGTTGCTCGCCGCCGCGCCTGCAACGGAATATGCCGCAGCGCAAACCGCTTCGACAGGCTCAGAGCCTGCATTGAGCTCGTCGAAGCGGCAGGCCTACCCCGGCAAGCCGATCCGCTTGATCGTCGCGCAATCTGCTGGCGGCAACGCCGACATCGTCGCGCGCGCGGTCGGGCAGAAACTCGGCGCAGCGCTCGGGCAGCAGCTCGTGATCGACAACCGCGGGGGCGGGGGCGGCATCATCGCCGCGGAAATGGTGGTCAAGGCGCCGCCCGACGGCTACACCCTGCTGCTCGTCTCGAGCGCCTTCGGCGTCATGCCGAGCCTGCATAAGAAATTGCCGTACGATCCGCTCAAGGACCTGGCGCCGATCACGCTGGTGGTCTCGGCGCCCAACATTCTGTTGGTGCATCCGGCGCAGCCGGTGAAATCGGTGCGCGAACTGATAGCTTACGCCAACGCCAATCCAGGCAAGATCAATTTCGGTTCCTCGGGAAACGGCGGCTCGACGCACCTTGCCGGCGAGCTGTTCAAAATGATGGCGGGCGTGGAGATCGTGCATGTGCCGTATAAAGGCGCGGCGGCGGCGTTGGTCGATCTGATTGCCGGCAACGTGCAGATGATGTTCGCCAGCCTGCCTTCGGCGATCGCACACGTCAGGGCTGGCCGCCTGCGGGCGCTCGCGGTGACCGGCGCGAAGCGCTCGGCCGCGTTGCCGGAACTGCCGACCGTGGCCGAGACGGGATTGCCGGATTTCGAAACCAGCGCCTGGCAGGGAATATTCGCACCGGCGGCGACGCCGCGCGCAATTATTACCAGACTCAACAGGGAGGTTGCGCGCGCCGTGAGCCTGCCCGATCTCAAGGACCGTCTCACCACCGAAGGCGCCGAGCCGGTCGCCAATACACCCGAAGAATTCGCCGCCTACCTCAAACGGGAGCTTGCAAAATGGGCCAAAGTCGTAAAGGCCGCCGGCATCCGCGCCGATTGATGCCGGCGCGGCAATTGTGCGCATGCGCCGCGCTGCTGATGGCGGGAGCAACCAGCGCGCAGGCGCAACCGTATCCGGCGAAACCGATCCGTATCGTCGTGCCTCTCGCCGCGGGCGGCACCGGCGACACACTCGCGCGCCTGGTCGCCGAAAAGCTCGGCGCAGCGTACGGCCAGCAGGTCGTGGCCGACAACCGCCCGGGCGCAAATGGAATCATCGGCACGGAACTCGTGGCGAAGGCAACGCCGGACGGATATACGCTGCTCTCCGCATCCACCGGCAATACCGCGATCAATGCCGGATTCTACGGCGCCAGGCTGCCGTTCAATGTCGAGCGCGATCTGGTTGCGGTGACGCAGATCGCGACCACGACTTCAGTCGTGATCGTATTCCCGACGTTCTCCGCCAAAAGCATCAAGGACCTGATCTCGCTCGCCAAGGCCAGGCCCGGCTCGGTCAACTACGCCTCGGCCGGTACCGGCTCGGCGGTCCATCTCGGCACCGCGCTCTTCGAAAGCATGGCCGGCATCAAGATGACGCACGTGCCGTACAAAGGCAGCACTCAGGGCCGCATTGCCGTGGTGTCCGGCGAGACCGACCTGATGTTCGACGGCTTGCTGCCGTCGCTGCCGCTGATCAAGGCCGGCAAATTGCGCGCGCTCGGTGTCACGGCAGTAAAGCGGTCGAGCGTGGTGCCCGACATTCCAACTATCGCCGAGACCGTGCCGGGTTACAGCGCGGACACTTGGTACGGCGTATTCGCGCCGCACGGCACACCCAAGCACATCGTCGCGAAACTGCACGACACGATCGCCAGGGCGCTGCAGACGGCGGAAATGAAAGAAAAGCTGCTCGCGCAGGGCGCCGAACCGTCTGGCAACACGCCGGAACAGTTCGCGGCCTTCCTCAAGTCCGAAATCGTGAAGTGGGATAAAGTCATCAAGGATTCCGGCGCCAAGCCGGAGTAAGGTATCGTCCGCCGCAGATGAGCGTAGATATTCACGCATTATGTTAGGGGCTCTAAGCACGGCGAATCAAAGGGCAGCAGGAATGAGATTCTTAGCGAGTTTGGTAGCCGGTATATTGCTGGCGTGCGTGTCGGGCGCCAGCGCGCAACAGTATCCCACCCGCCCGATCCGGTTCATCGTCCCGTTTCCGCCGGGCGGAGGCAACGACATCGTCGGCCGCATCATCGCGCAAAAACTCGCTGACGGACTCGGCCAACCGGTGGTAGTTGATAACCGCGGCGGCGCCGGCGGCACCATCGGCACCGACCTCACTGCCAAAGCGCCACCGGATGGTCATACCGTATTGATCAACAACATCAGCCTCGCGGTCAACGCCACGCTGTTCCCGAAGCTATCGTACGACACGCTCAAGGACCTCGCGCCGGTATCGATGGTGGGACGCCAGCCCAATATCCTGGTCGTGCATCCGTCGGTACCCGTCAAGTCGGTACGCGAGCTGCTCGCGCTGGCGAAAGCGAAACCGCGTCAGATCAACTATGGTTCCGGCGGCGTGGGAACGGCCTCGCATCTGGCAACTGAATTGCTGAAGCTGATGGCTAATGTCGACATGGTGCACGTGCCCTACAAGGGACTCGGGCCTGCGCTCACCGATCTGATGGGCGGACAGATACAGCTGATCATTTCGACCATGGCTTCGGCGCTGCCACAGGTCAGGGCCGGCAAGCTGCGGCCGCTCGCGGTCACCACGGCTAAGCGCTCGTCCTTTTTCCCCGAGGTGCCGACGATGGATGAAGCCGGAGTTCGCGGCTACGAATTCAACACCTGGTATGGCTTGCTAGTTCCCGCCGGAACGCCGCGGACCATCATCGAGCGCCTCAACCAGGAAATGGCCAAGGTGCTAGCTTCCGCTGTCATCAAGGAACAGTTCACCCCGCAAGGCCTCGAAACCGCTCCCTCGTCGCCGGAGGAGTTCGGGGCTTACCTGAAGTCCGAAGTGGAAAAGTGGGGCAAGGTCGTCAAGGCATCGGGCGCCAAGCCTGAGTGATCGGACGGTGGCCAGACTGACTGCGATTTCCGGCCTCGGCGGCAAAGGCCCGGCGTGCTTCCTTATAGAAACGCGTGCAGCGCGCCTGCTGCTCGATCTCGGTTACGGGCCGCAACCTGGCCTGCTGCCCAACGTCGACGGTGTCGGCAAAGTCGATGCGCTGCTGCTGTCGCACGGCCACCGCGACCACGCCGGCGGCTTTGAACTGCTCGGTAAAGTCGGTAATCCACCGATTTACGCCACCGATATCGTGCGGCGCCTGCTGCCGGCAGGCACCAACTCCCGCCCGCTGCCGCTGCACGGCACGACGGAGGTCGCTGGACTGCAAGTGACAACCGGCCGCAGCGGCCATGCGCCGGGCGGCGTGTGGCTGCACATCGCGGTCGATGGCGGGCTGCTTTACATGGGGGACAATAGCGGCGAATCGATCCTGTATGCCGCCGACGCGCCACCGCCCGCAACGGCTATCATTATCGATGCCTCATACGGCGCTTACGAAACGCCGCTTAGCGAATGCACCAAAAAATTCGATCCGGTGTTCGACGCCGGGCCAGTGCTGCTGCCGATCCCGGTCGCGGGACGCGGTCCCGAAATCGCGCTGTATCTGATACGCAGCGGCCGCGCCGCGCCGCATATCGATGATGCGCTGCGGGCGTCGCTGACTCGTCTTGCCGCGCAGGACAGTCCGTGCCTCAAGCCGGGTATTACCCCCGAGCTTGCTCAATTGGCTGCAAACGCGCCGGCGATCGAGAAACCGGCGGGGGTCATGCTCGCTGGAATTGCCGATGCGACAGCCGGCGAAGCCGCGAAGCAGGTCGCTGCCTGGGAACACCAGACGACACCGGCCATAGTATTTTCCGGCTACCTGCCGCCCGGCACACCGGCAGAGCGCCTCACCACCAGCGGCCGAGCGAGCTATCTGCGCTGGAACGTGCACCCGCGGCTTGCCGAAAACGCGCGGCTGGTGCGCGCGGTCGGCGCGCAAATTGTGCTGCCGGCGTTCGGCGATGCGGCGCGGCACCGTCAGGCATGGGAAACGGCGTTCGCGCCGGCGCGTGTCGTCGTCAGCGGATCTGTCGAGTTCTGATGCTGGAATTCAATTCCATTCCGCTGCTGACTCACCCGTTTTACTTCGTGCGCCACGGCGAATCCGTAAGCAATCTCGACAAAACCGTTGCGGGATCGCTAGACGTCGCGCTCACCGCGCGCGGGCACGAACAGGCGCAGGCAACAGCAGCGGCGATCGAACATCTCGGCATCACCGCGATTTACTCGAGCGCGCTCAGCCGCGCGCGCGATACCGCCGGGTACATTTCACGGGTGCTGGCGCTGCCCGTGACGGTCATTCCCGAACTGGGAGAGCGCAACTGGGGCGAGCTTGAGGGACAACCTCTGGCGTTGCGCGTGCGCGGTCTGATCCCGAACGGAGCGGAAACGCCGGATCAATTCATGCGGCGTGTTTTGCGCGGACTCGCCAAAGTGGACGCCAGCGATAAACCGCTGATCGTCGCGCACTCGGGCGTGTTCCGCGTGCTGTGCCGCATCTTCGGTATTGTCGAATCCGAGGCGCCCGTCGCCAACGCGCAGCCGGTGCGCTTTGTGCCTGCCGGCGAGCCCAATCAGCCATGGCGGATGGAAACGCCTTAAGAGTGCCGAACGTGGAGCTAAGCGGCGCGGCGCTTTTGGCCGCGTACGCTTGAGTGCGAAGTTAGAGATTGCGCATGGTGCTCTGCATAAGCATCAAGAAGCCGCCGGATCATTCGTTGATACTGGGTGTTGTGCTTCTGCGCCTGACTTTTGAAGAAGTCCACACTGCGCTTGCTCAGGGCGAGCGTTACCTTGACTCCCTCATCCCGAAAGACCAAGTCCTCCGGACGTGGGAGAAAGTCGGAAACAACCTCAAGCTTTCCGAGGGGCTCGTTGGTGTATTTTATTTTCGCGCTCATAGATTTGCTTTCCTTTCCGCCAATAACCTGCTCCGAAAAGTCGGATTACATCGCCGCGATACGTGAACCGAACGGTAAGCACTCCGCTTTCAACTAGGCCGAAGCAATAGTGACGCTTTTCTTTCGAGCTATGCGCCAGGTCATCAGCTATTACGCGGTTGGGATCGGCGAAAGCAAATTGTGCCACTGCAAATCCGACTCCGTGCTTGTCCCGGTTTTCCTGGTCTTTTTCCGGATCCCACTCGAACCGTACCTTTGCCATGGACGAAAGTTAGCATACATCTGGAGAAATAGCCATACGGCCGTATGGCGAAGCAGCGGATGGCTTGGCGATCTCTAACGTCGGCCATCAGGGGCGGGAACAAGCAAGCGAAGCGCCGCTTGTGACCGTCCCCTGCATGGCCTTGTTAGACAGCACGCGCCCCGGGCGCCCGCAATGCTGCCTCGATCTTGTCCCAGCGGTCCTGAAACTGACCGGAGTTTAGGGAGCCGTAATTGATGATGCCGCGCGTCGCGTATTCCCGAACGCGAGGCCGCACCTCTTGGCCTGTCGCGATGAAAAACGTAGGCGGATGGTCGTCGGCGTTGAGGCATACAAAGACGTACAGCACCTTTCGAAACACCTTTTTCTTCAAGATTGGCCAACCCACGTTCTTGCGCAAGCTGATTGCCTTCACCTGAACGTTGACTGTGCGCAGATCCTTCTCGGCAAAGAGGTCGATTGCCTTCGCGTTCCCTAAAGTCATCGCCACGGAGAATCCGCGCTTGTAGAGCTCGGCCGCCACGAAGTACTCACCAGCAAGGTGCGAGTTGTTGGAGCTTGGTCGAGTTGTCGTCATGGAGCCTCTATGCTGTCTAACGTCCGAATTGTGCGGCGCCGACAGGCGTCCGCACCAATGAAAAGTTGGACGAAGCCGCTACGCGGAG
>PLYS01000220.1 GCA_003153455.1 Betaproteobacteria bacterium | reverse complement strand
TGAGGAGATTCTGCTCGGTCAGCTCCACCGGATTTTGGCCCTTTGGGGCGTCGCGACGCATTGCCGCATTTAGCGAAGTACGGGCCATCCAAGTTTCCAGCCCACCGGGTTTTGCATCGGAATTAGCTGGAATAAGGCCGCTTTGCACCAGAAAGTAAGCGCCGATCAGGACAACGGCAAGCGTTAATGCGACTCCCGAAACCACACCTTTCAACGTCACACCTCCTCATTCAGCGGCAGGACATCCCAAACATAAGATGCGACAGCGTCATCGCAGTAAATTGCTGCACAGACTCCTGGTTCCATGCGACCGCCAAAGCATCACTCAAAGCGGGGTAGGGATATGCCGTTGCACGTGCGCGTAGTTAGCGGTGCACCGGCTTTGTCTCAGTATCCGTGGCGATACCGAGGGTCGCCATAGTAGCCATTGTATCCGTATCCATACGGCCGGACCGTGATGGCGGGAACCGGCAGGGATACGTACACGCCCGGGAGTACCTGCACAGGAACAACTGCACATCCGGCAAGGATGCTACCGGCAAGTATCACGAGCATAAGATTTCTCATGATGGGGCTCCGTGATTGCGATGTTTACAGAACGCGCCTATGCGATAAGTCTACGCAAAAGGGCGTCCAGCACCGGTTTCAGCAAATGCGTTGCCAGAAACTGCCGCGGATGCGAGCCGGTACGAGCCCCGGCTCCTGCGCCGGCGTACGGCCTCGCAATCCGGACCGCAGGCGAACTGCCTGCCGTATGCGAACTGGGCGCGCGCAGCCGATACCTCGTGCACTGTGCCGCACACGGGGCACCGATGGAGCGGCGTAGCCTTTTCCGAGGAGTTCGATTCGAACGAGCTGGGTTCCTTGCGTGATTTCATCGCCTTCATTGCCGGACTCCTTTGCAGTCGCGGAATTGCTTCCGGTTTAGATAACGCGCCTTATGCGATAAGTCTATCGTTTCCCCTTTCCGGGGTGATTCCACTTCTTGGCGTTCTCGGCGAACTGAGCGCGCTTAGCGTAGACGCCGCCTTTCGATTTCTCCTTCGCGATGTCGGCCTTGGTGATCTTGGCTCCAGGGGCCTTACCGACGTCCTTGTGAAGTTGATTTTTCTTCACGTGCAGTTTCATGGGAGCGCGTGCCATTGCATATTCCTCACTGGCTGAGTGACTGTTTTCTCGCCGTCGGTCGCCTGTTGGCCATTAGCCGCTCATCGCTGGCTACTTGATATTTCCCCGCGTTCGCGGAGCACGGCCGACCGCTGGTTATTGTGCAGACGGTCGGCCATAGGTCCTTCGAAGTTATGCGGACGGGCGACGCCCAATTACACCAAAGACGACGGCGAAAATGATGCCGATGACGGCGCAAATCCAGGCTAGATTTACCGCGGTGCCGGCGATGCCAGTGAAACCCAGAACGGCGGCGATTAGCGCGATGACGAAGAATGTTACGGCCCAAGAGATCATATGCAGCTCCTTCTTAATAATGGGTTAGCGTGAATAAAAGTGATTCCGTTCGCGCTGTGACGTACGCGACGCGTTTCGAGGCGACCGCACTACGACATAGTAAAAGGTTACAGTAATAATCCCCGGTTGTATGTGCGCTAGCGTACGGTACCTCCGGCCATGATGAAATGGGTCTATGAAAGGCGTGGCTGATCTGCCCCAGATCGCTTGCGTATTTGAATGCGTGAGCTGGCTTGAAGGTCTGATACGCGAAGGCGATACGAAACTTAAGGCCGACTTTGCGTTCGTGTCGCCTGCTGATGCTCGACCCTTCCTTCCGTGCTCCTCTTTTTGTCATCCGCCGCCATAGCGGTCGAGGCTGCTACGGGCGCTCACGCGTGTACCTCGATGATAATAGCCGGCCCATGCACGCGCATTAAGTGTAGAAACATTTTGTTACAATCCGTCGCCAAGCCCAGGCGCCGTCCCGACGTTTTGTGGCGTTCTTCGAAAAGAACCAAAGCTCCACGCTCACGAAAGATTGTCGTGCCGCCCCATGCGGGTGGGCCGAGGTATTTCCCTCAGCTATGAATACACGATAAAAAAAGCGTCAGCTGTCGGGTCGAGTCTGGCGCAACAACGGGTCGACTGCTCGGCCTTATGTACGCCACCGAACAGACCACCTTGGAAGGAACGGAAATAATGACCGCACAGATGAAGCCGCCTGATAATTGGTTCGGGCGCCCGAGATTGAACCCACAAGGAGACGGATCATGGAACGGAATAGCCATCAATTCACTTACGCGGCCGCGCGCGCCTTTGCGGCGGCGGTGCTCGTCGCGACTATCGCTTTCGCCCCAGGCCCGGTATTCGCGGCTAAAGCCTCTAGCGAGGACCGCGTCGAAACACGCATCAAAGATATGCATGCCAAGCTGAAGATCACACAGGCACAGGAAGAGCAGTGGGCCAAGGTCGCCCAGGTGATGCGCGACAATGAGAAAACCATTGAGCCGCTCATCAAGGCGAGGGTAGAAAACGCTAAAACGATGACCGCAGTCGACGATCTCAAATCCTATGCGGAGATCACCGATGCCCATGCCGATGGGATCAAGAAGTTCACCCCGGTCTTCGAGACTCTCTATGCCAGCATGTCGGAGGCTCAGAAGAAGGAAGCCGATGTCCTGTTCCGCCGTGGTGGCAAGATGGCAAAGAAGAGCAAATGACCGCAAATACAGGACGCCAAAATCAGGAGACCCTGCCTCGCGGCAGGGAATCGCTCGAAACATTCCAAGAATGGAAGGACACAATGAAAACCTTGACAAATCAGGCTCCGAATTTCAGGCCGACAATCAGCAAGATCGTGATGGCACTCACCGTTGCTTCGGTGATGGGCGGTATGGCCATGACGCCGGCGCTCGGCCAAAACAAGGAGAGTCGCGCCAGGGCAGCGCAGGACCGCAACCAGAATGACAATCGCAACAGAAATGATCGTCGCGACCAGCCTGCGTACCGGCCAGCGTATCAACATCCCTACTCGCACCCTGTCTACGCGCCGCCGCCGGTTTACGATGCCCCGCAACAATCGCCGGGCATCAGCCTTTTCTTCCCGCTCGATATTCGCTTTTGAAATCCTCTAATACGGAGAGCCAGGATAATAAATTGGCTCACCTTTAAGTCTGCATCTTTGAAAGGAGATCCATCATGATCAGAAGAATTTTCGTATCACTACTGACGACAGTATTCTTTGCTGGCGTTTTTGGCACACTTGCAGGTTGCAATACCATGGCGGGTGCGGGCCAAGACATCGAGCAGGGCGGTAAAGCGATTAAGGACGAGGCGAGGGAACAAAAAAACAAAATGTAATGTCCGGCTGCGGAAACGCCATTCTTGAATCGGATACCGGTGCTGGTGTGTCGCTAGATACTTGGTCGCTTCCGGTGAATTTGTCCGATTTGGTTGTAACGCCACGACTGGTGGAAAGCGCGTCCAGTTAATTCTGTAGAGGGGAGGAATATCATGCCGCTCAGAAAAGGATCCAACCAGTCGGTCGTCAGCAGCAATATCAAGACACTGGTGGATGACTGGAAGAAGGATGGATCGATTGGCACCAGCCATCCGCCGACAAAGAAAAAAGC
>PLYS01000374.1:6126-11757 GCA_003153455.1 Betaproteobacteria bacterium | reverse complement strand
GGGCATCACTGCGGCGGGGCCACAACGACGCCCCGCAGCCCGGCGTTTTCGATGTAAGACTTTACCAACCCTGCGGCCTTTGCCTCTTCGAGAAACTTCCGGACATAGGCGTTACCCGGACCCCGCCCCTTCGCTGTCACCATGCCGTACTGGACGACCGAGATCCGGCCATCGAGCACCCGGGAGCCGGGAAGCCGTTCCGACTCGACGAACAAAGTCGCCTTGTTGGCGGCGACCGCGTCTGCTTTCCCGGATTTCAGCATCTCCATGGTGGCTGGAACGCCATCGCCGCGGACCAATTCCGCGCGCTTTAGGTTGCGCGAAAGAAAGAGATCCGGCCCGCCCTTGTTCGCGGCCGCAATTCGAATTCCGGGCTGGTCTACGTCGGCCAGGGTCTTGATGCCGGATCCCGGGCGCACCAGGTAACCGACTTCCGCCTCCATATGAGGGGCGGCGAAATCCACATCCTTTTCCCGTGTTGGATCCATCATAAAAAAGGCGACGTCCCACTGGGCCGACCTTCCACCCTCGATCAGGGCAGTAATGTCGGAGTAACCAACCAGCGTAAACGACACGTCCATGCGACGCGCGAGTTCTTTTCCAAGATCGATGGAAACGCCTTTCAATTCGCCGGATGCGGCATCCTTCGTCACTTGCAGAGCCGTGGTGAGAAGAATGCCGGCCCGGAGCGTCCCGGTCGGGGCAAGGGCATTTCGCGCCTCCGCGCTGGGCGGCGTGAAGGTAGTAACGCAGCCCCCAAGTATCAGCCCAACGAGCGCAGCCAGTATCCAATGGTTCCAACGCATGGTGCCATCCCCTTCCGGTTATCGTTACCCTATTGTTTTGCGATTCCCGCGATCTTTGCAATGCGCTTCCATCGTTCGGTTTCGGATTGCAGGCGCGCGCGGAACTGCTCCGGTGTCGAGCCCACGGTGTCGATGTCGCTCTTCGCGAATCGCTCCACGATCTCGGGCAGGCGCAGCACCCGGACAAACGAATCGTTCAGCGCCAATACGATCGCACGCGGCGTCGCGGCCGGCGCAACAACGCCATACCAGCCGCTTGCCTCGTAGCCGGGTACGCCCGACTCGGCGACGGTAGGAAGATCCGGCAACGCGCGTGAGCGCGTCGAGGAGCTCACTGCGAGCGCCCGCAGTTTGTTGGCCTGAACATACGGGATAGACTCGAGCGGGGTAGCAAAGGTGAGATCGATGTGTCCCGCCAGTAGCTCTGCCAACGCCTGTCCGGAGCCCTTGTAGGGCACGTGCACCAGATCCATCCTGGTGGCGGCAGCAAACTGCACCCACGAGAGATGACTGGTTTGACCTGTTCCGGTCGAGCCGTACGTGAGGGTGCCTGGTTTGCTGTGCGCCAACGCAACCAGATCCTGGACCGACTGCACGCCGACCGACGGATGAGCGAGCAACAGATAATACGTCGTCACCATTTCCGTGACGGGCGCAAAGTCGCGCAGCAGGTCGTACGGGAGTTTTGCGTGCGTGGCGGCATGCCCCGTATGACCGTCGGTGACCACAACCAGCGTATGCCCGTCAGGCGGCGCCTTGGCGGCCAGATCAAGCCCGATGATGCCGCTCGCGCCGGTTCTGTTGTCCACCACGACGGCGCTGCCCCACAACTCGGTGAGCTTCTGACCCACAGTGCGCATCGTAATATCGACGCCGCCGCCTGGAGAAGTCGTCACGATTACGCGTACGGATCTTGCGGGGAACGTTTGCGCTTCGGCAGCGGCATGGCATGGCGCGTGAGCAACGAGCGCCAGGAGGAGCAGCAGGCGTGGCGAGAAAGCACGATTCATGTCTTTCAACATTTTGCTGTGACTAACGGAGCATTAATCTGCGCGCCTATTATGCCCGCTTCGGAGTGGACCAGTCTCTGGCGAACGCCCGCACCCGGCCGGCAGCGGGCATAGCCTGCCAGGTCAAGCCCTGATTTGGGAATAAATCGAACGCGGTAAGGGCTCAGACTGAGCTGCCCCCATTTAATCTCTTGACGGCGGCGCGGGCGAGGCGGAAGCTAAGAGTCCGCAACAAATCCGTACATCAGGGAGGAGACCATGATGCTACACACACGTCTGTTCAAGCTTGCGCGCGCCGCAGTCATTGCTTTACTGCCGTTGCTGTTCGGAATCGAAACGCAGGCGCAACCGAATCCGTATCGCGTCGTCGACGGCTGGGCGAAGCTTCCCGAGGGAAGGACATGGGGAGGAACCGGCGCGGTCGATGTCGATCGCAACGGCCACGTCTGGGTGTTCGAGCGGTGCGGCGGGACCCGGTGCGACGATTCGAAGCTGGACCCCATTCTCGAATTCGATCAGTCGGGCAAGCTCATCAAGAGCTTCGGCGCGGGGATGTTCGTGTTTCCGCACGGTATCGGCCTCGACAAGGACGGCAACGTGTACGTGACCGACGCCGACGGCAACAAGGAGGGCAAAGGCCACACGGTCGTCAAGTTCAGCCCCGAAGGAAAAATGCTGATGACGCTCGGCAAGCCCGGCGTCGCCGGCACCGGCCCCGACACTTTTAACCGGCCCTCCGACGTCGCGGTCGCTCCGAACGGCGACATCTACGTCGCCGATGGACACGGCGGAGACTCGAACGCGCGCATCGTGAAGTTCTCGAAGGACGGCAAGTTTATCAAGACGTGGGGCAAGAAAGGCACCGGCCCGGGCGAGTTCGACGAGCCGCACGCGATCGCGATCGATTCGCAGGGTCGCGTGTTTGTCGCCGATCGCGGCAACAACGTCCGCATCGAGATCTTCGATCAGGACGGGAAATTCATCACCGAGTGGAAGCACCTCGGCCGGGCGAGCGGGCTCTATATCGACGCCAAAGACAACCTTTACGTCGGCGACACCCTGCCAAACGGCAAGCGGGTCGCGGGCAAGAAAGACGGCATCTGGGTCGCCAGCGCGAAGGACGGCAAGGTCATCGCTTTCATTCCCGAGCCCGGACTGACTAAGGACCTTTCAGATTCGCCGGAAGGCGTGGCGGCGGATGCGATGGGCAACGTCTACGGCGCGCAAACAAACTCGAAGAACCTCAGAAAATACGTCAAGCAGTAGCAGCTGCTGCTGACAACGTGGTTCATGGCTCGTGATTCGTGGCTCGTGGCTCGTGGTTCGTGGTTCGTGATTCGTGAAGGGAGAAATGTGCTGAAACCAGTGCAAAATCTAGTCCTTGCCGCCGTGGCCGCGTTTGCGTCCGGCGCAATCGCGCAGCCATCCGTCGCACAAACCTATCCGTCGAAGCCGGTGCGGGTGATCGTGCCGTTCGCGCCAGGTGGCGGTTCCGACCTCACCGCGCGTCCCATATCGCAGAAGCTCTCCGAGGCGTTCGGCCAGCAGTTCGTGGTCGACAATCGTGGCGGCGCGGCCGGCATCATCGGCATGGAGCTGACCGCCAGGGCCAACCCCGACGGCTACACCCTCATGATGATGTCGGGCAGCTTCGCGGCCACGCCGGCGACGGCGAAGCTCTCTTTCGATCCGCTGCAGGAGATCGTGCCGATCGTCGAGCTGGGCTACTCGCCGCATGTGCTGGTGGTGCATCCTTCAATTGCGGCGAAGACCACCACTGAGCTGATCGAGTTGGCGCGCGCCAAGCCGGGAACGCTCCCCTATGCGTCGACGGGGCTCGGCGGATTCACGCATCTCGGCACCGAGTGGTTCGCCAGCATGGCGAAAATCAAAATGATCCACGTGCCGTACAAGAGCACCGGCGCGGCGATGGTCGACGTGCTCTCCGGACAGTGCCCGTTCATACTCGGCAGCCTGCCCGGCACCGTGCAGCATTTCCAGTCGGGACGGCTGCGGGCGCTGGCGGTGACGAGCGAGACGCGCTGGCCCACCTTGCCTGAACTCCCGACCGTTAACGAGACCCTGCCGGGTTATACGCTGGTGACCTGGTACGGCGTGATGGCGCCGCGCGGCACTCCCGCGCGGGTGATCCAGACGATCAACGCCGAGGTCAACAAGATTCTGCAGACCGGCGACATGAAGAAGTTTTTCGAAGTGCAGGGGATGGCGCCCACCGGTGGCACCGTGGCGAACTTCAATGATCGTATCCGCACCGACTATGCGCGCTGGGTCAAGGTCGTGAAAGACGCGGGGATCAAGATCAATTAGCCTTGCGGCGATCGCAGGCGGGGAAGAGTAGCTGGTTCGCCGGGGTTGGAGTTAATTTACGGGATGTAATGAAACCAGTACAAATTCTGCCTGCAACGCCCCGTAGATAGATGAAGCCCGCGCACGTGGCGTAGACGCGACGATAGACCAGTATCCATATACCGCATCGAGCACGACGATACACGCTGCACTAGATCCAGCGTGCGCCCGGCAATCGCCTCGAGGTCGGGAGGATCGAGCTTCTTATCGGCCACGCACGGGGTTTTACTCAGGCTCCAGGCCCGCCCGTTTGATCACGTCGGCCCACTTCGCTGCGTCTTTCCTGATCTGGCTGGCAAACACCTCGGGTGGCCCGCCTTGCAGCTCGACGCCGAACGCAGCGAATTTTTCTCTGACATAAGGCAGCGTCAAAACGGCGTTCACTTCTTTGTTAAGGCGAGCAATGATCGCCTGCGGCACGCCTGCAGGCACGACCACGCCGCCCCACGATACGCTTTCGAAGCCGGGTACTGTTTCCGCGACGGCGGGCAATTCCGGAAACGCCGTCACGCGCTTCAGGGTCGTCACTGCAAGCCCTCGCAGGCGGCCTGCTTTTACATGCGGGGCGACCGAATTGATGTTCTCGAACATCAGGTGTACGCGGCCCGCGATCAGATCCGCGAGTGCCGGCGTAGCCTGTTTGAACGGCACGTGGTCGATCTGGATGCCAGTCGCGAACTTGAAATATTCGCCGGTCAGATGCTGGCTTGCCCCGGTGCCGGTGGACGCAAACAAGAGTTTGCCCGGATTTGCGTGCGCATAGTCGATCAGTTCTTTGACCGATGTCGCCGGGAGCGACGGGGTGACGGCAAGCATATTCGGCGTGAGCGTCACCAGCGCCACCGGTTTCAAATCCCTGTCGGCGTCATAGGGCAGATTGCGTTGCAGGCTGCGCTGGATGGCGATCGGGCCGATGGTGCCGTAACCGATGGTGTACCCATCAGGTGGGGCCTTCGCCATCATGTTCGTGCCCAGAGTCGAGCCCGCACCCGGCCGATTGTCGACCACGAACTGCTGCCCCATCTGTTTGCCGAGCTCGGCGGCAAGTATCCGTGCATTGAAATCCGGAGCGCCTCCGGCTCCGGAAGACACGATGAAGCGTATCGGCCGCTCAGGATAGGCAGCAAGAGAAACTGATACGTTGAACAGTGCGACGCAGCTTATCGCGATCACCCACTTTCTCACGGTCCCCTCCACTGGTACAAGGTCTACGGGCTGATCAGCTTCAAGCCACAGTGCGAGCTTCGGTTTCAAGCGGCCTGCCTGTCGGTGGCGAATTCCTAAATTCTAGCCCGAATGACCCTTGCGGGGCGGTCTTGCGGAGATTGGCGCGCGTAATAACGTTCGACTCATGCGCGATCTGCTCCTCCTGGCGCTCCACCTGCTCGTCATTCTCGCGAAACTCCTCCGCCCGGGTGGCGTCCACTCCCGAAAAAAGGAGGCGCGTC
>PLYS01000374.1:0-6119 GCA_003153455.1 Betaproteobacteria bacterium | reverse complement strand
CACGCCTCGGCGGCGTTCCACGAGGCCTCGGTGGCGAGATAGCGCGCCATGTTGGCTTGCGCGCCGCAAGGCACGCCCGCATCGAACATCGCTGCGGCCCGGCGGATCATCAGATCGGCGGATTCGGATTGTATGTAGGCCTGCGCGATCGGGAACTGGATGCCCTGGTTCTGGCCGATCTTGCGCCCGAACACTTCCCGCTCGTTGGCGTAAGCCGTGGCCTTGCGGATGAACCACCGCGCCGCCCCCAACGCCCCTGCCGCAGTCAGCACGCGCTCGGCGTTCATACCGTCCAGGATATAGCGAAAACCGTTGCCTTCCTCCCCGATCAGGCTGTCGGCGGGGATGTCGAGATTGTCGAAAAAGACTTCCGTCGTGTGATGGTTGATCATCGCCTTGATCGGCCGGATCGTGAGTCCCTTGCCCAGCGATTCCCGGATGTCGATGAGAAAGGTGGAGATGCCGTCGACCTTGTTGCGCACCTCGGTGGCCGGTGTGGTGCGGGCGAGCACCAGCATCAGGTCGGAATGCAGCGCGCGCGAGGTCCACACCTTCTGTCCGTTTAACCGGTACCCGGTTGCCGTGCGCTCCGCGCGGGTCCTGAGTTGCGTGGTATCCGAACCCGTGGTGGGTTCGGTGACCGCAAAGGCCTGCAAGCGCAGACGGCCGGCCGCGATCTCGGGCAGATATTTCTGCTTCTGCTGCGCGCTGCCATGCCGCAGCACCGTGCCCATGGTGTACATCTGCGCGTGCCCCGCGGCCGCGTGACAGCCGGCCGTGGACACTTCTTCGAGGATGACCGCGGCCGCGCGCAGCGGCATGCCGGTGCCGCCGTATTCCTCCGGGATCAGCGCCGCGAGAAAGCCCGCTTCGGTCAACGCGTTGATGAATTCGGTGGGATACGCCTCGTCCGCGTCGAGCTTGCGCCAATACTCAGCGGGGAAGCGGGCGCAGACGCGGCGCACCGCCTCGCGGATCTCCGGATAATCCTCGCCGACCGGTACGTTGATGAGCGCTTCTGCGCTGGGGGCTTTGCTTGCGGTGTCAGCCATGACTGCGTCTCCAAAACATCGACAGCGAATGAAAAGCAATAAGGCGTTACGAGGGGCGCGACCCGCGATACCGGCCCATGACTTCCTCGGTATGCGCGCCGAGCGTTGGCGCCGCCTGCTTGTACTCGGGGCGTTTGCCGTCGAAGCGCAGCGGCAAGCCCACTGTCGGCAAGGCGCCTGACGGACCCTGCTGCACGATGCCGAGCGCCCGGGTCTGCGCGTTGTCGATCACCTGCTCGATCTTCTGCACCGGTGCGTTAGGCACGCCGAACTCGTCGAGCAGCGCCGCGAGTTGCGCGGTCGTGCGTTTCGCTGCTTCGGCTTCGAGGACCGGTATCAGCGTGGCCCGGTGCTGCACGCGCCCGCGGTTGGCCCGGTAGCGCTCGTCGTTCGCCAAGTCTGCGAGGCCGAGCGCCTCGACCAGCTTGGCAAATAGGTTGTCGTTACCCGCGCCGATCACGAGCCAGCCATCGGCGGTACGAAAAGCCTGATACGGAACGATGCCGGGCGCGCCCGAGCCGTGAGGCAGCTGCGGCGCCGGCTCGATGTTCACGCGGGCGATGGGTATCGTCACCCAGCCGACCGCGGTTTCGTACAGCGACGTTTCGACGAGCCCGCCGCGTCCGGTCTTCTCACGTTCCAACAACGCGCCCATGACGCCGAGCGCCGCCCATAGTCCGGCGCCGATATCGATCATCGAGACGCCGACGCGTATCGGCGGCCGCTCGACGCTTTCACCGGTGATGCTCATCAGGCCGCCGTAAGCCTGCATCAGCGGATCGTAACCCGGCTTGTCCGAGAGCGGACCGCCGCTGCCGAACGCGCCGACTTCGCAGTAGACGAGAGCCGGCTTCGCGGCGAGCAACGCTTGCGCGCCCAAGCCGCGCCGCTCAGCCGTTCCCGGGCGCAGATTGCAGATCACAGCGTCGGCCTCGTCGAGGATCAACTGCTTCAGCGCCGCGCTCTGCGCATTGTCCGCGAGATCGACTGCGACGCTGCGCTTGTTGCGGTTCATGGCCGCGAAATGCGGCGCCGCTTCATTCCAGAACGGCGGTCCCCAGCCGCGCGCGTAGTCGCCGCCGTCCGGGTGCTCGATCTTGATGACATCCGCGCCGAGGTCCGCGAGGATCATCCCCGCGTAAGGGGCGGCCACGCTATGCCCGATTTCGACGATCCTGTAACCGCTCAATGGCTGACTTGACGACATCTCGGTATCTCTCGGGGTGTGCTGAAAGCGCTGCGACGTGGCAGCCACCGGCAAACATCCACGGGCGGATCGTGCAGCGCGCCGCATCGCCTGTTCATCGGGCGGCCAATCTATTCGAGCCTGAGCGTCTTGATCATCTCGGTGACGGTCACGACCGTCGTCTTTCCGTGTCGTCCGATCGCCAGCACGCCGGACTTGTCACCGGTGGCAAGGTAATCGGCCTCTCCGGCATCTGCCATCCCGAGCAGAAAGTTGTCGGCCGGATCGGAAGAAACGTCGACCTTGGGTAAGCGATCGATAACCAGTGCGCGGTCCCGAATTCGATTGACCAGCCATCCAACGTCTGCAGGCGAAATGTATCGGCGCACCTGCGGATAACGTGCGACGCGCGTGATCTCTTCGATTTGCGCTCCGCTCGACACCAGCTCGAAGCGGCCGTCAAGCCAGGCTTGGAGAAGCTTGTACGGGTTGGAATCGACACGAATGAATGCGCTCAGCAAAACGTTCGTGTCGAGAATGACGCGCATGCGAGGTGTCAGCGGTGCTACTGTTTCTTCTTCGCCTTGGGTTTGCGCGCCTTGATTCTACCCCACATTTGCGCACGCACCCGGCGCAGCGCGTCGTCGATGTCTGCCTCAATTGCTTCATCCGGCACGTTGACGTTGCGCGCCTGAACGTCCGCCACAGTTTGTGCGAACACCTCCTTTTGCACTGCGCGCTCGATGAACTTGGAAAGATCGCCTTTCTTCATCCCACGCTGCGCCAGAAAAGACCGTAACGAGACATCGGTGTCTTTGGATACTTTCACAGTCCACCGCACGATATCCTCCTCAATTTGCTCCATAAAGACTCCTAGACGTATAGACGCTTAGGTTCCCATAGTACATGGACGCTGGTTTCCCGGCAAATTATCCCCCGCCCAAAACTTCTCCTACAATAGCAGGGTCCGTTTATCGGGCTGTAACGAATGGAGTAATCGCCGAATGGGACGTTGGTCGAATTCAAACTGCAGGCGCACCGCAATCGGATCGTTGCCGTTTTTTCTTGCGCTGAGCTTGCTACTGTCCGATCGAGTGGCCAGGGCGCAGGATTATCCCAGCCGGGTCGTAAAGATCGTCATTCCCTTTACGGCCGGCGGGGCAGTCGATTTCGTGGGCCGCGCCTTCTCGCAGAAGCTGGCGGAAGACCTCCGCCAGACAGTCGTGATCGAAAATCGCCCCGGGGCCGATTCCGTAATCGGAGTCAAGTACGTCACCGCCGCGGCGCCTGACGGCTACACGATGTTGCTCACTACGGGCTCGATGATTGCCACGCCGCTGGTGATGCCCAATGCGGGTTACGATCCGTTTCGCGATCTGATGCCCGTCACACAGCTCGTCCACAGTCAAGGCACCATACTCACCACGCGGCCGGATTTCCCTGCAAAGAGCCTGCAGGAGCTGGTCGCACTGGCGAAGAAGAATCCGGGTAAGTTCAATTATGGGCACACCGGAAGTGGAACGCCGCCCTATGTCGCGGCCGAGCTGTTCAAGCTGTTTGCCGGCATCGACATCTTCGGCGTGCCGTACAAAGGAACGAACAACATTCTGACGGACATCATCGGCCGGCAGATCGACATGACGTTTTCCGGCATTCCTTCGGTCTTGCAGTTCGCGCGTGCCGGCCAGGTCCGCGCGATCGCGAGCACGGGTGTGCGCCGTACGTCGGCCCTGCCCGATGTTCCGACGTTCAAGGAAGCCGGATACGAGAAGATGGACATTCGCGGTTATTACGGCTTGTGGTTTCCTGCCGGTACGCCGCGCGATCGCATCGATCGCATCCATCGCGCAGCCGTCAATGCCCTGGCCGATCAGGCATTGAGGAAAGTCTTCGAAGACGGTGCTCTCGAGATCGTCGGCTCGACGCCTGAGAAGTTCGCAGCGTTTCTGGCAGAGGACTTCCAGCATCAGAAATCCATCGTCGCCCAGCTCGGCCTGCAAGCACCCAAATGAGACATCAGACATCATCACGAGGACCACATGAACACGAAGACTGAAACGCCGCCGAACGATGCGCGGAGCGAAATCCGCGACGGAATGCGGATCGACTGGAATGCACCGATCGCGATGGACGACGGCATTGTGTTGCGCGCCGACGTGTTCCGGCCGGTTGCCGAAGGCCGCTATCCGGTCGTTCTGAACTACGGCCCCTACGGGAAGGGCCTCTCGTTTCAGGAATTCTTCAAGAGCCAGTGGGATCGCATGACCGCCGCGTTTCCCGAAACGGCCGAAGGTTCTTCGAACAAGTACCAGAACTGGGAAGTGATCGATCCGGAGAAGTGGGTGCCGGACGGCTATATCTGCATCCGCGTCGATAGTCGCGGCGCGGGACGGTCGCCGGGCGTGCTCGACCATCACAATCCGCGCGAGGCCAAAGACCTTTACGATTGCATCGAATGGGCTGCCGCGCAGCCTTGGAGCAACGGCAGGATCGGCCTCAACGGCATCTCCTATTACGCGATGAATCAGTGGCGCGTGGCGGGTCTGCAGCCGCCGCATCTCGCCGCGATATGCGTTTGGGAAGGCTACGCCGACCGCTACCGCGATGCGACGCACCACGGCGGCATCCTGTCCACGTTCGCGCGCAATTTCCAGGACCGCCAGGTCAGACGCGTGCAATACGGCGTCGGCGAGCGCGGGCCGCGCAACCCCGTCACCGGGGAATTGGTCAGCGGACCGGAGACCTTGTCACAGCAGGAGCTGGACAGGAACGCGGGCGACCTGTGGCGCGACGTGTCGCGCCATCCGCTTGATGGCCAATATTATCGGGATCGCTCCGCGCACTGGGACAAGATCACGGTCCCGCTTCTTTCAGCCGGCAACTGGGGCGGCCACGGACTGCATCTGCGCGGCAACACCGAAGGGTACCTGCGGGCCGCGTCAAAGCAGAAGTGGCTGGAGATCCACGGTCGGGCCCATTGGACGCACTTCTACACGAACTACGGCGTCGGATTGCAAAAGCGCTTTCTCGGTCACTTCCTGAAGGGCGAGGACACGGGCTGGAACAAGCAGCCGCCGGTGCAACTGCAAATCCGCCACCCGGGTGAGGTGTACGTAGTGCGGCACGAGAACGAGTGGCCAATCGCGCGCACGCAATGGACCAGGCTCTACCTCGACCCGGGCAATCGCAGCCTCGGGCGCGAGGCGCCCATAGGGGATGCACGGCTCGGGTTCGAGGCTCTGGGCGACGGCCTGATGTTCCTCACTCCGCCGCTGACGGAGGAGACCGAGATCACTGGACCGGTGGCGGCAAAGTTGTTCGTTTCATCGACGACCACCGACGCCGACATCTTCCTCGCGTTGCGATTGTTCGATCCGGACGGCAAGGAGGTGCTGTTCCACGGCGCCAACGATCCGCGCACGCCGATCGCGCTCGGCTGGCTGCGGGCTTCGCACCGCAAGCTCGATGCGGAGCTGTCCCTGCCGTACCGGCCCTATCACGCCCATGACGAGTTATGGCCCCTCAAGCCCGGCGCGCCGGTCGAGCTCGACGTCGAGATCTGGCCGACCTGCATAGTGGCTCCGCCGGGCTACCGTCTCGGACTGTGGGTGCGCGGCAAGGATTATGATCACGGCGGCCCGCCGCTCGAGCTGCAGGGCGTGAAATACACCATGCAGGGCGTGGGACCGTTCAAACACGATGAGCCGGGCGATCGCCCGGTAGACGTTTTCGGCGGCACCACCACGCTGCACTTCGGTTCCGGCCGGCAGCCTTACGTGCTGGTGCCTATCGTCCCGCCAAAACAAGGATGAGCCATGAGCACATTCACCCCCAGTGATTCGAGTCGCCGCAAGTTCCTGCAATTTCTCGCCGGCAGTCCT
>PLYS01000453.1 GCA_003153455.1 Betaproteobacteria bacterium | reverse complement strand
GCCTTGCGGTACGCGTCGATCTGGGCAACAGTCGCCTTGCCGACGCTGAAGGTGCGGTAGTAGCAGGTCTTGTAGCCCATGTAGGACTGGATGATGTCGAAGTAAGCCTGGTCGCCGGGGCGGATCAGGCGGTCGGTGAAATTGTGCGGATGCGGGCTGCAGCGCTCGCCCGCGATCGCGTTGATCGCCTCCACACAGTCCGACCCCATCTCGTAGAGCCGCTTGGTCGCCAGCGCTACGATCTCGCTCTCGCGCACGCCGGGCTTGAGAGCCTCGAAAATGTCCTGGTAGACGCCGTCACCCATCGCCGCTGCCATGTTGAGCAGCGTGATCTCGTCGTGACTCTTGATCTCGCGCGCGTCCAGCATCACTTGCTGTCCGTCGCGCACCTGGATTCCCAGTTTCTGCAGCGCGAACAGCATTGGCGGTTCCACGACGTCAATGCCAAGCGGCATGTCCACGACGCCTTCGCGCTCGAGTATGTCCCTGATCTCCTTGGCCGCGTCTTCGAAAAGCCCCACTTTGGGAGAAACCGCGCCGCGCAGACCGACGTTACCCGCGAGACAGTGGTTCTTGGGCAACCACGGCGCATAGAGTTTGTGATGGCGCGCGGCCGAACCGAAATCCCAGACGTAGGGCTCGCCATTGCCGGTGAGAAGCGTCCAGCGCGTGAGCTTATCGCGCGCCCACTCGCCGATCACCGTGCTGGATATGTAGCGGATGTTGTGCTGGTCGAACACGAGCAGCGCGCCGAGGCGCGATGTTGCCAGTGCATTGCGCGTGCGCGCAAGGCGATATTCGTGCAGCCTCCGGAAATCGACGCGCTCTTCAAAGTCCACCTGCATGCGACCCGGTGCCTGCAGCGGACGGTCCCAGCGGTGGTCAGGATTGGCCGGATCGTAAAGACCATCTGGCGCCGTGCTGCGCCGCCGCTTGGGATCGATGCTGGACGCCTTGATAATTTTCGGTTCAACTGTTTTTGCTTTGCGGGCCATCGAAACCTCCTGAAATGGTCGGCGGATTCAATTCTGAGGGACAACAACGTTATCACGATAGTGTAGCTGCTTCGTTTAGACATCAGGAGCGATTTGAAGTGCGATAAGGCTTCGGAAGACTCGTCGTTTGTCACCTTCTGGAATGCCTCCTCCCTTTGACTAAGGTCAAGCTATCACGTGCGTGCAGCGCTATCATCGACATAAGCCGAACGAAGAACCGCGCACACCACCGAAGCGCGCAAAAGTGATGCTCTTGAGTAAGGTCGTCAAAGCTGTAAACAGAAGACAGCCGTTAAGGCAAGAAAGGAGCAACAACATGGGATATGACGTCAGCACTGAATTCATCGGCAAGCCGCATGAGTGGTCGCCGCGCCGCCTCTACAGCCAAACCGGGGCCGACTGGCAGTATCGGGTCGATTTTGAGCGTATGCGGCGTGCACGCCTCCAGCGCACGCGCGAGCAGATGGAAGCCTTCGACCTGGGCGCGCTCGTTCTTTTTGCCGGGGCGAACATCCGGTACGTAACCGGATCCTACCAGGGCAACTGGAAATACAACATCAACATCCGGTACGTCGTCCTTCCGCGGGGCGGGGAGCCGGTTTTGTTTGAGACGGCCGGATCAGACCTCCACTGCGCGGTGATCGATCTACCCTGGTTGCCAGAAGATAGAATCCGCCCGGCGATCACCTGGCAGTGGGCCGAAGGGGCCGTTCCTCACATGGCCAAGAGGATGGTTGACAGCGTTGTGGATGTTCTCAGGGAAGGCAAGGTTGAAAAGGAGAAGATCGGGATCGACAACCTCGACATGCCATCTCTCCAGGCCTTCAGAGATGCAGGGCTGAATATCGTCAACGGATGGCCCGCGATGTCGGCCGCCAGGGTCGTCAAGACACGTGACGAGATCGAATTGCTGAAGCAGTCATCGACGATCGGCGATGCGGCAATGTGGCAGATCAAGTACAACTGGCTCAAACCCGGGGTTACGGAGCGTGAGATCGAGGCCAAGGTTCACGAATTCATGCTGGAGCGGGGCTGCGAGATCATTTACGACATCATCGTGGCATCGGGAGGCAATACAAGCCCGTATCGGCGATGGGCCACCAACAAAATGATCAGGCAGGGTGACCTGCTGATCGTAGACATCAATGCTACCGGGCCTTCCGGCTACTTCATCGATTTCGTCCGGTGCTTCAAGTGCGCCGAAAAGATGAATCAGAAGGAGATCGGTCTGTACCGCGAGGTGTACGACTCCATGTATGCGGCGATCGACAAGCTCCGGCCCGGAAACACGACGGCAGACGTAGCCGCCTGCTTTCCAAAGTACGATGATGACAAGTACGGCACCGTGACGCTGCAGCAGTTTGCCCACAGCATCGGCCTCACGCTCTACGAAGGGATGTGGATCTCGCGGGCCTATTCTTTGGACTACCCCGCCGAGATCAAGGAAAACATGTACTTTGCGGTGGAGACCTTCGCGGGGCATCCCGGTCTTCCGCAGACCTGCAGGCTGGAAGAAGACGTCCTGGTCAGCGGTGACGGGCCGGTGCTCTTCACGATGATGGAGCATATGGAGGAGGCCATGAAGTAGAGGCTCTTCCGCAGAACTCGTGGCTGGATCGCCGGGAATCGAGGCGGGAGTCCGAGATCCGGCCACATTGCTCGGACGCGAATTTTGTCTTGTGAAAAGGAGAATCTGATGCATACCGTCATGTTGACAATCAACGTTAACGAAGGAACAAGCAGGCAAGACATCCTGCAGGAAATTGAAGCCTCTGGGTCAGACAATAAGGGTATTCCCGGCTTGATCCGCACCTATTTCGGAATGACCGCAGATTGCAAATCAGTGGTCGAAATATATCTTTGGCAGTCCAAGTCGGATGCCGAAAACTTCTTCACACACGAATGGGATGCGAGTGTTTCCAGACGTTGGCAATCGGCACCGATGCGCCGACAGGACTGGGACACGCCGCTGGTAGTCGACGGCAAATAAAAGCGCCTGTTTGACGGTCGCCACCGGGATTTGCCCGGCTTGGGTAGCCGTCCACTGCCTGGAACCACGAACCGCCGGCATCGCGCAAAACGTGGAGACACGGCTATTTGGTGTCTATCCCACTAAGCAAACTTTATGAAAACCCTGTTCATCCTGAATGATGCACCTTACGGGACGGAACGCAGCTACAACGCGCTACGACTTGCGGGAGCACTTTCCAAGACCGAGGGTGAGGAAGTGCGTCTTTTCCTCATTGGCGATGGCGCCTCGTGCGCAAAAGCGGTCCAGTAAGTAGCAGAAGGTTTTTACAATATCGAGCTGATGATAAACCGCACGCTGAGGAGCAACTGCAAAATCGGAGTATGCGGCAC
>PLYS01000563.1 GCA_003153455.1 Betaproteobacteria bacterium | reverse complement strand
TTCGTCGGCGGCTGGCCGATTCTCCTGCTCGGCGTTTTGTCGATTCTGTCGGGCTGGGCCTACACCGGCGGTCCGCTGCCTATCGCCTATACCCCGCTGGGAGAGATCTTTGTCGTGGCCTTCTTTGGCGTCGGCGCTGTGTGCGGCACATATTGGCTATGTACCGCAGATCTTAGTTCGGCGGCGATGGTGGCCGGCCTTGCGCTGGGTTTATTGGCTGGGGCGGTTTTGTTGATCAACAATCATCGTGATGCCGAAGCCGACGCGCGCGTGGGACGGAAAACGCTGGCCATCATAACGGGTGCCCACATCACGATCTGGATTTATTCCGGGCTGTTGCTGCTTCCCTTCGCGCTGCTGCCACTGATCGGGCATACCCTGCCGCGTGGTCATGTGTGGCCGGTTCTGGGAGCGTCGCCATTGGCGTTCGTGCTGATTTACCGCTTTATCCGTGAGCCGCGAGGGCGGGCCTTCAATGGAATTCTCGTACAAACGGTGCAGTTGCAGTTCCTGTTCGGCCTGCTGCTCAGCCTCGGGTTGGTCTTGTGAGCAAATCCTTGCGGCCTTTGCCGGAACGACCTGCCGCGCGCGTATAATCCAACTCCAACCTGAATTTCGCGCCCCATTCGGCCGGCTTCGGCAGCTCAGTCCACGAGAATTTGTCTAATATTTTGGGAAGAGACTGCCTAAACTCGTCCGCTCACTACTTGCGATCGCACGTTTCAAGGGATAACGTTTAGTTATGGCATTCCGCTCCGGCATTTATATTGTCCCGACGCACCGCTGGTATATCGAGCGGACGGTCTGGTTGATCGCTGGCGTGGTTCTGCTGACCAGCACGGCGCTGGCGGTGCTGGTAAATCCGTTGTGGATTCTCGGGGTCACCGCCACCGGACTTGTCTCCATCAATGTCGCGTTCACCGGCTTCTGCCCGATCGGCAACGTGCTCCGCCTGCTCGGTTTTGCGCCCATGCTTGCGACCAGCGCGCCGACACGCTGGAAGCTTTATTTCCTGCAGACCGACAGTTGGTATCTTGAACGACGCATCTATGTCACGGTCGGGGTCAATATTACCCTCGGGTCCATATTGTTCCTGGCGCACAGTCCATGGTGGGGCCTGTTCACCGGCTTCGNNATATTGTACTGGATCGGCGCCGAACCGCGGCTGAATCCAGGCATCCTGACTTCAGGCCGCGGAAAAGAAGCTGCGATTTCGCCCGCGCGTGTCAGCGCTGACGAAAAGCACGCCTGAATCGCGGCGCGCGTCTGATTGTCCCCCGCCCTGCGCCATCACGCGACCCAACATTCACGCCGGCGGTCCGCCGGTCCCCGCGAGCACGCTNNTCTTTGCGATGGGTCGCGCTCTGCGCGCCTTCAACGACTGTTGTGTCGCAATCAGTTGCCGGAAGAGAACCGGCCGGTGGGATCGGCAAATCGAACGCGCCTAATACACAATTGCGCCGGCGCCGCATTGATGTGAGTCAATTAGACCGCCCGGGAAATAGCGGCGCCAAAATAGAAAGATATTTCACCTTTAAGTCGCGGAACAAGTATGATTGCAGAGCTTCGGCTCGGCGCTGCGCAATCCAGCGGCGTTCGCGCCAAATAAACTTAGCGAAAAAAGCCACGGGAAGTGGATTGCGCTCCGCATGAAGTGGGAGCGAGGGGGAGGCTTTATGTCCAAGGTCATTGCGCCGCTTGTGGCGCTATTTGCACTATTCCTTGTTCATCCAGGTAGCGCTGGCGCGCAACAGACCGATCGTCCGCCAAACCTGAGTTTGGGTGACGCGGTCGTCTCTGGATTCTCCGGAACGATCGCCCCCGACCCGAGCAAGCCACGCCCGCCGAACAAGTCCGCCATCGATCTCACCTTCATTAATCCCGATGGGCCGTCGGCCCGCATCGTCGATGTCAGCAAGCCGGGCTATGTCTGGGACGGGCGGTTGTTCCAGGCTCCCAAGACCTTCGATGTCTATGCAAAAGACGTCGGCCAGGTGTTCGGCGTCGCGCTCGACGATTCCGCGCAGCCCAACATCTATGTCGCCGCAACGTCTGTGTTCGGTCTCAACATTGTCAATCGCGGACGCGACGGCTTGCCCGAACGGCGGAAAAAAGGCGGGCCCAGCGCCGGCTGGATGAAGGGCCAGTTCGGCCTTGACCTGCAAGGCGGTCCTGGAGCGATCTACAAAATCGACGGACGCACCGGAGCGGTTACACTATTCGCCAATGTCACGCTCAACGGCGTGCCCAATCCAGGCCCGGGCCTCGGCAATCTCGCCTACGATTCCGCCCACAAGCAATTGTTCGTGTCTGATCTCTATACCGGCATGATCCATCGCTTCGATCTCGATGGCAAAGAACTCGGCAGTTACGATCATGGCGTCACCGGCCTGACCGCGGCCAGGCTCGCGGCGGTGCCGTTCAATGCGGGCAACCGGCCCAACATCGCCAGCGCCAGTTTCGATAGCGAACAGCCGGACACTTGGGGATTTGCTCCTGCCGAGCGCCGGGTCTGGGGCCTCGCCGTACACGAGGACCGGCTCTATTACTCGGTCGTGGCCGGGCCGCAGATCTGGTCGGTCGGCATCGAGCGCGACGGCAATTTCGCCAACGATCCGCGCTGGGAACTCGACGTTCCGGCGCAGGCCGGCCCGCTGCCGGTGTCCGACATCGCATTCTCGCAACCTGGCGCGATGATCCTGGCGCAGCGCGCCTTGATCGCCGGCGCCTACGACTATTCCGCCTTCACGCAAGCCGGCGAGCCGCGCGTGCTGCGCTATTGGCTGAAAGATTCAAACGATCCGCCGTCGCCAAGCCGGTGGAAACTGGTGCCTGAGGAATATGCCATCGGCTTTGCCGGCNNGCCGCGCTGTGGACCACGGGACAAAATCTCCGCAACAATCCGACGCTACGCAGCCAGCTAGAGCCCGGCGGTCCGCTGCTGGTGCATGGGCTGCAAGCCAACCCGGTCGACCTGGTGCGCGGCGCCAATGAGCCGCCAGCGATCAGCTACTTTATCGACTACGACGACACCTTCGACGATCCGGCCGCAAGCGGCCACATCGGCAGCGTGCGCGTCTACACGACGCCCTGCGCGCCCTCGGCCTATGTCCGGCCGGTCGCCGCCGTTGCGGCTGGCGGCGGTGGTGGTGGTGGCTGCGTCGGCCCGAATTGCGGCAACGTCTGCACGCCGACTTGCGTATGCCCGCCGGGCACCGTGCTGGAAGGCAAGGAATGCGTGAAGCGGGAATGTCCGCCACCGCAGGTTTTCGATTCGGCCACTGGCGCCTGCAAGTGTCCGCCCGGCTCCGTGCTGCGGGACGGAAAATGCGTGCCGGTAATTTTCTTCGGTGACAAGTGTCAGCCGCCGATGATTCCTGGTGCGATACCCGGCAGCTGCGTCTGTCCGTCGGACATGGCGATGGTAGATGGAAAATGCGTGCCGGTGCGATGCCTGCCGCCGCTCGTGGTCGGCCCCAACGGCACCTGCATCTGCCCGCAGGGCACGACGATGGAAGGCGGCAAATGCGTGCCGCAGATTTGCTCGCCACCGCTGGTTCCCGGTCCATGCCAGTGCCCAGAGGGCACCGTGCAGGATGGCGGATTGTGCATTCGCGGCTCGATCATCGTGAAAAAGGAGGTCACGACCCACGGCACCCTGATCCCGTGGCCCAACCCCGGCCCACTGTTCCCGATGACGCTCACGTGTATCGCGCCGCCGCAGAGCTGGTCCTTCAGTCTGACCAACAACGGAACCTACACGGCGAACAACATTCCGTTCGGCAAAACCTGCACGGTCGCGGAAACTGCCTTGCCCGCATTTCCACCAAACCTTTGCCCGCGAGGCTTGGTGCCGGTGTGGACGCCGATGCCGTTCACGACCCCGGCGAGCGTGCTCATTAACGGGACGACCGTCACCATGATCGTGCACAACACGGTGACCTGCGAGAAGCCGGGCGAACTGACGGTGACGAAAAAAGTTTCTCCCGACCCGCGCTCGCTCTGGAACACTTTGATTTTCCCGATGACGGTGACCTGCACGAACCCGCCGGCCCCGCCGATCAGTTACCCCCTGAACGTCAACGGCAATACCAGCACGGTGCCGCACAGCGTGCCGGTTGGCTACCACTGCGTAGTCGCGGAAACCCTGCCGGCTCTGCCAAAGGGCTGCACCTGGCTGCCGCCGATTTTCTCGCCCCCGAGCGGCGTGACCATTCACAGCGGCCTGAACCAGGAGACGGTGACAAACGGTTATCGGTGCCAAGAGTGCCCGCCGCCGCAGGTCATGAATGCTGCCGGCGTCTGCATATGTCCGCCGCCGATGGTGACAGGCGCGACCGCCAATACTTGCGTCTGTCCGCAGGG
>PLYS01000624.1 GCA_003153455.1 Betaproteobacteria bacterium | reverse complement strand
GGCGCCGATGTCATCAAGGTCGAGGACCCGAACGAGCCTGACCAGAGCCGCGAATCGGGCGCCGACATGAAACTCAACAAAGCACGCATGGGCACGGGTTTCCTGACGCAGGGCTCGAACAAGCGCTCGATCGCGCTCGACCTCAAGACCGAAGGCGGGCGGGACGCACTTAAGCGATTGGTAAAGGACTGGGCAGACGTACTGGTAGAAAGCTACCGGCCGGGCGCGTTCAAGGCGTTGGGACTGGGCTACGAGGATCTCGCGCGAATCAAACCAAAGCTCGTTTATGCGTCGATGACCGCCTATGGACAGGACGGACCGCGCGGCGTGCAGACTGCTTACGACATGGCAATCCAGGCGACTGCCGGCATAACTGCGTCGACCGGTACCGAGGCGAGCGGGCCGATCAAAGTCGGCGCGCCGGTGATCGACTATGCGACCGGCACGACCGGCGCCTTCGCGATCTCGGCGGCGCTCTACCAGTGCCTGCGCACCGGCAAGGGCCAGTATATCGATATGGCGATGCTGGACGTCGCGCTGATCCTGCAGGCTTCGCACGTAACGGACCACCTCCATTCGGGCCATAACCCAAAACGCGCTGGGAACAAGATGCGTTTTGCGGAATCATCCGTTTTCGAAACCAAGGACGGCCTCGTGCAGCTCGCGGCATCCAACCGCCGCCAGCATCGCCGCTTTTATGCTGCAATCGGCGAGCCGGCCGAAGCCGAGCGCACGAGCCTCGACGAGCGTTATGCACGCTACGACGAAAAGTTCGCGATGATCGCCGGGAAGATGAAGGAAAAAACCGCGGACGAATGGGAAAACTACCTCGAGGCCAGGCACGTTCCCGCAGCGCGCGTGCGCGAGCTGCGCGAAGCGCTGCGAGACCCGCAACTCGAACATCGCGGATTGCTGCACCGGCATGACAGCGTGCCCGGCGTCGGCAAGCCGATGACCGTACCTCTGGCAGCGTTCAAATTTGCCCACGGCGGTCCCTCGGTCGAACGCCCGCCCGCGCGGGTGGGCGAGCACACCGACGAGGTCCTGGCGTCAGTCGGATTCAGCGCCGGGGAAATCGCGACGCTGCGGAAAGCCGGCGCCGTCGCGTGACGGCCTAGGAGTTTGTCGGACTTAGCTCCGACAAACTCCTAATACAAAACCGGCGCCAGTAGAATTGCGGACGAGGCTATCAGATGTGCGAACATTCCCGCATTTTTCCCCAGATTCGACGGCTTCGAGAGAATTTATTGTGATTGGTCAGCCGGTTTTTCCTTTAGCAGCCTCTCGGACCCTTAAGTCCGAGAGGCTGCTAGCCGTGGAAAACCTGGACGTCCGATTCGCCACGCCTGCGGGCCCGCTGCGCGCCGTGCGCGGAGTGAGCTTTCAGGTAGCTCCCGGTGAAACGCTGGGTATCGTGGGCGAATCTGGTGCGGGAAAATCGGTGACGGCCCTTGCGGTGCTCGGTCTGATACCGCGTCCTGCGGGCACCGTGTCGGGAGCGGGAATTCACTTCGAGGGCGACGACCTGATCAGGCTTCCGCCGGAGCAGCTTCGCAAGATCCGCGGCAACAAGATTGCGATGATCTTTCAGGAGCCGATGACGAGCCTGAACCCGGTGTTTACGATCGGGACCCAGATCGCCGAAGCGGTGAGGCTGCACCTGCATATGAAGCGGCGCGAAGCCTTCGATTACGCGATCGAGATGCTCGGCAAAGTCGGCATTCCGTTGCCTGCCCAGCGCAGCAGGGAATATCCGCACCAATTGTCGGGAGGCATGCGGCAGCGCGTAATGATCGCCATGGCGCTCGCGTGCAAGCCGCTGGTTCTGCTCGCGGACGAACCTACGACGGCTCTCGACGTAACCATCCAGGCNNGTCGGCCTGCTGAACTCCATCCCGCGGTTACGCATGACCCGCACCGCGGCGAAGGAAAAGAAGCTCCGGACGATACCCGGCGCCGTGCCAAATCTGGTCGACCTGCCGCAGGGCTGCGCCTTCCAGCCGCGTTGTCAGAAGGCGCTGAGCGTATGTTCAGTCAAAGACCCGGTGTTGCAGCAAGCCGCACCCGGGCATTCCGTGCGCTGCTGGTTATACGATCCGTCCGGCACGGCACGGGTTCAAGGCTAGGGGACCACGTTCTGCCCAAAGCCGACGAAGGCGGCGTCAAGTACTCCGATATTGAGCCCACCCGGGGTTGGCAACGTCGCGTTGAAGTTCTGGTGTGTTCAGTTCAGGTGTGTTCATATCGCTCCCCCTTCGCAAACCCGTGAAATTCGGGAGCCTGTTCCGGGCGGAATCCGCCATGAGCCCGCTCGGAAACAGGCGGACGCCCAGGCGTCTTGGCCTCGGCGCGACGAGCGAATGAGCAAGTGCAACGACGGTTGAAGCGCGCGCATTCCAACTCCCTTTCTCTCGGTGCATATGCCGAGCCGGGCCGTGGCTTTGAATACTTGTTCTACCAGCAGTATCCATCTTCCCTTTTTGCTGCCATGGAGAAACTGCGTGGCTATCGCTAACGNNTGACATTCCTAGCGAGGTTCATCCGGACGTGGCAAACCCACAGCTTTCAGGCATTTGGGTAATTCTAAGAATTCGATCAGCGTTATCACTCTCGTAAAATTGCGTGATCAACCTTAAACCAAAGTTAACGGGTTGTCTGTCAGGAGAACCTGACAACTGACCGGGCGGCGAGCGGGCAGATACGCGCCAGTTTGATCCAGCTCGTACGGCCGTGCGGCCGATGGTGAGTGTAGTCGACTTAATGTTGTGATGATCACGTTTGGTTGTGGTGTCACGGCATCAAACCGGTACACCCCGCGTTCACGATTTGCTGTACACGGACGGCGAACCTCGGGGAGTCGATGAAACGGGTCTTGCGCCGTGTGAATCGGCAAGAGTCGCGGGC
>PLYS01000039.1 GCA_003153455.1 Betaproteobacteria bacterium | reverse complement strand
TGTTGCGCATTTGAGCAATAGGTTGCCCCAAAATTTGAAAATGCCTTGAAAATCCAAGCGCGTCGCAGGCACATGCCGGATCGCAACCCAATCGACAGAAATGATGACGACTGTTCGGGTTAGTCTGCGACTGTCGAGGTGAAACGTGTGCGCGCAGCAGTGTTCACATTGCGGACACGTTGTATGGGTGTGAGTACCGAAAACACTATTCGGCGATGTTGATTCGCCTAATGACAGGTTACGGAACTTGGCCGCGCATAGCAGGCGATCAGGTCTCGGTTAGTTCTCGCCGTACTATATTGGCACCCGCGACCATGGCGCACATTTTTCCGTAGGCGACCTCGCGCGGCAGATATTTCAGCCCGCAGTCGGGCGCAACGACGATGCGTTCCGCCGGCACATGCGGCAGCGCGCGGCGGATGCGCGCGGCTACGGTCTCCGGCTTTTCGATGGCCATGTCGGACAAATCGAGGGTGCCGAGAATGATGGTTTTTCCTGCCAGCTTGTCCAGCACCGCGCAGTCGAGATTGGATTGCGCGGTCTCGATCGACACCTGCTGCACCGGTGAAGAGGCCAGCTCGGGCAGGAACGAATAGCCTTCCGGCCGCTGATGGATGATGGCCGCATAGCCGAAACAGATATGCACGGCGGTCGCACCTTTCACGCCGTCGAGCGCGGCGTTGAGCCCCGCGAGGCCGAATTTGCGCGCCTTGTCCGGCCGCGCCTGCATATAGGGCTCGTCGATCTGCACCACGTCGGCGCCGGCGGCGAACAGATCCTTGATCTCGGCATTCACCGCCGCCGCGTAGTCGAGCACCATCTCCTGCTCGTCCTTATAGAAATCGTTCTGCGCCTGCTGCGACATCGTAAACGGGCCGGGCACGGTGATCTTGATCATGCGGTCGGTATTAACGCGCAGGAATTCGACGTCGCGCACCTCGACCGGATATTTGCGGCGCACTTTACCGGTCACGCGCGGCACCGGATTGGGATGACCCGAGCGGTCAAGCGAGGTGCCGGGATTGTCGATGTCGACACCTTCGAGCGCGGTGGCGAAGCGGTTGGAATAGCTTTCGCGCCGCATCTCGCCGTCGGTAATGATGTCGAGCCCGGCGCGCTCCTGGTCGCGAATGGCAAGCAGCGTAGCGTCGTCCTGCGCCTGGTCGAGAAATTCCGGCGCCACCCGCCACAGTTCCTTGGCGCGCACACGCGGCGGAAACCGGCCGGCCAGTTTCTTGCGGTCGATCAGCCATTCCGGCTGCGCGTAGGAGCCGACAAGGGACGTCGGTAAAAGTTTTTGCGGCATCCACTAATCTCGCTTGTACGGATTAATCCCAGCCCCAGCCGGCCTGCTATGGCACACGTTTCATCGCCGCCACGCAAATCGCGCTAATGACGCCGGCGGCAGCTACATAGGCGGCGATGAACCAAGGCTGATTGTTGTTCGCCTGGAGCAGCGCAGTGGCCACGAGCGGCGTGAGCGAGACTGAAAGGATTGCGCCAATCTGATAGATCAGTGAGACTCCGGTATAGCGCACGCGGGTGTCGAATAGATCGCAGAACATCGCTGCTTGCGGTCCATAGACTGGAGCCCACAGAACACCCAGGACAATGACGATGCACGCCGACGCGATCAGCGGGCTGCCGGAGTATTGCATCAGCCAGAGTGCGGGGAAGGTCACGAAGCCGTTGATCAGCGAGAAAATAATGTACAGCTTCTTTCGGCTCATGCGGTCGGCGAGCCGTGACGCATAAGGGATCGTGAAGATCAGAACGAAGGCGGCAACCGTGATAGCCGCAAGCACCGTGGTCCGTGGAATCTTCACCACATTGACCAGATAGGACAGCGTGAAGATCGCGTAGATAGTGAACACGATTCCATCGATCAGCCGGGCGCCCCAGCCAAGAACGACAGTGCCGGGGTAGTCGCGCAAGACTTCCCACATCGGCACGCGGGCAACTTCGTTGCGGGCTTGTGCTTTGGCAAATTCGGGCGTTTCCAGCACGCGCAAGCGGATGAACAGACCGACCGCAAGTAGGAAGATGCTGAGCATGAAGGCCACGCGCCAGCCCCAAGATACGAAGTCGCGCTCGCTCAACGCGTACGAGAGAAAAGTCACGACGCCCGTGCTGCAGCACAAGCCGATCGCAAGACCGATCTGCGGGAACGATGCGTAATAGGCGCGCTCTTCCGGTTTGGCGAATTCATACGACATGAGCACCGCGCCGCCCCATTCGCCTCCAAGCGCGATGCCTTGCACTAGACGCAGCGTCAACAGCAGGACAGGCGCCCAAATCCCGATCTGATCGTAGGTCGGCAGCAGACCGATCAGGAAAGTCGCGACGCCCATGATCATTAGTGTGAGCACCAGCAGAGGCTTGCGCCCGATGCGGTCTCCAAAATGCCCAAAAAGCAACCCGCCGAAGGGCCGAATGAGAAATCCCGCCGCGAATGTCCCATAGGCGAGCATCGTGTTCACATACGCGTCGCCTTTCGGGAAGAAATACTGATTAAAAATGACCCCGGCCATCGTGGCGTAAATCAGAAAGTCGTACCATTCGATGGTCGTGCCAACGAGGCTCGCGGCTGCAACACGCCGAACTTGCCGTTTGCGATCGGCGGCTGACGCCAGGTTAGCGGAGGGTGTTTCAATCGTGGTCATGGCCCCTTACCCCGTTGCTGTCGATTAATTGGTCGGTACGCGCAGGCGGGCAATCGATGCGATCCCGTCGTCGATTTCGTCCGGACCGGCATCGATCGCAATTGGCGGTTCTTTGCGCACTGTAGAATCGCGGAACTGAATTGGTTCAAGGGGCATGCGGTTGACTTCGAGTTTGAAGATATCGAAGCGGTTATAATGCCCCTGGATGTCGTGATATTGCTTCGGTTCGATGCATCGATTGAGGTCGATATCGGCGTAGACAATTCCCTCGCGGTCGATCAGCGGCTCGCTGACCAGGCGACCATCCGGTCCGTAGACGCCGGAAAATGCATTGGGCGTGCCGGTCAACAGTTTCTCGTGCTCGGGAGTCGGCTTAAGCGTTGCAATCAGTTCATCGCTCATGGCCGAGCAGGCAACGATCGTGAATATCTTTCCCTCGAAAGAATGCGCGCCGGCGCGGATACGGATGGCTTCTGGCATGTCGTAGTTCGCGATGAACGGAAACGCGATGTAGTTGGCAATGTGGATCAGCTCGCCCTGCGCAAGCAGCGTATAGCGGGCGAGCGTGTTGGTGTTCTCCCCACACGCCAACATGCCGAGCGGACCAAATTTCGTCTCATGGACGCGCAGGCTGCTGCCGTCTCCGCTTGCCCAGGTCAGCTTTTCCGCAAAAGTCGGGACGAGTTTGCGATGCCGGGCAATCAAACCTTCCGGGCCAATGAGGATATTGGTGTTGAAGACTGTCCCGAGGCTGTAGGGCACGCTCTCGTTCACGCCAATGACAATATAGACGCCGAGTTGCGCTGCCAGCTGACAGAGCCTGTCGACCTCGGGACCAGGAACCCGCACCGAACTCTGTTGAAGGCGGGGAAACCATGGGCTGCCCTGCAGGGGCGAAAGGTACCAATTCCAGTAGGGATATCCGGCAACAAAGACCTCTGGGAAAACGATGAGTTCGGCGCCAGCCCGAGCGGCCTCACGTGCCAGGGCGCAAGCCTTTTCGACTGTCGCGGAAGCGTCGAGGAAAATTGGCGCGGCCTGAACGGCGGCAGCTTTGAATGTTTTGAGTGTCACCCGTGTGCCTCCTGGCCTGCATGCTAATCAGGCAGCGCAGGTGCCCGTAGCGATTTTGGCGAGACTTGTTCCACAATGCGGAACGCTGAATGATAATGCTATAATGATATTTATGCGGTCGGTGAGCGACCGTTTCGCATTGCGATATAACGTGGAGGCCACCATGGGAAGTGAGAAACGCACAGGTATTAAGGCCGTCGAGGTGGCCGCCCGCATCCTCGAGGTGCTTGCGCGCGCCCAGAAACCGGTCGCATTGCGGGAGTTGGCAGCGGGCGGTCAAATGTCGCCCGGCAAGGTGCATCGTTATCTTGCAAGCTTTCTGACGAGCGGCCTGGCGCGTCAGGACCCCGATACGCGCCGCTACGCCTTAGGCCCGCTCGCTACGCGACTTGGGCTTGCGGCGCTCAATTCCCATCAACCGCTCCATGACGCCATTCTGCTCCAGCGCCAACTTCGCAACCGTCTCGACGAAACCCTGGTACTTTCAGTTTGGGGCGCTCAGGGGCCAACGGTCGTCCACGTCGAAGAAAGCAGCCAGCCGATCATCATGACGATGCGGATCGGAGCGGCATTACCGATGCTCGCAACCGCGACCGGCCTGGTGTTCGCCGCGTTCCTCCCACGGCATTTCACCGAGCTGCTGCTGACAGCCGCGCTGAAAGTGGAGGATGGCCTAAACGTATTCGCGCGCGATTTCGCTTCAATCGAACAGCTGATCGCGCAAGTCCGTCAACAAGGTTACGCGTATAACCATGGTCACCTGATGCCCAACGTGAGCGCACTCGCCTTTCCGCTGATTGATCGCGCAGCGAACTTGATCGCGGTCATGGCGGTGATGGGGCGCCACGAACGGCTCAACCCACGCGATGGCGCAGAGATGATCACTTATTTAATAGACGCCGCTCGCGGCTTCAGTAGATGATCGTTGCCTGCAAAAAATTACGCACAAACGCGTATAACATTTTGTTCTAATCAGCGGATAAGTCAGAAAAGCTCGGACGGCACGACGGAAACGGATTCGCAGAATGGTAGGTTACGGAACATAGGCCGTTGGATAGTGTGACCTCACGTAAAGGACTGCTCGACTACCTGCGAAACGACGAAGCAGATGTCCGCCGTGATCTTGCGCAGATCTACGACTTGTTTCCGATCCTTGGCGATAGGCGGTGGCAGGAGGCCGGCACACTATCCGGCGGCGAACAGCAGATG
>PLYS01000041.1 GCA_003153455.1 Betaproteobacteria bacterium | reverse complement strand
CACCAACCACCTCGATCTGGAAGCCGTGGTGTGGCTCGAGAAATGGCTCACCAGTTACCGCGGCACCCTGCTGCTGGTGTCGCACGACCGCGACTTCCTTGATGCCTGCGTCACCCACATCGCGCACCTGTATGCACAGGAGCTGACGCTCACCACCGGCAACTACTCGGCGTTCGAAGAGCAGCGCGCCTCCCGGCTCGCGATGCAGGCGGCGATGTACGCGAAGCAGCAGCGCGAGATCGCCCATCNNGGCGCTCGACCGCATGGAGCGCATCAGCGCCGCGCACGTCGACACGCCGTTCGATTTCGAATTTGCCGAGCCGAAGCGCTCGCCCGATCCGCTGATGGTGCTCGACGGCGTTTGTGCCGGCTACGAGGGCCGCACCGTGCTCGACGCCATGAATCTCACCCTGCGCCCCGGCGCGCGTATCGGCCTGCTCGGGCCCAACGGCGNNAATCCACGCTCATCAAGCTGCTCGCCGGCGAGCTCGCGCCCACCGCGGGCCTGCGCACTGAAGGCAAAGGGCTGGCGATCGGCTATTTCGCGCAGCATCAAATCGAGCAGTTGCGCTCCGACGAGTCGCCGATCTGGCACCTCATGCGTATGGAGCCGCGCACCAAAGAGCAGCTTCTGCGCGATTACCTCGGCGGTTTCGATTTCCGTGGCGAAATGGCGAATGCGAAGGTCGGGCCGTTCTCCGGCGGCGAAAAGTCGCGGCTGGCGCTCGCGCTGCTGGTGCGCCGGNNCCGACCAACCATCTCGATCTCGAAATGCGGCATGCGCTCATGCGCGCGCTCGCCGAGTATGAAGGCAGCCTCGTGCTGGTTTCACACGACCGCGCCCTGCTGCGCACGGTGTGCGACGAATTCCTGATCGTCGCGGACGGCAGCGCCATGCCGTTCGACGGCGATCTCGACGATTACCTGACGTGGCTCACCGCGCGGCGCAGCGCGCAGGCTGCGGCGGGAGCCGCTGGGAATGCCGCGGCGACCAGGCCGCAGAGCAGGCAGGCGCCCCCAGCCGTGCAGCCCACGCGCGAGCAGAAACTCACGCGCCGCCGGCCGCTAATGAAAGAAAGCGGGCAACTGGAGCGCAAAATCGAGCGCTGGCAGCAGGAACAGCGCACGCTTGAATCGCAGCTGGCCGATCCGGCGTTCGACGCAGCGGACAACCAGCGCTACACCGAACATGTCCGGCGGCAGGCGGAAGTGGCGCGCCTGATCGAAGAGGCCGAGCATCGCTGGCTCGAGGTGCATGCGGAGATCGAGGAAATCGGGGAAGTGTAAACCCGGGCTCGACCCTTGCCAGCTGGCTAGTCGGCGCGCTTGATCCGGCTTAGCGCAGACGAGGGCGCGACGAGCTCGGCGAGGTACGGGTGGCTGGCCTTTTTGTAGACGCTGGTGATCTGCTTTACGTAGTTGCGTGTTTCCCTGTAGGGCGGAATGCCGCGGTACCTCTCGACGGCCTCCTCGCCGGCGTTGTAGGCGGCAAGCACCAGCGCGACATCGCCTTTGAAATACGCCATCAGCCATCGCAGATAAGCGAGCCCGCCCTTCAGATTTTCGAGCGGATTGTAAGCGTTGTTCACCCCGAAGCGCTCTGCCGTGGCCGGAATAAGTTGCATCAGGCCCTGCGCGTTTTTCGGCGACACGGCGTTAACGTCGAATTTCGATTCGACCGCGATCAGCGCCATCACGAGGTTCGGGTCAACTGAATATTCCGGCGCCCAGCGCTGCACCAAAAGCTCGATGTCTTTTCTCGCCACCGGAACGGACGGCGATTCAGCCGGCACGGCCACCGGTTCGTTCAGGCATGCGGGCATCACGCTGCCGGTCCGCCGGCTCACATGTTCGAGAAATTGCTTCGCGCGTTCATTGCCCTGTTCGACGGCCTTGCCGATCAATAACGCGGCCACGCCCTCATCGGCCAGCACTCCGCGGCCGATGGAATAGATCACGCCCAGTTTCAGCAGGGCGTCGGTATCGCCGCGTGCCGCAGCCTTGCAATAAAGCTCGTTGGATTTGACGAAATCCCGCGCTACGCTCTGGCCGCGCTCATATTTCGCGGCGAGTTGAAGCAGCGCCCGCACCTCGCCGCGCTGCGCCGCCGCTTCAAGCGCATCCACATCCGCGGTTTGCTGTGCGATGGCGCCATCGCAACCAAGCGCCAGGCATAGGGCTATCCAGCGCATAGTCGGGATAGGGCGGGTTTTCGGTGTTTTCGATTTCATATCCGGATCCGGTGCGAATAATAACTGTCTCGCGAACGAGGCGTGAGCTTTTACGGAAATTCATACCGGGCTGAAACTATGTATCACCCATGCAGATCACCCACAAAGCCAATCTCAGTGCGGGTTTCTGGGTGCGTTCGCTCTTTCTACCACCGTCGCGATTTCCAATCCAATCGGACGACGGCTTTCCTGCCAAGCCATTGGGATCAGCGGGTTTAAACTTCCATCTCTTGCCTTCGTGTTATCGCGTCCTGACTTCCTGACTAAGCTTATTCTTAAAGCTGTTGCTTGATCCAAGCTGAAGGCAGGCGGAAAGCAACGGACACATCCTTCAAGTTTCCTCCTCCCGATCTCCCGCACGGTCTTTACGCAATTCGTTGTCATAACGCCGCTTGACGGCGGCGCGGGCAAGGCGGAAGCTTTCATGGAAATACCAGCGACCACGTGGCGCTTAACCAAAGGAGACGAAAATGTCTACTCGCAGACAGTTCATCATGGGCACCGACTATCCGTTTCCGTGGCAGGACCAGGCGGTCGACCACATACTCAACACGCCGAGTTTGAGCGACGCCGAGCGCGCGGCGATACTGGGTGAGACCGCCGCAAGACTGCTTGGCATCAAGTAGTTCATCGCGCTGGCGAAGCAGAAGTCGCTCACGTACAGCTCGCCACCGGCGGGCGGCACCACGCATCTCGCGGCCGAACTATTCAACGTGCGCGCTGGATTGCAGGTGCGCCACATCCCGTACCGAGGCGGCAGCGATGCGGTCAATGCGGTGATGGCCGGCGAGGTAGGCGTCACGTTTTCTCCGCCCACCGGGGCCTTGTCCCATGTCCAGGCCGGAAGGCTGCGCGCGCTGGGGTTTTCCGGTTCGAAGCGCTTCTCCAGGCTGCCTGATGTTCCATTGATCTCCGAGGCCGGGGTGCCGGACTACGTCGTCGATTTCACCTGGAACGCCTGGTTTGCGCCGGCGAAGACGCCGCCGGCCATCATCAACAAGCTGCACGCTGCGGAGAGCTAAGCGCTGAAGGCGCCGAAGATGCGCGAGTTCCTCGATGCCGCCGCGTTCTACCCGGTCGGCAGCACGCCGGAGGAGTTCCGCGAGTTCGTCGATGCAGAAATGAAGCGCTACGCGTAGAACGTGCTCGACGCGAAGATTCCGCCGCAATGAGGGATAGCTATAATTTTCTCAAATCCGCATTCAGCCCGCTGCCACTTACTCGGCCTGCACTCCCGCTTCACGAATCACCTTGCCCCAAACCGCGACCTCGCGCGCGAGGTATGCACGCAGATCATCGGGCGGACCGGATGCGGGTTCCGCCCCCTGCGCGAGCAGGCGGTCGCGCACGTCGGCCTGCTGCATGAGCGCCGCGATGTCGGCATTGAGTTTCTTGACGATCGCCGCCGGCGTTCCGGCCGCCGCGAATACGCCGAACCAGCCCGTCGTCTGAAAACCGGGAAGACCCGACTCCGCAATCGTCGGCAAATCCGGCGCCACGGGCGAGCGCCGCGCGCTCGTTACGGCGAGACCGCGCAGCGCTCCGCTTTTGACGTGCGGCACCATGACCATCACATTGTCGATGCCGATCTGCAGGCGCCCGCCGAGCAGATCCGGCATCAGCAGACCGGTGCCCTTGTACGGCACGTAGAGCATTTCGATGCCGGTCATGCGCCGGAACAATTCGCCGCTCAGACGCTGCACCGAACCGGGCGTCGACGCGGCGTAGTTGAGCTGGCCCGGCCGGGCCTTCGCATACGCGATGAGTTCGCCGATGGATTTCACCGGCACCGACGGATGCGCGACGAACATGTACGGCGAAGTAGCGACGAATGCGATGGGCGCGAAATCGCGCGACACGTCGAACGGCAGCTTGGCGTAAAGACTGCCGATCGCGCCGAACGAACCGGCCGCCATGAAGAGCGTGTAGCCGTCGGGCAGCGACTTCGCGACGAGGTTCGCGCCGATGATGCCGCTTGCGCCCGCGCGATTGTCGACGACGACCTGCTGCTTGAGACGTTCGGCGAGTTTTGACGCCACGAGCCGCGCCATGATGTCGGTCGTGCCGCCCGGCGGCTGGCCGACGATCATGCGCAGCGGCCGCTGCGGATAATCCTGCGCGCCCGCCGCGGCGGCGACCGTTGCGACGGCCAGCGCGAGCCAATTCGCGAAGCTTTGCCTCATCGTTTTCTCCTCCATGCGACACGCCATTCTAACCACGTCAGCGGGTCAGGTCTTGAAATTATAGACTCTGCCTCAATTCACTTTCACCGCGGATTCCTGCATCACTTTGCGCCATTTCCGCATTTCGGAGAAGACGTAATCCCGACTGCCCGGCGGGCCGATGAATGTGGGGTCGTAGCCGAACTCGGCCATCCGTGTCGCGAGGTCCTTTTCGCTGTTGTAAGGCAACGATGGTGCGATGGCAGGGTTAATCGCGAAGGCGGTGTCCAGAAACCCGAGCGTATATCCGTCGGGAGCCGCGTTGGCCACCATTTGTGTGCCGATCACGCTTCCGGCGCCGCCGCGGTTGTCTGCCACGACTTGTTGTCCGAGCACTTCTCCCAATCGGGGCGCGATCAGCCTTGCCAGCAGATCGGTCCCCCCGCCGAGCGCAAACGGCACGACCAGTCGTATCGATTTGGTCGGTACTCTGCACTCGACGCGTACGTCGCGCCGAGCGCCGTTAGAACGCCGAACAGGCAGATCGCTATGCGGTTCATCAGTCAGCCTTGAGACCTGCGTCCCTGGAAACTTTGGTCCACGTCTTCAGCTCGGCGTAATACCTCGCGGTGAGCGCGGCGGCGAGATACGCTGCGGCGCCGAACGCTGTAAACTTCACTGGTAAGGACATTGCGGTCTCTCCATCCGGCCAAGCGCGTCCCGCGCGCGACGCACCGGGATCATTGATTGTAGCGGAAGAACATCCGGCGCAAACGCGCCTGTGGAGGAAGCAGATGTCCCGCCAGCCGCTTTTTATTGTCGAATGCGAAGCGTTGCGCGCCATTCAGCGTGGTAACAATTGTGATACAAAGTGCGCGCTTAACACGAATGCGCGGGACCATCGAAAGATTTGGGCGTTCTCAATTAGAGGAGAAAAGATTTGCAGCCTTTCTCAAGCAGGACCTCGCAAAATGGGCCAAAGTCGTAAAGGACGCCGGTATCAAGGGCGAGTAGCGCCAGCTTTTTCAATGTGTTGCGCGGGTCCGACCCTGAGGCCCACGAAATTTCGGTTAATATGCATGTGCATGTGCGCGTGCATCAACAGCGAAAATGGAAGGACGACATGAGGCTGGCTCTCGGTATCCGTCGCGCGCTGGCGATGGCCGTCGCGAGCGTACTCGCAGTGCCCGCCATCGCGCAGAACTGGCCCGTCCGTCCGGTGCGGATCATCATGCCATATAGCCCGGGGGGAGGCGGCGACACCGTGGCGCGCATGCTGGCGCAGAAACTGAGCGAGCAGACTGGCGGTTCGTTCGTGGTCGAAAATCGTCCCGGCGCCGCCGGCGTGCTGGGCGCCGAACTCGTGGCGCGGGCGGCGCCAGACGGCCACACGTTGCTTGCGTCGGCAACGGAATTCGCCATCAATCCCAGCGTTCGCCCGAAGCTGCCGTATGACCCGTTCAAGGATTTCATCCCCATCTCGCAACTCGCCTCCGTGCAGTTCATATTGGCGAGCCACCCCTCGGTGCCGGTGACGAACGTCAAAGCACTCATCGCGCTGGCGAAGACCCGGCCCGGCCAGCTTACGTATGGCTCCTCGGGCACGGGCGGCGGCCCTCATCTTGCCGGCGCGCTGTTCCAGTCGATGGCGGGTATCCGTTGGGTGCACGTGCCGTTCAAGGGTGCGGGACCCGCGACTCTCGGAGTCATGAGTGGCGAGATCGACTTCGCATTCGCCGCCACCATCGGGCTGCTCGCGCATGTACGGAGCGGCAAGTTACGCGCCGTCGCCGTGACCGGGATGAAGCGCTTCACGGAGCTTCCGGAAGTGCCGACCGTCGACGAATCGGGCGTTCCGGGATACAGCGCGACGGGTTGGTATGGCTTTTACGCGCCGGCCGGCACAGCGCCGGAACTTGTGCGCCGGCTGTATACCGAAGCGAAACGGGCGCTGGGCGATCCGGACGTAAAGGAAAAATTGGCGAAGACCGGCAACGAGTATGTCATGAGTTCGCCTGATGAATTCGTCAGCTTCCTACACGCCGAGATCGCCAAGTGGGCGAAGGTGGTTAGGGAAGCCAATATCCGCATGGATTGAAGCGGAATAGCGGGGCGCACTGCGGGATTGCGGGCGGTCTGGATTCTTGAAACCGGGCGCGAGGCGCCGCGCGCCTTGGTGGATAGTCAAGAGGGCGGGGTGCTTATGGCTGAAGCAAAGAATGGAACTCGCGTACTTTGGGGCGCGGGGTCGGCGCGCCCCCTGCGCGCGCACTGGATGCTCCACGAGCTGGAACTCTCCTACGACAGCCGCCCGATCCGGTCGCGCTCCGGCGAGACGCTGACGCCCGAGTACACCCGGCTCAACCCGAGCCAGAAAATTCCCACCCTGCAGGACGGCGATTTCGTGCTGTCCGAAAGCGCGGCCATCGTCAATTACCTTGCCACGGCTTACGGCGCATCCAAGAACCTGTGCCCGCCGGCGGCCGTGATGGAGCGCGCGCGTTACGACCAATGGTGTTTCTTCGCTATGATGGAGCTCGACGCCAATACGCTCTACATCATTCGCCGGCACGAGGATCTCAAGGAAATCTACGGCGAGGCGCCGAATGCGCTGCAAACCGCGCGGGAATGCTTCGCGAAACAGGCGCGCGCTGCCGCAGAGCGCCTGGCTGCGACGGGACCGTTCGTGCTCGGCGAGCGCTTCACTGGCGCGGACATCCTGCTGACGACCTGTCTTGCCGGTGCGCTGCGCCGAAAAATCGAGCTGCCCGGCGCGCTTCACGATTACCTGCAGCGCACCACGGCGCGCGCAGCTTATCAACGGGCGGTCGCGGCCAACACCCCCCGCTCCTCCGCAGACAGGAAGTTCGCCGCGCCGCGTTGAGGGCTCAATGGCAGGCGGCGTTCGGTCGCACGGCGTCGACGCAGTGATGCGTGATTGCAGTGACGCAGTGACATAATCGACGCCAGGCTTCACTTATTCTGATGCGTCACGATTTCTTCCAGCGAAGGATAAACGGCTATGCCCATAGACAATGATTTCTTCCCGTCGTTTTCAGAACAGGAGTTTGCGCGGAGGCGTCGGACCATCCGGGCCTCGATGCAGGAAAAAGGACTGGACTGCCTGATCATTTACGGCGCTTATTCCTATGCGGGGACCGACACGGGTTCAGTCAATGTCGTCTATTTGTCCAACTACGCCGGCATCAATCACAGCTACGTGGTGTTTCCCGTGGAAGAGGCCCCGACCTTAATCATATGCAATTCCAACCATCTGCCCAACGCCAGGGATATTTCGGTGATAGAGGACGTCCGCTCGGGCGGGCTGGATCTCGTGGACGGTCTTGGACAGAGATTGAAAGAATTGCGTCTCGAAACAGGCAATATCGGCATCGTGGGACCCCTGCCGACCTGGTGGACCCACACGATTCCCGTCGAACACCACGACTATATCAAGCAATCGTTTCCGCACGCCCGCTTGCAGGTTGTGACTCAATGGTATGAAAACTTCCGCCTGCTCAAGAGCGACGAGGAAATAGCGCTCATGGAGAAGGCCGGGGCTTTGACGGATCTCGCGTACGAAGAGCTTTTCCGGGCAACCCGGCCGGGGGTCCGGCATACGGACCTGCGCCGGATCATTGAAGGTGTGGCAGGCCGCGTCGGCGGGAAATATCCGTTTTCCCATGTCAGTTCGACTTCGATGGCCGATCCCCGGCAAATTTACCCCGACTTCTATCCCACCCATCGCACCGTGGCGGCGGGAGAGGTCGTGATGACGGAACTCGCGCTTGGGTACGGGCTTTATTTCGGAAAAATTTGGGGCACGTATTTTGTCGGAGAGCCCACCCGGGAATATCGGAGACTCTTTGAAATGGCCGTCGCCGTGCATGACGAGGCGATCCGGGAGTTGAAGCCGGGCATGACGGGGCGCGATGTGAATCAATGGATCGAGCGATTCAGGGAGGCGGGTTACGTTGCCGCGAACGCCGCCCCTTTGGTCAATGGCTGGAGTACATACAACCACGCTCCCCATTTCGGCGCGATCGAGGGTACGCCAGACGCAAGCATAAGGGCGTACCCGAAAGATCTCGATTTCATCCTTCAGCCGGGGCATTGCGTCGGGATCAGGTCCTATCCAATTTCCCCGGACATGAAGCAAGCGGTGTGGATGGGAACGACCTGCGTGATGACGAAGGACGGCCTGAAAAAGCTCCATGCCTGTCCGGTGAACCAACTGAGAGTCGTAGCTCAGACTTGATCCGACGGAAAGCGCCTCATTCCGTGGGACGGATGTTCGATTCGCGCAATACTTTCGCCCACTTGCTGGTCTGGTTTCGAAGAAAGGCGCCAAACTCCGCGGGAGTGGAACCCGCGGCTTCAGCACCGAGCGCGATCAATCTGTCCTGAACCTCCGCGGTCTGCAACACTTTGACGACCATCGAGTTGATTTGCGCAACGATTGCTTTCGGCGTACCCAGTGGCGCCAGCAGTCCGTACCAACCCACGATCTCATAACCCGGAACGGACTCCGCGATCGACGGCACGCCCGGCACGAGCAGCGTGCGCTGCGCGGCCGTGACGCCGAGGGCCCGCACTCTGCCGCTTTTCACGAACGCCTGCAAGGACGGGGCCACCGCGCAGGACACCTGCAATTGCCCGCCCGCCAGGTCGGCGAGCCTCATGGCCGCCGACTTGTATGGAACATGCACGAGATCGATGCCCGTCATCGTGCGGAACAGTTCCATGCAAAGATGCGTCGACGAGCCCTGGCCAGTCGACCCGTACAGGATCTGGCCGGGCCGCGCTTTCGCGTACGCGATCAGCTCCGCGATTGAATTCACTGGCGTCGCCGCGTTGGCCGCGATGACAAAATACGTCGAAGCCACCCTGCCGATCGGCATGAACTCGTCGGCCATCATGAAGCGTTGGTACATCGTCGTGCTGATCAGCTGGGTCATCGTGGCCATCCAGATGGTGTAGCCGTCAGGCGCCGATCTCGCCACCAGCTCCGCGGCGATGAGGCCGCTCGCGCCCGTCCGGGAATCGACGACGACAGACTGGCCCCATGCTTGCGTCAGCTTGCCGCCGATTTGACGGGCGAGGATGTCCGCGCCGGAGCCGGAAGATTCGGCAATGATCATGCGAATGGGCTTGGCGGGAAAGTTCTGGCCGAGTGCCGCGGGCTGAAGCGGCGGCCACAGTATCGCCGCGATGATCGCGGCCCAACGCAATATCATTGGCTCCTCCCTCAACTGCCGACATTCTATCTCGACTGTCCAGTGATTGCCGATTTCCCCGCGACGCCGAGCGCGCGACATTCGATATTGCGTCTCCTGCAATATTTGCTGGGACACTATCAATACGCGCCTGCGGCCGATAGCGTGCGTCAACAATCCTCGCGTGGCGGAAGCCGACGAGGTCGACTTGTGGCCGTCACCTTCGACGCTGGGACGGCGCGTGGTCGTCGTCGGGACGGGCGTGGCCGGCATGGAGGCCGCGTGGATCGCCGCGGCGCGCGGCCATCAAGTGACGGCGTTCGGCCGCTCTGCGGAGGTCGGAGGCAAGACCCGGTTGCACTCGCTGCTGCCCGGCGGCGAGCCCCTCAGCGGCATTTACGACTATCAGTTCGCCGCGCGGGCTACTCGCCGCGACATCCGAGGGGCATGCTGCAGGAAACGCGATCTGAGAGGCGAAGCTGACAAGTCGCTTTATGCCAATGCAGCCACTCCCTTGGGCACATCCTCGAACCGGGATGCGAAGTAGTCGGGAACCACATCCTTATAGGATTTGGCTCCCTGGTTGGAGTCGACGAAGATCGTCTTGATGCCGAGCAGGCTTGCCCCGTAGATATCCCGGAACATGTCGTTACCCACGTAGAGCACCTCGGCCGGTGTGAGCTGCAGGATATCGAGTGCCTTCTCAATCAGCCGCCTATCGGGTTTCCGGAATCCGTAACGAGCGGAAATGATAATAGGGTGGAAGTAGCCGTCCAGCCCGACGGCCTGTATCTCCGGCAGGGCGAAACAGGGCTGAGCATCGGAGATGAGGGCGAGGTGATAGCCGCTTCGCAACTCGTCCAGTATCGTTTTTACGCCGGGATAGAGCTGGAGACGTTTCCGTGAGATGCCCCGGTAGAGCTGAGCCAGGACCGTGGAGAGCTGCCCGCATTTGTCGGCCGATTCAATCCCTTCCCGCTCGAGGAACGCGTTCCAGATCGCCTCCACGTCTATTTCCGGATATTCCTCGCCGCGCACCTTTTTCTGCTGCTTCATGATTTCGTAGTAACTTTGCTGCACGTTTCCCCGATGCAAATGCACCCCATGGTAGGTCAGGTAGTGGGCGATACTGCGATAGATCTCTTCCAAAGACTCATCGGTCTCGATGTCGATCAGTGTTCCGTAGAGGTCGAAAAGGATGCCTTTTGTTTTCATGGTATCTCTACGCCAACGTCTGTTTGGCTTCGTTCAGTAACTGCCGCCGGTAGGTTCCGTTAATCCAGGAGTTACGCGCAATGCGGAGCAGAGTGAGCGCCATGTGAAAGGGAATGCGTCGCGTAATGGATGCGAACGCGCTGTTCCGGTCGGGGAAATGGCACGCATACTCCCACAGGAAGTGCCCGATAAAGGGCTCCGCCAGCCACTTGTCGCCGGCATACTGCATGAAGAAATGTTTGATCTCGCCGGCAACTCGCCCAATATCGAAAACACGGTCCGCCGGTTTCATCCGCTCCAGATCGATGGCAATCACCCAGAGGCCGTCACCAAAGAGGATGTTGGAAGGGGTGACATCGCCGTGAACAAGGACCTGATGGTCCTCCCACATGTCCCCTCTCTCCCGCCACCGGTCTTTCATCTGGTAGAGCTCCTGGGCCTCATGCCAGCCGATGTGCCCCCAGTTTTTCAACCGCTCCATGACCCGGTCAAAGTAAGAGCAATCTTCAGTAAAGTCCACCTTCATATCGCTGGCGGTGCGGTTGTGCAGGGTGGCGAGAAAATAGGCGAGCGCGGTGAGTTTCTGAAAAAGGGCCTGCCTCGCTCCTTCCCGAATCGCCTTGATAATAAAGTCGGAGAACGGCGGGCCGTAACAGAACTCCTCAACCAGTACGTGGTTCAGGCCGGCATTGTAGCCCAGAGGGCGCGCGACGTAATGCGGATAGCCGGTCAGGCCGATGTTGCGCAGATGGATGAGATTGTTGAATTCGCGCTCCATGTGGTGGAAGGCGGCTTCGGGGGAGCGGCTTGAGACACCGCCGAAAAACTTTCCGATGACGCGAGTCCGGCTGCGCCGATCTTCGTAGAGGTAGACGTGGTTGGATGCCGGCATCCTGTACACGCGGAAATCGGGACAAGCGCCGTTGACGCCGAGCTGCGAGAAGATGTCGTGGCGGAGATACCCGTACATGGGGTCGTTCTGGGGGAGGCGGCCGATATAATTCATAATCCTTAATCACCGCGTCTGTGTACTGCCTTCCGGACCTGGCTATGCAAGCGCTTGATGGCGTTGATACATGTTGCCCCACGGTCCGGCGTCGAATTCTTCCAGCCGAAGCGCGTGACTACTTCACCCAAGGTGTCCAGGAACAGATCGCGTTCGGCATCATCGCTAACAATCGCCTCGCGTGCATTGCCGCGGGCGGCGACGTGGTAAATCGCACCGGGAAACTCGATTTTCAGCGGGCGAACCCTGACTGAAGGCTGTTATCCCGAACCCGTTATGTCAGGACATGCCCCCTTTGTTGCGTTGCGAACGCGAGCCTTGTTATTTCGGTCAGGCGTGACCAGCGCGAATTGGCGGAGTAGGTTTCTTCGGCTGCTTTGGCTTCTTCTGTTCCCTGCGCTGCCTGTCACGGTTGCCCATCGGATGTCTCCTTTTTTGGCGTTAATGGATAATCTTTCGGTACTTTCGGCGCGAAGCATTCGAGCAATCGCTGTCCTGCGGCTAGGATATCGCGAATCAGAGAAGGACATACGGAGGTCGAATATCGAACATAACATACCACGGATCGCGGTCATTAATGTGAGATGCCGTAAACGCAGCGTTAACGTGCCGAACGCTATTCGGCAAAGTGCTGTCGAACCCGCGCCGCAATCTGGCGAGTCGTCATCTTGTCAACTGTCTCAACACACGCGACGCGTCCGCTCAATTTTCTTTTTTCAAGACGTTTTCTCAATTCACCCTTCGCCTCACCAGGACCAAATATTAGAATGTTAGAATGGATTCCGCATCACCAATGCACGCAATGACCGCATCGTAATAGAGGTTGAGATGTCCCGTAAAAGCTCTCTGGCGGCTATTATCCGCGGGTACCTGCTGCGATTCATAGCGACCCTTGAGGGGTGAATCGCCGGAACGGCGGGGTTGTTTTTCAATCCCCGATATAGTGAGTACTATCTCCTTCCCTTTGTCCGTAACAGACACGACAATAGCTTTCCTATGGTCAATCCACAGACCCACTTTGGTTCTCATAGCGTTCTCCTTTGTTAATGGCTTCACCTAACTTTCAAGTGGACGGCTAGGAAGCTGCCTTATAAGGGGCATTGTGCGCTGCGAGCTGTACACTTTCAACCCGGCCAACACGTTACGCCGGAAAAGTTATACTGGGCGCCCCTATTGATCCGAGGGGAAAATGGAGGAATCATTGTGTTCAGGCTAAGCGCGACAACAGTCTTGGCATGCGTGGCGTTGTCACAGACGTGCGTGACGGTTCACGCGCAATCGTACCCGGCCAAGCCGATCCGCTACATCGTTCCTTTCCCGCCCGGCGGCGGCTCGGACCTGGTGGCGCGTTCCATCGCCCAAAAGCTTACCGATTCGGCGGGCATGCAGGTGCTGGTCGATAACCGGCCCGGTGCAGGCACAATCGTGGGCGCGGAGGCTGCGGCACGCTCCGCCCCCGACGGATACACGATATTCATGGGATCGAATACTACGAACGCCATCAATCCCAACCTGTATCCGAAACTGCCTTACGACACCCTGAAGGATTTCGCGCCCATCACGAAACTTACCTCTTTTCCGAACATCCTGGTCGTGCACCCGTCGACGCCGGTGCGCTCGGTCAAAGAACTCGTTGCGTTCGCCAAGGCGCGCCCGGGGCAGTTGAATTTCGGATCTTCAGGAAACGGCACGCCCGCGCAGCTCGCAGGCGTCATGTTCAATGACGCGGCAGGCATCAGGATGGTCCATATTCCGTACAAGGGCAGCTCTCCCGCGCTCACCGCTTTGGTCAGCGGAGAAACGCATTTGATGTTCGGCAGTCTTGCTTCAACGCTTCCATTTGTCAGGAACGGCCGGTTGCGCGCCCTTGCTGTAACGAGCGCGAAGCGATCGGCGGCCATCCCCGAAATGCCGACGATCGCAGAGTCCGGTTACCCCGGGTTCGAGGCGATCACATGGCACGGACTGCTGGCGCCGGCTGGAACGCCGCCGGCGATAATCGAGCGCCTGAATGCCGAGGTGGTCAAGATATTGAGGGCGGGCGATTTCAAAAGCTGGCTGTTGGCCCAGGGCGCGGACGCTGCGCCCAGCACGCCTGAGGAGTTTGGCGCTTTCATGAAGTCGGAGCTTGCGCTCTACGCGACGCTCATCAAAAAGTCCGGGATGAAACCCGATTAATC
>PLYS01000464.1 GCA_003153455.1 Betaproteobacteria bacterium | reverse complement strand
GTCGAGTTGCGTCCTGCTTTGTATCGTGCCGGTCGTCAGCCTTGACTGACGCGCTCCACAGGGATCTGCGCGCCGAGGCTCAAGATGTGCGATGCCATCTCCGCGCGCGTGCCGGTCCAGAGCTCGCGGGAGCCGGCCACGATCTCGGCGATGCGATCAACGACCCACACGCCGCCGGGGCGGCCGAAGATGTGCGCATGCACGGTGACGTCGACGATGAACGGTCCGCGTTCGCGCGCGATCCCGCGTGCGACGATGTTTTCAAACATCGTCAGCATTGACTCCGGCACCCGGCCGTAGCGCATGAACGGCATGTCGTTCACGTCGGTGTTGAGCGGGATGGCCACCAGCTTGCGCTCGCCGAAAGTCTGTACGTAGGGCAGATCGTCGTCCATCACGTCGCCGTGCCACTGGTAGCCGGCCTCGGCGAGCAGCCGCCCGGTGTTGAAGCTGGGCGTGCCGCGCGGGCTGAGCCATCCTTTTACCGGCTTGCCGGTCACGTTCGCGAGCAGGTCGGTGCAGCGGCGGATGTTCTTGCGCTCGTCATCCGCGGAGAGCAGCACCGGGATCACGTCCATCGCGTATGAATGCGACAGCACTTCGTGCCCGGCGTCGGCGACGGCTTTCACCGCCTGCGGGTGGCGCTCGGCGAGCACGGCGTTCGTCATCACGCTCGACTTGACGCCGCTGCGCCCGAGCGCGTCGAGCAGGCGATAGATTCCGCGCTTCGCTCCGTATTCCGCCCAGGAGATGGCGTTGGTGTCGAGCACGCCCGGCGCCGGCGGCAGCGGATTTCCCATCGGCCCGATGCCCGGCGCCTTGCCGTCGGACCATGCCTCAAGGCAAATGTTGAACAGAATTGCGCCTCTCTTGCCTCCGGGCCAGCGCCATTCCACAGTTTTCATCGACTTTTCTTGCTGGTTTTGGGGAGGCCAGTATAGCGCAGCCGTCACGGGCGGGCAGGTCACGATTAATGTCGCATTGAAACATCTACGAATCGTGCCCCGGCGAAGTTATGAGAAAATGCCGCCAGGAGGAAAATCATCGAACGCAAACAACTTGGAATCGCGGTCGTAGGTTCCGGCCGCATCGGCACGTTGCGCGCGCGGCTTGCTTCCGAGCATCCGGCGGTCAATTTTCTCGCGGTCTCCGATCTGGTCGNNATCGTATCGACCAGCGAAGGCGAGCACCTCGAGCCGGTGCTCGCCGCGATAGAGCTTGGCAAGCCGGTGCTGGTGGAAAAGCCGATTGCGCTGAGCGTGCCGGACGCCGACCGCATTATTGCCGCAGCAGAGAAAGCCGGCGTGGAAGTGCGCGTCGGCTACAGCCGGCGCTACAAGGACCGCTACCTGCTCGCAAAAGAGCAGATCGTGCAGGGGCGGATCGGCAAAATCGTCGGCGGGGCGGCGCGCGTCTACAATTCCCGCTCGCAGGCGCTCGCGATGCTGAAGCGCAACCCCGGTGCAACCCCGGTGGTCGATGCGCTGACTTATTACGTCGATCTGATGAACTGGCTGCTCGACGCTGGCGCACCGGTCGAAGTCTACGCGCGCGGCCAGAAGGGCGTGCTCAAAGCGGCCGGCCACGACGTGGACGATGTGAACTGGGCCATCCTGAATTACGCGGACGGCGCGGTGGTCAACCTCGGCGTATGCTACGCCCTGCCCGAAAAATACCCGTCCCTGGGCCATGCGGCGCGCGTCGAAATACTCGGCACCGAAGGCGTGATCATCCTCGACGACGATCACACCGATCAGTTGATGTACAGCGAAAAGGGCGTCCCGCACGTTTACCTGCCGGACCACACCGTCAACATGGTGTTTCTGGGCAGCGGCACGCCGGGCGATTGGGCGCTCGGGGATTTCTGGGGGCCGATCGCGAACGAAACGCGGGCGTGGCTCGATCATCTGGCGACCGGCAAGCGCTGCGTGCTGGCAACGCCGCAGGAAGCGCGCGCCAACCTGGAAACCACGCTCGCGATCGAACTCGCTGCCGAGAGCCGTAAGCAAGTCAGATTGCCGTTGTCGAAGTAAGCGAGAGACGGAAGAAACACCCCATTACTCATGACGTCTCGCCCATCTCGAAATCATTTTCCGCCAACTTCGCCAGGATCGTGCATGTAATAAATAAATGCGCCGCCGGAGAAATAACCGCGTATTCTGTGGGCTCGCTGGTCAGTAGGCCAGATAGATGACGCCGACTTGCTCGAAGAGCTTGGGGAGAGTCAATGAAAGCCCTGTTGGTTGCGGTTGCATTTGCAGCCAGCATTACATTGACCATACCCGGGCCTGTATATGCGAAAGTCAGTGCAGCCGGGCATTCGAGCAGGCCTTCTCCCTCACACAGCCATTCCTCTCATGGCAGTTCGCACGCTTCCGGATCTGCTGCGCATGGCCATAATTCGGGCAATAGCGCGGCACGCGGGATGCAGCGAAACCCGCATGGACGAATACCTCGAAGCCGGGCTGCAAAACGTGAATTCAAGAAAACACACCTTTGCCCCTCAACCGGCAGGAAAAGCGGCGCCTGTCCCGGCTACGTTATCGATCACGTGATAGCGCTGAAACGCGGTGGCGCAGACCAGCCGGGCAACATGCAGTGGCAGACGACGCAGGCGGCAAAGGAGAAAGACAAATGGGAATAAAATGCGGCGGCGGCTTGTTTACTCATCAGTGCTATCGGGCGGCGAGCCGCATGGCTTGTCGGGCGCGATGCACTCTGCTATGTTGCCGCAGTGGATCACGACAAGTTCAGGAGGACAAATGATGGTATTCGGAATCCGATTATCAGTACTGTTCGGGGTGGCGCTCGCGTCAGCCGTTATCAATGCGGGGGCGGCCGAACTGGCGCCGCCGGCCGGACTCACCGCGCCCGCCAAGCCAATGCGCCTGCCGGCGTTCAATCTGCCAACCACGGCGGGCGGAGCGGTGCGCTCCGACGATTTGCGGGGCAAGGTCGTCATCGCCCGCTTCTGGGCCACGTGGTGAGACATCTGCGTTGGTGAGATGCCCTCCGTGCAGAGGGCACAGCAGGAATACCAGAAAAGCGGCGCCGTGGTGCTTGCGGTTTCGATCGATGGGCAGGGCGGCCAGGCGGTGCGGCCGTTTCTGGCGGAGCATAAGTACACGCTTTCCGCGGCGCTCGATCCGGATATGCAGGTGGCGCGCGCGCTTGGCGTGCGAGTGACGCCGTGGACGGTCATTATCGATCGCAGCGGCGCCGTCGTCGCCGGCGGTTACGGACCGATCGACCTGTTGAGTCCGGCATTTCGCAATTACGTCAAGGCACTGGCGGCAAGACCGCCGGTATAGAGTAGCCGGCCGCGGCGCATTGGAATTTGTGGTGCAACCCGTGTAACTCACGAAAAGGAGGTTCTGATGAAATCGAAGCGATGGATGCAATGGCTCGCTGCCATGCTGTTCGGATGTGCCGGCTTCTTGTCCGGCGGCGCTGCGCTCGCGCTGGACGTCGGCGACAAGGCGCCAAATTTCGCGCTTGCCTCGACCACCGGCAAGGAAATCAAGCTCGCCGATTTTGCGGGAAAGCAGCATCTGGTGCTGTTCTTCTACATCGGCGCGTTCACCAATACCTGAACGCAGGAAGCGCTGGCCTTCCAACTTGATCTTCCCAAGTTCGAGGCCGCGAATGCCCAGGTTCTGGGCATCAGTGTTGATTTCAACGACGCCAACAAGGCATGGGGCGAGAGGCTCGGTCTCAAGTATCCATTGCTGAGCGACGTGCGCCGGGAGGTGACGCGCGCCTATGGTGTGCTCAATGACGATCCTGCCATGGCGCAGGATTCGAAGAGAGTTGCCGGCTATCTGCGGGCGAAACGCTCTTGGTTTGTGGTCGATAAAGAGGGTGTCATTCGCTACGTCAGGGTTACGGACCCTCGCGGCCTCGTCCCCAACGACGAGATACTCGAGGTCCTGGCGAAACTGAAATAGCGCCGGCACCGCCCGCGGCCCGCGCGGGCGGATCTCTCCAGCTTGTGCGGACGCGACCGGAGGTTCGGCCAGGATGATCGCCATGAATCTGCTCATGACGGCCCTTACCCGTGCGGCGACTTTCGCATCGGTGCTGATCGAGGGCTGCGCGCTCGTTCCCGACCGGCAGCCGGGCGCCGTGCAGCGCATCTACGTGCTCAACTGCGGCGAGTCGAAGGTAGACGACGTGTCGCGCTGGTCGCCTGGGATCAACGTCGGCAAGCCCGGCGAATTCAGCGCCAATTGCTACCTGATCAACTACAACCGCGAGCAGAGCGCGCAGTCAGTGGAAAAAGCCGCCGCGCTCATTGAGAAGAACGCGGCGCAACTCTGGATCAATCACGACAAGGCGCAGAGCGACGCCCTGCCGAAGGCGCCCGCGTATATTGAATAGCCTCCGCGGATTTTCACGCGACAAAGGGGTCAGGTTCTGCCATAACGATGGCCGAAGGAAAAGAACTTAAAACCGAGGGTGATGGTACTGGTAGCGCGTGGAGTCCAGTCTCGCCTATACCGATACAACGANNNAATAGTCGGTCGGTTTCTCGTGACCGATGGAGCCATGTCGCCAGTGTTCAGTGCAGCAATTATCTCGTTATAAGATAACTCAGCGGCACCCTGAGCAACCAGGAGTTCTCAGTTTTGACCGGGTTGGGGAGCCAATCCAGGGCAGAACCGGGTACTGCTTTCACGCTTATTTTTGTCTTGAACTGATTTAGCGGCGTATCATTCAGAGCAATGTAACCGTAGCCCCCGTACAAACAGCGGAGCAGTGCGCGCGCGCCGCTGACCGACTTGCCGACACCGCCAACCTGGAGGAGCACTACATGATGAGCCTGTTACGCCTTTTCGCCCTGAACCTTGTCTGTATCTCGCTCGCGGGAGTCGGCAGCGCTTTGGCCGCCGATGCTTATCCGGTCCGCCCGGTGCGCTGGGTGGTTCCCTATCCTCCCGGCGGCACGACGGACATTGTGGCGCGCATTATCGGCCAGCGGCTGACGGAGCGTCTGGGGCAGCAGATCGTAATCGACAACCGGCCGGGGGCCGGCAACAACATCGGCACGGAAGCCGTGATTAAATCGTCACCCGACGGCTACACGGTTCTCCTGGTGAATCCGGCCAATGCGATCAACGCGACGCTGTATCAGAACCTCAACTTCAACTTTCTGCGCGACATGGAGCCGGTCGCCGGGCTCGTGCGGGTGCCGAACGTCATGGAGGTGCCACGGTCGATGCCAGCCAAAACCGTCGCCGAGTTCATCGCCTATGCCAAGGCCAATCCCGGCAAGGTCAACATGGCGTCCTCAGGCAGCGGAACCTCCGTCCATCTCTCGGGCGAGCTGTTCAAATCGATGACCGGAATCACCATGCTCCACGTGCCATACAAAGGCGCGGGCCCGGCGCTCATTGACCTGATAGGCGGGCAGGTGCAGGTGTTGTTCGACAACCTGCCGTCCTCGATCGGACACATCAAGTCCGGCGAGCTGCGGGCGCTCGCGGTGACCACGCTCAAGCGATCCCCGGCGCTGCCCGATGTGCCGACCGTCAACGATACCGTGCCGGGCTACGAGGCGAGCGCCTGGTTCGGCATGGGCGCACCCAAGGGTACGCCGGCCGCGGTCATCGAGAAGCTGAACAGCGAGATCAACGAGGCGCTGGCGGATCCCAGGATCAAGGCGCGTCTGGCCGAACTCGGTGGCGATACGATTGCCGGCAGCCCGGCCGATTTTTGGAGGTTGCACACGGCCGAAACCGAGAAATGGGCCAAGGTGGTCAAGTTCTCGGGCGCGAAGGTGGATTAGGCCACACCTTCTACGCTAACATCGTCAAGGCGCTGGCCACGCCTGAAATCAAGCAACAGCTT
>PLYS01000561.1 GCA_003153455.1 Betaproteobacteria bacterium | reverse complement strand
TCACGCAGCGTCTCGTCGAGACGATGGGACAGCCGTTCGTGATCGAGAATCGTGCCGGCGCGAGCGGAACGATCGGCACCGATTTGGTTGCCAAGGCGCCGCGCGACGGCTACACGATGTTGGTCACCAACTGTTCCCACACGTCGAACGTGTCCTATTACAAGAAGCTGCAGTACGATGTAATGACCGACCTTGCCCCGATCACCCAGATCGACGTGACATCCGGGAACCTGCTGGTCATCCACCCGTCGGTTCCGGCGCGCTCGGTCAAGGAGTTCATCGCGCTTGCCAAGGCGCGGCCGGGCCAGCTCAACTACGCCTCGGCCGGCGTCGGCAGCCCCCAGCACGTCACCGGTGCGCTGTTTGCCTCGATGGCCGGCATCCAGCTTACGCACGTGCCCTACAAGGGCAACCCGCCCGCGTTTAGCGACGTCGTCGGCGGGCATATCGAGGTGATATTTGTGACCCCGTCGGTCGCGCGACCGTACCTCCAGGCAGGACGCTTGCGCGCGCTCGGCATCGCGGGTCCGCGGCGCTTGCCGACGCTGCCCGACGTGCCGACGTTCGACCAAGCGGGACTGACGGGATACGACTATACCTGCTATCACGGCATGTGGTTCCCGGCCGGCGTGCCCGCCGAAATCGTGCGCCGCATGAACGCCGAGGTCGTGAAGGCGCTCGCCACGCCGGAGGTGCGCAAATACCTCGCGGAAAGCGACTACTTTCCGACTGGTACCTCACCAGAGCAGTTCACGGAGTTCCTCAGGAACGACATCGCCCGACAGGCGGTCATCGCGAAGACGGTTGGCATCCAGCCGCAGTGATCAGAAAGGCATCCGATATGGTTCGTTACCAGAAAAATGAAGCACGGCAATGGGCGCGGGAAAACATGCACGGGGTCGCCAACGTCGTCATTCCATCCTATACCTGCGATCTAAGGAAGCTGAACGAACCGGGGATACGTTTCGATATCCGCAAGGAAATCGAATACGGATTCTGGGGCACGCTGCTGGTGTCCGAAGTCGCGATTACCATTCCCGAATACNNCGGAGAACATCGAAGTGGTGCAGGCCGTCGAAAAGGCCGGCGCTGAGCTGGCGCTGCTCGGATATCCGTCGAACTTCTACGCCACGACGAGCCGGCAGATATACGATTACACCAAAGCATTTTGCGATGCGACGCGGCTCGGAGTGATTCTGTTTCCCGTGCCGCATTGGGGATTCGAGCGCGTGCATCCGGCCGGCATGGACCCTGAACTCGTCAAGCAGATGGTTAGGGACATTCCCAATATCGTCTGCATCAAGGCTGAATCCGGCATGCCGACGCCGGCAGGATATGTCCAGACGTGGAAGAATCATGCGCATGAAGTGGTCGTGACCTGCCCCATCGAGGGCGATGCAATACCGTTCGCAGCGCTCACCCCGATGCAATTCTCGGGAACCAGCAATACCGGGTATTACGGCGACATCATGCCACGCATGTTCAAGCTGGTGCAGCAAGGGCAATTCGATGAGGCGATGAAGCTCTTCTGGCAGATTCATCCCGCGCGTATGGCGCAGAGAGCGACCGGCAACAGCTACATGCCCGGCACCGCGTTCATCAATCGCATGGACTGGAAGTATCAGGGCTGGCTCTCCGGTTTCAACGGCGGTCCGCTGCGTCAACCGACGATGAAAATCCCCGACCGCAATATGCGGATACTGCGCGAGGGCCTGAAGAAGGCGGGGCTGAATCCAACCGCGGATCCCGACAGCGAGTTCTTCGTCGGCCGCAATCCCGCCTGAGGTTCATCGTTCACTCTTCATAGGCCTTGCCGGAGGAGGAGTTCCATGAGCTACGCTAATACCTAAAGGCGAAGGCAAATGAACAGGAAATGGAATTGCGTGTTGGGTTGTATGCTGCTGAGCGCATTGACGGCAGTTGCCGCCGAGCAATATCCGACGAAGTCGATTCGTCTGATTGTGCCGTATCCGCCGGGGGGCGGCAACGACGCGATCGCGCGTCTGCTCGCTCAGAAGATCAACGAGGGCTGGGGCCAGCAGTTGATCGTCGATAACCGGCCGGGTGCGGGAACGACCATCGGCACCGCGCTCGCCGCGCGCGCGGCGCCCGACGGCTATACCATCGTGATGTCGTCGGTTGCCACGCACGCGATGGCGCCGCAGTTGTACGCAAACCCCGGCTACGATCCAGTCAAGGATTTCGCGCCGGTGACGCTGCTTGCCACCACGCCGATGCTGCTTGCCGTGGGCGCCGGCACGCCGTACAAGTCGTTGCAGGATCTGATCGCCGCCGCCAAAGCGAGTCCCGGCAAGCTCAGCTATGCCTCGGGCGGCAACGGCACGCCGCCGCATCTGGCGGCCGCGATCTTCACCGAAAAGACAGGTACCCAAATGGTACACGTGCCTTACAAGGGCAGCGGGCCGGCGCTCATCGATGTGATGGCGGGGCAGGTCACGATGATCATCGACACCGCGGCATCGGCGACGCCGCACGTGCGGTCGGGCAAAATGCGCGGCATCGCGATTACCGGCAAGCGCCGCTGGCCCGATCTGCCGGAGGTGCCGACGTTCGCCGAAGGCGGGCTCACCGATTATGACGCGAGCTCGTGGTATGCGATCCACGCGCCTGCCGGCACACCCAAGCCTATTATCGCCAAACTAAACGCCGAGCTGGTGCGCATCGTGAACCTGCCGGATATCAGGGAGCGGTTGCGGCAGATGAGCGCGGAACCGGTGGGCAACACTCCGGAGCAGTTCGATGCCTTCGTGAAGAGCGAGATCGCGAAATGGGGCACGGTGATCAAGGCGCTGAATCTACGCGTTGATTAGGCGCTCGCGCCGCGGCGTCTTTGGCTTTGGATCAGTTTGATCGCAATATGCGTGTTACACACGCCGACATCGCAGAGGCGAAAAATGACTCTGACCGTCCCGCTTAATCAGACTTTGGAAAGGCAATTTGAGCCCGGCCTTTGACGGTGTTGATTCAAAGCCAGAACCGCTTGAGGTCGAACGAGAGCTGGCGATGGTGCTTGATCGCGAGCAGGTCGATTTGATTGCCACGCACCGCGTACAGCACCAGGTAATCTCCCGCGATATACTCGCGGAGATTTGCCCACCATTACTTGCGCCGATATTTCGACCGCAACTGGGCGACGCTGACCGTGCGTCCGCCCTCGACGTCGTTCCAACCTTTTTCCGCCTCGTCCAGCAGCGCAAGGTGAATATGCTCGCGCTCCAGTTGATGGTAATGATCGAGCCGCTGCGCATCGATCAAAGCGACGTAGCTCTGTCCATTGCGGGTGATGATCTTCTCGTTGCCTGCGGTCACTTCCTCGGCCAGTTCCGTCAGTCGCGCACGCACCTGGTTGAGCGGGACGATATCTTTCGCGCGAATTGGCATGCTGGACCTCGTTAAGCTATTTATTCCGCGTGCAAGCCTGCTTGCTTGATGAGCTTGCCCCACTTCGCAAGCTCGGAGCGGATGTAGGCGGCGAATTGCTCCGGCGTGCTGGCGGCGACTTCGTTGCCCTGGCTGGTGAGGAACTCGTTGACGTCGGCGAGCTTCACGATTGCGACGATCTCCCGATTGAGCATGGTCACGATTGTCTGCGGCGTGCCGGTGAGCGTGACCACGCCTTGCCACGAGTCGGCCGCGTATCCGGGATAACCGAGCTCCGCAACCGTGGGTAGCTCGGGCACGTTCACCGAGCGCTTCGCGCTGGTGACCGCGAGCGCGCGCAACCTGCCGGTCCTGACATGCGGCATCGCGGTGATGACGTTGTTGAACATTACCGGGACCTCGCCGGCAATCAACGCCGTGGTCGCCGGCGCTCCGCCCTTGTACGGCACGTGCGTCATGTCGATTCCGGCCGCTGCCTTGAACAGCTCGGCGGCGAGCTGGATGCCGGTCGCGTTGCCGGATGACGCGTAGCTGATCTTGCCGGGCTGCGCTTTCGCGAGCGCAACGAGTTCGCTGAGTGATTTTGCCGGGAACGCCGGATGTACCACCACGATGTACGGCGAGGTGCTGACCAGCGTGACCGGCGCGAAATCCCTGAGTGGATCATAGGTAAGCGTCGGAGTCATGCCCGGAATCACCGCCAGCGTGCTGATCGAGCCCATGGCCAGCGTATAGCCGTCGGGTGCGGCGCGCGCAGCGATCTGGAAACCGATCATCCCGCCCGCGCCGCCCCGGTTGTCGACGATGACCTGCTGTCCCCAGCGTGCGGAGAGTTTTTGCGCAATCGCTCGCGCCTGCAGGTCGTTCTGGCCGCCGGGCGGCTGTGCGACGATGAAGCGAATGGGCTTCGTAGGATAGTCCGTCACAAGAGTCGCGCCGGATGCGGCCGGCACGATGGCGACCAGGGAGGCGACGCTGAAAGTGAAACGGCGCAATCTCACGCCACCATGCTCATACGGTCTTTCGATAACAGGCCCGCCGCGATCAAGGCACCCTTCACCCTGTCGATCTCGGCATCCGACAGTTT
>PLYS01000512.1 GCA_003153455.1 Betaproteobacteria bacterium | reverse complement strand
TCAGGAAACCGATCGACATCGCCTGAATGCCGTGGCCCTCCATCGGCTCGAGCCGCTTGCCGTCCTTGGACTCGGGGCGCCCGGTGATGCCGAGCATGGTCGGCTGCGACGGGCCGTAGATGTNNCCGGGATCAGCTTGACGCCGCGCTGGACGGCGTGTGAGACGATTTTGATCGTCACATTGGCGGTCACGCCGCCGACGCCGGGGATGGTCCTGAGCTTGGCGACGACCTGCTTGCGGATCGGCTCGACCTGGGTTTTCGCCGGGTAGCCGAGCAGAATATCGAGCGACACGTTGTCGCCGTCGATCTTGATATTGCGCGCTTCCTTTCCGGTCACGTAATCCTTGCCGGTGTTGGGATCGATGATTTCTTTCAGCGCGGTCTGGACCTGCTGCTCGGTAATTGCCATGGGTATTCCAGGATCGTTTGAGGTGAGGGCGGGATTTTAAACAATTAATGCCGGAACGACTACCTAAAGCAGCTGTTAACCACTACAGCGGCAAGGGTTTGACGTGGTGTTTGTTACAATTGAATGCTTAACAAACCAGCCCAACCGATGAAACGCAGAATCTTCGTCACTACCGCCCTGCCTTACGCGAACGGCTCGTTCCACATCGGCCANNATCATGGAGTACATCCAGGCCGATATCTGGGTGCGCTTCCAGCGCATGCAGGGCCACGAAGTCCATTTTGTCTGCGCTGACGACGCGCACGGCGCGCCGATCATGCTCAAGGCCGAGGCCGAGGGAGTTACGCCGCAAGAGCTTGTTGCACGCATTGCCGCCGAGCGGCCAAGATATCTGCAGGGTTTCCACATCGGCTTCGACAACTGGCATTCGACCGATTCCCCTGAGAATGTCGAGCTGTCGCAGGACATCTACCGCAAGCTCAAGGCGGCGGGCCTCACGTACACGAAACCGATCGAGCAGTTCTACGACCCGGTCAAGAACATGTTTCTTGCCGACCGCTACATCAAAGGCGAGTGCCCCAAGTGCAACGCGAAGGATCAATACGGCGACGCCTGCGAGGTGTGCGGCTCCGTCTATGCGCCCACCGACCTGAAGAACCCCTACTCCACGCTATCCGGCGCAGTCCCGGTGCTCAAAACCTCGGAGCATTATTTCTTCAGGCTCTCCGACAAGAAATGTGTCGATTTCCTGAAAATGTGGATCGAAGAGCCTGGCAGATTGCAGTCCCAAGTCGCGAACAAGGCAAAGGAATGGCTCGAGGGCAAAGGCGACAAGGCGCTCGGCGATTGGGATATCTCGCGTGATGCGCCTTATTTCGGCATTCCCATCCCCGATGCTCCGGGCAAGTACTTCTACGTCTGGCTCGACGCGCCGGTCGGCTATCTCGCGAGCTTCAAGAACTATTGCGCGAGAAAGGGGATCGACTTCGAACAATTCCTCGCCGACAAAACCACCGAGCAGGTGCATTTCATCGGCAAGGACATCATCTACTTCCACACCCTGTTCTGGCCGGCGATGCTGCACTTTGCCGGCAAGCCCTACAAGGTGCCGGACAACATCTGCGTGCATGGCTTCATCACCGTCTCGGGCGAAAAGATGTCCAAGTCCCGCGGCACCGGCATCAGCCCGCTGCGCTATCTGGAAGTCGGCATGAATCCCGAATGGCTGCGCTATTACCTTGCCGGCAAGCTCAATGCGAGCGTCGAGGACCTCGACTTCAATCCCGACGATTTCATGGCGCGGGTGAATAGCGATCTCATCGGTAAGTACGTGAATATCGCGAGCCGTGCAGCAGGATTTATCGAAAAGCAGTTTGCAGGGAAGCTTTGCCAGTCCTTGCCCGAGTGGGAAGAGTTTGAGCGACTTCAGGAATCGTTGGCTGCCGCATCGCTTACTGCTAAAGATGTCAATGAGGATTTCATTGGTGGAATTCCAGCTCCTAAAGACGAGTTTGCTGATTTGGAAAAGCCATCCAGAAACTTCTCAGCCAACAAGGGCGATATTGCATGGTTGCTAAGTGGCGCTCAGAGCGCTGCGAAGGGCATCGCACATTATTATGACAATCGAGAATATGCGAAGGCACTACGAATAATTTCGCGCATTGCCGATGACGTCAACCAGTACATTGATCACGTGAAACCTTGGGAGCTTGCAAAAACTCGCAATGAGCACACGCAGCTTCATGAGGTATGTACTGTGAGTTTAAACGTTTTTCGCCTACTTACCCTCTACCTGAAACCCGTACTACCAGACCTAGCAAAAAGGGCAGAAGAGTTCTTAAACATTCCACCTCTACAATGGACAGATGTAGCAATATTCTTACAGTCTAACCACACCATAAAACCCTATACACACCTTATGGCCCGCGTCGACGCCAAACAACTCGACGCGCTGTTCGACATCGAAAAGGAACCTGCAAAAGTGGCCACATCGACACCTCATCCCGCCTCGCCCTCCAAGGCCGGAGTGACGCCCCCACCCCAACCCTCCCCCGCTGGCGCAGGAGAGGGAGTCATTTCCATTGATGATTTTGCCAAGATCGATTTGCGGGTCGCCAAAATAACAATCGCGGAACACGTCGAAGGCGCGGACAGGCTGCTGAAGCTGACGCTCGACGTAGGCGGTCTTGGCACGCGCCAGGTCTTCGCCGGCATCAAGTCGGCCTATGACCCGGCCACGCTTGTCGGGAAACTCACCGTCGTTGTCGCCAACCTCGCGCCGCGCAAGATGAAGTTCGGCATGTCGGAAGGCATGGTGCTTGCAGCATCCGGCGACGCGCCGGGGATTTACCTGCTATCGCCCGACTCCGGCGCTCAACCCGGCATGAAGGTCAAGTGATTCGAAAGGACTTTCTGCATGCGTATCGAAAAAATCGAAGCAATCGCAATCTCGATCCCGCTGAAGAAGGACTTTGGCGGCAGCACGTATCACGTCACGCGGCGTTGTACGATTATTACCCGCATTCACGCCGGGGGACTCGTCAGCGAAGTCTACAACGGCGACAACCGCGATCACGGCGCAGAGATCGTGCGCCTGATCCATGAGGCGCTCGCGCCGCTCGTGATCGGCGAAGACATTTTCGCCACCGAGCGCATCTGGGAAAAGCTGTTCGCGCTCACGCATACAAGCGGTAACAAGAAGCTCCTGCTCGAAGCGATCGCGTGTGTTGACTGCGCGGTATGGGACCTCGTCGGCAAGGCGCACGGGTGTAGTGTCAGGCAATTACTCGGCGGCCACCGTACGCGGCTGCCGATTATTTCAATCGGCGGTTATTACGTCGAGGGCAAGACGCTTGCCGACTATGGCCGCGAAATGGAATCATATCGGCGCGCCGGCATGGCGGGCTGCAAGTTCAAAGTCGGCGGACTGTCACCGGAAGAGGATGCGAAGCGCGTCGAAGCCGCGCGCAAGGCCGCCGGAGACGATTTCATCATCGCCGTCGACGCGAATCGCGGCTGGAACGTGCAGGATGCGATCCGCTTCGCACGGCTCGTCGAGCCGCTCAACATCGGCTGGTTCGAGGAACCTTGCCACTGGTACGACGACGTTGCGATGATGGCGCAGGTGCGCAGGGCTACGCGCATCCCGGTCACTGCCGGCCAGTGCGAGATCACCAGTCACGGCGTGCGTCGTCTCGTCGATGGTGGTGCCGTAGATTTCGTCAATTTCGACGTATCTGAAGGCGGCGGAATCACCGACTGGCGGCGGGCTGCCGCGCTGTGCGCGACCGCCGGCGTGCGCATGGCGCACCACGAAGAGTCGCAGGTCGCGCAGCACCTGCTCACGGCGGTGCCGCACGGCACTTACCTCGAATGCTTCGCCGACCCCGAGCGCGATCCGGTGTGGCAGACCATGTGGCTGAACCGTCCGCCGATCAGGGACGGCATAGCCGAAATTACCGACGCCCCCGGTCTGGGAATAAAACTCGACTGGAAGATGATCGAGAAATACCGCCTCGCCTGAATCAAATCACAATCTTGAAACGCAAAGGACGCGGGGAAAGAACAGGAGGGGTGTAAGGCGAGAAGAGTAGGAATCTAAGCTCGGGATTGTCCTGCTTCACGAGTGCTTATGTTTGTCTTCCCTCTGAGTTCTTCGCGGCCTTTGCGGTTCAAGATTTTTTTGTGCTAATTGCAGTCAATATGCCCTGCATGATCGCGAATGGCGTCGGCGGGCAGCCCGGCACCGCGACATCCACCGGAATCACGTTCGACACGCGCCCGCAGCTCGCGTAGCTCTCGCCAAAAATGCCGCCGGTGCAGCCGCAATCGCCGAGCGCGACCACCAGCTTGGGCTCGGGCGTCGCGTCATAGGTACGCTTGAGCGCAAGCTCCATGTTGCGCGATACCGGCCCGGTCACGAGCAGCATGTCGGCGTGGCGCGGACTCGCGACCAGTTTGATCCCAAGCCGCTCCAGGTTGTAGTAGGGCCCGTTCATGGTGTGGATCTCCAGCTCGCAACCGTTGCACGAGCCCGCATCGACGTGGCGGATGGTAAGCGCGCGCCCGAAGTGCTTGAGAATCACCGCGCCCAGACGCTGCTCGATCTGGCGCAGCGCCTCGTCGGAATGCGGCGGCGGTTCGCTGACGATGCCGGTTTTCGCGATCTGCCTGAGCAACTGATACATGTCAGAGGTCCTGTCCGCTATAGGAAAGGTTGAAGGACTTGTTGATCAGCGGAAAGTCGGGAACGATATTGCCGGTCACCGCGCGCTCGATCACCGGCCAGTTCTGCCACGACGGATCGTGCGCATGAGCGCGATGGATGCGGTTGGCATCCGCGGTTTCAAGCGCGATCAGCACTTCGCCGCGCCAGCCTTCGACCCAGCCGATGCCGCATTTCCCGGCGTTGCAGTCGGCGAGCGGAACCCGAATCCCGCCTGGCGCAAGCTCACCGGCCAGCGCCTGCACCAGCCGTAAGGACTCGAATAGTTCGTCGAATCGCACCGAGACGCGCGCGGCGACGTCGCCGCGCGTGTGCGTGGCGATGCGCACTCCGGCCTGTTGCAATGGCGGCATCGGATAATCGACGCGCAGGTCGTGGTTGACGCCGCTCGCGCGTCCGGCGAAGCCGGCGAGCCCCATTTTTTCGGCGAGTTCCGGCAGCACCTGCCCGGCCATGATGA
>PLYS01000659.1 GCA_003153455.1 Betaproteobacteria bacterium | reverse complement strand
TCAAACGCACCGGCTTCGATGGATACGCCTGCTGCGCCGCGACCGGAGCGGCGAGCATGATTGCCATGCAAAGCGACAGCAGTGTGGTCACGTGCAGGAGCATGCATTCCGCCCACGAACCTCCCCGCTCGAGTGGGGAGCACGACGCTCCCTTCTCCCGCCGGGAGAAGGGGTGGGGATGAGGGAAGAGACGCCACGACATGTTCATCGACGCAATTCGCGACGCGCACGCCGTGGCGTCTCTCCCGATAGTGCGGTCGTTTTTGCCGCAAAGCCGTATATTGGCATGTTTGATTGGATTTTTTGGTGTTGCACGCGCAGCGGATGCCAATGCGCCTGCATTCAGCCGCCGAGAGAGCGTGAGATCGAAAAGGCCGTGAAGTCGGGAGATCGCGATATCGGGAGATGGTCCGCTTCGCTCTCACGCGCTAATGCTCCCCCGGCTATTGCGCCCCCCCCCGCTCTCCCGCCCTAACGGTTTTTCCTGCTATGCCATCCGCATCAGCGGGCTTACACTTCCTGTCCCGCTTCTAGCATACAAACCAGTCGCGTGTTTTCGAAGCGACCCGAATCGGGGAACCGTCGTGGATCGTGGTTCGCGAGCTGGTCACGCCACTTTGATTAGGAGCGTCATCCTATTCTCAAGCCCAGGATATCGGCGCCTTCAGCCTTCCGGCTCTGCCACCAGTTCCGGGAGGACCACTTCCCATTCGGCAACGACCATCCGTTCGCGCCATTCCTCCGCCTTCACATCCTGCAATCGCCTGACACAGATGGATGCCACGCGCGCTGTCACGATACGTCCCGCGGGCAAAGAATACTTTTCCGCAGTACGGCCGACCATTCGGCCAGCGGTTGTGCGAATGGCGCAGCGCCGCTGCCCGGGCAGAGGTTCCACCACCAGCACATCACCGTTTCTGAGTGCCGCAAGCGCCTGCCGGACTGCCGGATCCTTGGCGCTTCCGGCGAAGTCCATATCCACATCCCCCAGACCGAGCAATTCAAAGCGTCGCGACAAACCTGTCGGCAGTTGATCGATCAGAGCTGGCGCACGAACGAGCACGGCCGGCAAGTGGGTCAGCTCATCGGCGAATCCCGTGCCGGCCATCCGACATAACGCCAACGTCTGGCGTGCCCGCGTCATCGCCACGTAATAAAGCCGCCGCTCAGCCAAGGCGTCCTCGTCCGTCGTACGCCAGCCACCATCGAGCACCACGACATGATCAAATTCGAGCCCCTTTGCGCCGTGGGCGGTGGTGAGGCACAAGCCCTCCCCTGACCGCCGGTCTGCCTCAGCCAGAAATTCATAAGCGGCATCCAGTACCACCGCAATCGGATGCGCCTCATCGCCGACCGCAGAACCAAGATCCTCCAGAAATTCCATCACCAGCATGTTGCCCGGTGACTCGGCTTCATCACCACGCAGATCGGCAACCAGTGCCCGCAGTTGCGCCAGCGGCATGATATCGCCCCTACGCTCATCCAGCAGTCGAAGGAAGCGCGCCACCTCGCGCAAGCGGCGTGTCGGTGGCGCACGCTCACGGCGCCGTGCGAAGTGACATGGAATATCCAGTAACTCGCAGCCTGCACGCACGGGTTCCAGAGCCTTCCATTCCCGTGCAATTATCGCTACCCGCGACCAGTCCCAGCCTGCATCCAGATCGGCCAGTCGGCGCAGTTCATGAAGCGCAAGCCAACTTTGCGTCCGGTAGTCGGCGCCAGCATCCAGCACCTGTACACGGCCTTCGCTAACCGCAGCATCGCGTCGTGTCCACACGCCTCCCGCAGCTTCCTTGCGCCGGCCAGCATTGATAGCGATGGGATGTTGCGCCTTGATTCGCTCAGGATGCATGTCAATCAATGCATTGGCTGCGGCTATGATGTTGGTAGTGGAGCGGAAATTTTCCACCAAGTAATCGACCTTGGTGCCATAGTCCTGCTCGAATCGACGGATAAATTTCACCTGCGCGCCGATGAATTCATAGATATTCTGGTCATCGTCTCCCACCGCCAGCAGGTTCAGCTTGCCTTCCTTGTCCTGTAACGTACGTCCGGCCAGCGCGGAAAGGAACTCATATTGCGGCCCGTTGATGTCCTGGTATTCATCCACCAGCAGCCAGCGCGAGCCTGCCAGCAGCCGATCCCGCAGGGTGTCGGGTATTTCCCAGGCCGCTGCGGATTCGCCTTTCAAAAGACGGGTGGCATCAACGAGCATTTGCTCGAAATCAAGCGGCAGATCTGGATCACGATTGGCCAGCGAGGTTCCCGTCAAGCGCAAAGCCAAGCCGTGATAGGTATGCACCGCTACGCCGAAGGCATCGTTGTCGATCAGTTGACGCAAGCGCCGCCGCACTTCCACTGCCGCATGGCGATTAAAGGTCACCACCAAAATGCTTTCCGGTCGCTCCCGCAGCACCCGCACCAAAAAAGCCACTCTATGGACAATAAGCCGGGTTTTGCCCGAACCTGGGCCAGCCAATACCAGCCGGTTCTGCGGGCGCCTCTCGGTGACGATGCGCTTTTGCAGGGGCGAGAGTCCATCGCTGATCCGATGCCAGGAGGCCTCGGTGGTCGCCCGTTCCAGCATTTCCTTGTTTTGCGGAAAATAGCGTGCAAGGAAAGCTTCATCTCGCAAGGTGAAATAATCACTCACCAACTTTAACGCCTCGGCGACCTTACCCAGGCCGATTTCCGCATAGCGGATCATGACGTGAATCTGGCTTACCCGCTGGGCGTAGTGATCCGCCAAAGGTTGATAATCGTGGGCTGCAAACCCGCGCTTCTTCTCCTCTGGATAAAGCCGCAGTGTCATGGCTGAGCGAAACACCGACAATCCTTGTGCCAGCGTCAAAACGGCCTGCTCGTGCAGGTAGAGCAGCGCCGTCTGCACAGCGGTTGGCACATCCCGCAACTCGGCGGCGATGGCAATATCCTCCTTCAGCACTTGACCTATTTGCCCCAAAGTAAGATCGGCCTCCAAATCCTTGCCACGGACACCGTGCGGTAAACGTGCCAAGAATGCCGTCAGCACCCCTTGGGCACAGGCACGACGCAAACGCGACAGGGCGTCAATCTCGGCCCATTCTCTCTGCACTGCTACCCGATAAGTCTGTCGATCCAACCGGCGCAGTCCCAAACTACCGCGCCCACCCGGCAGTGCGCGACCGTCTTGACGGAGCGTTTCCAGCAACTGGCTAATGCGCTGAGGCAGAATGTCGGAGAAGTCCTTGTCCTCGTCCTTCAATCGTTGCGCCAGTGCAGGCAGATTGAGCAGAACCGGTTCCATAGCTGAACCGGCATCCGGTGCGGATTCCCGCAGCAGTGCAAGCAACGCGGATTCCAGCCGATTCAGCGCTTCCAAAGTTGGCATCGAAGCTCCAGGCACACCTACGCGCAGATAGGCAACGATACGACTGTCGTTTTCCAGTAATCCCATCGTTTCCAGATCATGCAGCGCCCGACCGACTTCCGTCGACGGCAAGCCCGCCGCCAATGTCAGATCGTCGGTCGATAGCCCGTCCTTGGGGTCGGCCTGGAGGATGGCGCGCAGCAATTCCAACAATTGCTTTTGCCGCGCGGCAGAATAGCTGGCTGCTGCCAGTTTTTGCTGCACTTCTTTCAGGTCTTTAAAGCGTAGCGACGCGGGAAAAACCTGGGTGCGGTTCTCATTGCGTTCTAGCAGAGCGGCATTCTCCAGCCACGCGACGGCGGTCTTGACGCGTGTATCGCGGCCACGGTCGGCTGGATCGAAATCCAGTTCCAAGTCCTCCGTCGCCAGCAGCTCACCTACCGTCATCACCACGTTGCCTTCCTTGTCAGCGGGACGGCGGCGCAAAGCGTGGAGAAGGTTCTGGATGTCTTTAGGTGTCAGCCGGCTGTTCATGGTCATGCTGAATTGACGCTCGGCATCCTTTTCGTCGTAGAACAGCACGCAGCACGCCGCCGCTTGGTCGCGCCCTGCACGGCCCGCTTCTTGGATGTAGTTTTCGAGCGAACCGGGAATATCGGCATGAACCACCAGACGCACATCTGGTTTATCGATACCCATCCCAAAGGCATTCGTGGCAGTGATCACCTTTAATTGTCCGGCGATGAAGTCCTGCTGGCGTTCCCTTTTGACATCGGGCTTCAGGCCCGCGTGATAAGCGGCCACCGGCCAGCCCATTTGGGCCAGATAGTCGGCCACTTCTTCGGTGTTCTTGCGCGTGGCGCAATAAACGATGGCGCCACCTTTACTCAGACGATACGCCGACTTGTCTTTGGCAGGTTCACCAAACTGATCCGCGAGCAGACGATGAATATGCGGCAGCTTGGCTTCCTCCCGTGTCGGTACAATGTCAAAACTGAGATTGTCGCGATCGGTCGTGCCCAGATGGGATTCAAGCATCAAGCCCAGCGGCTGCCGGAAGTGGCTGACGATGTCATCGATCACATCCTGCTTGGCGGTTGCCGTGAGACACGTCACTGGCGGCACCGACTCGCCATGGATCTCCCGCATGAAGCGGGATACATAGAGGTAGTCCGGACGGAAGTCGTGCCCCCACTTGGACAGACAATGCGCCTCGTCGAAGACCCAGGCGGCAATTTCGCGATACTTGATCGCCTCACGGAAACCTTTATTGCGCACCTGCTCGGGTGATACCAGCAGGATGCCAACATCGCCCAGGCGAATGCCGTCAAAAACCTGCTTGCGTTCTGGCAGCGAAAGCGATGCATTCAGCGTTGCTGCGGCAGTGATTCCACGGCGCAGCAAGGTATCCACTTGATCCTTCATCAGCGCCTGCAGAGGGGATATCACGATGGTCAGGGCACCGGTCTGGTTGTAGCGCATAAGCGCTGGCAACTGGTAGCACAGCGACTTGCCGCCTCCGGTCGGCAAGATGCCCAGCAAGGAGCGGCCAGCGATCCCGGCGCTAACAATGTCGTCCTGCAACGACTGGCCACGTTCATCACGCCGGAAATCATCGTAACCAAACCAGCGTTTCAACCAACGCCGCGCATCGTGGTTTTCGCGACACCAGTCGCATGCGGCACCGCTGCAGGGCGTGGCACGAAGTTCGCGCACCATGGCTGCAATATTCGGATACTCCAACCGCACCCACGGTGGCATGACAGAGTTCTCTCCGGCCACGCGCAGCCAAGCCAGCACATAGGCGATCGCCGGGCGCAACGCTGCGTTGGCAATGTCTTCGGTCAGCAGTCGCGTCAGCCGCAACTGGCACACCCGACCGTCCAGGGTCTGACGCAGCACGGAGACGGCTTCTTCCCGTCCAAGCCGCGCCGCCTTGGTCAAAGTCATGAAGAAGTTGTTGAGACCGGAATTGGCGCCTTCCGGCACCAGCAAATAGTGGTAGGCGCGCAGCACTTCTGGCACCTCCCGTTGCAACGCATCACGTTGATCACGAAGCAGGTCCACCGTGCGCTTGGTATCAGCCAGTGGGTCATTGACCGCCAGCTTGAGGAGTCTGTAGTCCTTGACCAGGTGGTGGTAAGGATTGCGTGGAAAGGCCAGCGGTGAGAGCGCCAGAGTATCGACCACCGGCAATTCGAGAAGTTTGAGTTCCGGCGCCAGGGCCTTGAGAAGATTCAGGTCATGACGAATGACATTGTGGCCAAGAACGAACGTGGCGCCGACGGCCAAACCATCTACTTCGCCTAACGCGGCTACAAGGCTGTACTTGCCCTTGAAATGGAGGAATCGCCCCGTATCTGGCCGGAGTGCGCCAATCTTGAGAATGCGCTTGTCAACGGGGTCGACCTCCAGATCGAGACACAAGCAACGCGGCGCGAAGTCCGTTTCTTTATCCATCGGCAGCGATTCTCACCTCTCCCACTTCGCCAAAAAACCCGCGCCGCGTCGCTCATCTAAAGCAATGAGACACCCCTTCTTCACCGTTCGTCTTGAAGTCCACGATTCAGCTAAAACCAGTCCGATCGCGTCCAGCCATCCACGCACCTGCCTGAGTGCGTCGGTCTGAAAAACGAATGGTGTCAAGTCTTGCAATCATACATTTCTGCTGAGATCACATTCGGCTAACGAAACCATTGGAAATAATGGAGTAAGTTGCCGCAAAAGCTTCCGCCTTACCTGCACCGCCGTTAAGCGGCGGGTTGCACTGCGAGCAGTGTGAGGGCGTGAGAGCGTGATGGCGCGAGATGGAAGTTTAAACCTGTCAATTCCGATGGCATAGCACTAGAAGTGCGTGAGGCGTACGTCGTGAGGAGATAACGCAGGATTCAGGAGCCAGGATTCTGGATTCACGAACGGCTTTCAATTTTCATGGATTGTATCGGCGTTTATCCGCGTTCATC
>PLYS01000161.1:26692-26982 GCA_003153455.1 Betaproteobacteria bacterium | reverse complement strand
ACACAGACGCGCTACGGCACTTGAGATGGCGCGTCATCCCGGCGGCCTTTAGTCCCGAGCTTGCCGCAGGATGGGATCCGGAGATTGGGCAGAAAAGATGACAACTGAGGACTTGCAGCGTATCGAACGTGCGCTCGCAGAACGCTTTGGCGCCAGTATCCCGGTCGCCGCAGACCAGCGGGGCGCGGGAGAGCTTGCACGCCTGCTCGAGCACCGCTCGCACCGCAAGTATTTACCGCAACCGGTAAACCCGGAACTGCTGCCGGACTGGGTGTTTCCGGTGGCGGGCC
>PLYS01000161.1:26159-26602 GCA_003153455.1 Betaproteobacteria bacterium | reverse complement strand
GGCAAGCGCTTCAACCTGACGTAATCAGCGAAGACTTTTTCAGGCAAAATGAAACCTTCCAACCTCGTAATCATCATGTCGGACGAGCACAACCCGAAAGTCATGGGGTGCAACGGACATCCAATCGTGAAGACGCCCAACCTCGACGCGCTCGCGGCGAGTGGCACGATGTTTACGAGCGCATATACCACGTGCCCAGTGTGCGTGCCGGCGCGCGCGGCGTTTGCGGTCGGCAAGTACGTGCACCAGATTGGGTACTGGGACAACGCCGATGCCTATGAAGGCGCAATCCCGAGCTGGCACCACCGGCTGCGCGAACGCGGCCATCGCGTGGTGTCGATCGGCAAGCTGCATTTCCGCGGCCTCGACGGCGACGACAACGGTTTCAGCGAGGAAATCATTCCCATGAACATCGTCGAGGGCAAAGGCGACCTGATGGGCCT
>PLYS01000161.1:0-26132 GCA_003153455.1 Betaproteobacteria bacterium | reverse complement strand
CCGCTGATCGCGCCGGCCGAGTTCTATTACCAGTATCCGCTCGACCAGATGCCGCTGCCCAAGCAGTATGCGCAAAACGAGCGTCCCGACCATCCGTACCTGCGCGATTACGCCGGCAGCTTTGTGTATGACAAATTCTTCGACGCCGAGAAGCTCAGGAAAGCGACCGCCGCGTATTACGGCTTGTGCACTTTTCTCGACGGCAACATCGGCAAGGTGCTGCGCACGCTGGAGGTGACTGGCCTCACCGCGAATACGCGCGTGCTTTACACCTCGGATCACGGCGACAATCTCGGCGCGCGCGGATTGTGGGGCAAATCGACGATGTATGAGGAAGTCGCCGGCGTGCCGCTGATCATCAAGGGCCCCGGCATACCGCGAGGCGTGAAAGTCAGCGAGCCGGCGAACCACGTCGATACCTATCCGTTCATTATGGAATGCGCCGGCGAGGACAAGTCCGGGGTGTACGACGGCCATCCGGGGCATTCGCTGTTCAAGCTCGCTGCCGGCGCCAAGCCCGACCGTAACGTGCTGGCTGAGTACCACAGTATGGGCTCGACCACCGGCGCGTTCATGATCCGCCACGGCAAATACAAGTACGTGTATTACGTCGGTGAAAGAGCTGATCGCGCTGGCGAGAGCGCGTCCGGCGCAGCTCACTTTTGCCTCTCCCGGCATCGGCAGCGTGCAGCATCTTTCCGCCGAACTGCTGAAGACGATCGAGAAGATCGACATGGTGCACGTGCCGTACAAGGGCGCGGGACAGGTGATGCCCGATCTCATCGGGGGGCAGGTGTTGATGTTCTTCTGCGGTATGGCGCCGGCAATGCCGCACGTGCGCGCGGGCAAGCTGCGCGCTCTCACAGTGACGACGACCACGCGCTCGCCCGCGGCCCCAGAGGTCCCGACGATGATCGAGGCAGGCGTTCCGGGATTCGATATCAGCAACTGGTTCGGAGTATTCGTGCCTGCGGGTACGCCGAAGGACATAATCGCCAAGCTCAATACCGAGATGGTGCGTGCGCTCAAGCAACCCGATGTCAAGGACAAACTTTCCAGCCAGGGCGCCGAAGCCGTCGGCAACACGCCGGATGAGCTCGAACGGTTCGTCCGGGCGGAGACGGCGAAGTATTCGCAACTGGTGAAAGCGTCCGGCGTTCAGGCCGATTGAAAGACTGCTTGGTGAGACTATGGAACTGACGGCGGAAGAGCAGGCAATGCTCAACGGTGAGCCGGGCGGTCCGGTGAAGCGCGCAATCGAATTGCAGATCGAGGTCGGCAAGTTCTACAGCGCGAAGCGCTTCGTGCCGGTCACCAACGTGCACATGATGGGCGACATTGAAGTGATGGGCGACGGGGGGCTGGAGCACTTGCGCTGCTTCGCCGAGCAGCATGCGCGTTGCGTGGTCAANNAACGTGATGACCACCGACACCTGCATCAACTACCAGACGCTATATCAGCCGCACCTTGGCGAGCACGTCGCCTGGGGGGACACCGGCACCGTGATCTGGGCAAATTCGGTGTGCGGCGCGCGCAGCAATTTCGAATCCGGTCCCGCGGCGATGGCGGCGGCGATGACCGAGCGCGTGCCTGAATACGGCTTTCACCTCGGTCACCATCGATGGGCCTTCAGCCGTTGTTCGACGAGACCAATCAACTCCCCAGCAGGAATGTTCAGTGCGTCAGGGAGACTAAAAATCGTTGCGAGGGCTAGGCCTTTCTCGGCACGCTCAAGGCCGCTGATATGGCTGCGCTCGGTTCCCGCACGTTCGGCAAGTTGGTCTTGCGTGAGTGCCTGCTGCAAGCGTAGTTCCTGCAACACCTCACCAAAGATCGTCGTCCGTAATCTCTTGTCCCGCATAAGCAGGCAAGGTTTGGCTATACACTCGGACTTGTCTGCATACGGTTGTATGCGCTATCCTGTGCGGATATCCAATGCACGTAACGCACTCACCCGAAGGGAGAACCTATGACCAGAACCCGATTTGTCTCTGCGCTGTTCTATCTTCCGCTGTTCGCCGGTTGCGCCACGCACTACACGCACTACAGCGAGGCCCCGCTGGCTACCAATTTCCCCACAAACAAGCAGCCGAAGCTGCAAGCTGCCGCTCATTGGAACGTGATCGCCGGAGACGTGGCAAAACAGATTTCGACGGGCCTCAAAGACAAGCGCCCGCTGTTCGTAAATCAGTCTTCGGTCAAGACCGCCTTTGAACGGGCCTTCACCAATGATTTGATTTCCGCCTTGGTGGCCGACGGTTATACAGTGCTGAAGAGTCCCGCCGGTGCTTTGAGCGTCGATGTGGATACGCAGGCCGTTCGCTTCTCCGCAAATCGTCCCCAGTACAACCACGCCGGTCGGGCCACGGCATTGACTACGGATGTGTGGGCATTACATCAAGCCGAGGCCACAGCAACTGCGGACGCCTACTCGTGGTTCCGCTCTGAGTTCGCCACCGGCAAAACCCCCCGGACGGAAATCATTGTCACCACCAGCGTTACCGATGTCAGCCAGTATTTTGTCCGCAGCACCAGCGTCTATTACGTCGCCGACTCCGACCAAATGCTTTATCAGGCGACGCCCCTGACAACACGAACCATCCCCCTGACGGGAGGGCAATGATGGCTAATAAGTCATTATTTGTTGTGCTGGGGGTTGCGGCATTTGCGCTGGCCGGCTGTGCTGATTCGCCCTATTCGCCCACCAGGAAAGTCGAACCGACTTGGGAACAGGCGGCAAGCAACCCTCTGGTGCCGGCCAACTACAAGGCCGCTGACGCTTTGCTGGGCCAAGTTAAACCCATCCTGGCTATGGGGCAGCCGTTGATTGCGACTACTGTGGTGAGCATCGACGCTCTGGACCAGTCTTCGACTCTGGGGCGTCTGATCTCCGAGCAGGTCGCGGGGCGTTTCACCCAGGCGGGTTATCAGATGGTGGAAATGAAGTTCCGCAATAGCGTGTATGTGAAGCAGAGCCAGGGCGAGTTGATGCTGACGCGGGAGATCAAAGACCTCGCCAAGAGCCATGACGCCCAGGCGGTGATCGTCGGCACCTATGGCCAGAGCGATGACTTCGTGTTCGTTAATTTGAAGGTCATCCAGCCGGCGACCAACGTCGTGCTGGCGGTTCACGACTACGTTCTGCCACTCGATAGCTCGATTAGGGCGTTGGTACGCGGACGCTGATAACCCACATCGTTGAGATCTCCCCAGCGCCGCGCAGGCGCCGCTCGCTGGGATGATCTAATTCGCGCCAGGATGCGATAAGCGGGGCTGTGAGAGGCACAGTCCGATTTTGGTTGTCATCGCACCAGCACCTGACCCCGAGCTCAAAGTCGGTCGTAAAGCGACCGTCGGCGGACGGGCAGTTATCGGCCAAAACCTGCCGGTCGCTGGGTGCAGGATCATCGGCTCGTAATGACTCGCCGCATGGCTTTCCTTGGCGCCCCCCGTCCGGCCTTGAATGGCTGGGAATAGCCCAATCCGGGCTATGCGGTAGTGTCTACCTTCCGTCCGAGCCAGGTGTCGCACCCTATTGAGTAATGATTGGCATCCGATTGAGCATTCCTTTCGTCCCCGGCATCGTTGCGGGTTTTTTCTTGCGCAGGCTTTCCCTTGCCTTGGTTAGGTTTGCGTCCGCCTAGCCTGTTCTCCATATATTGGATGCTGCCGATCAAGTCCATGATTTGCTCCCATGTTGGTAACATCGGCAAATCCGTTGATTGCTTTAAGTATCTGCCAGCAGCCTGCCGGACTTAAAGGCAATCGACGGCAAATAATTCTGGTTGGGATGCACTTCGCCATGCATGGTTTTAACCAGCATTTTCCTCCGGCAACGGTAAACGGCGCTTGGCCTGGAACGCGATGCTGAAGGTGCTGCCGTTGCCTTCCTCGCTGGCAATTTCCAGCCGCGCCTGATGACGGCTTGCCACGTGTTTGACGATGGCCAGCCCCAGGCCGGTGCCCGCCGGTCTCGCGCGTTTGTTATGGGCTTTCTGGCTGGCTGTAGAATAGAGCCGGGAAGTCAGGGACCCGAGGCGGGCCGGGCTGACTGCGGTGCATCTCGCCCTGAATGCGAGCAGCAAATAGGCGGGAATTGATACTACAACGATACCCACTTCAGCCACAAAAGCGGGGAAAAATGAGGGTATCCACGGATATTGCACAGGGTGTTTATGGAATTAAATCGTTATAATTCAATATATTGTGTGGTAGCAATGACGCTTTTCATCGAAAAGTAATTCGCAGGAGCACCATGACTGCCACGCAGGAAATAACGCCGATGCCGTCAGCCACCGTCACGCTGGTGCGTGACGGCGGGCATGGGATCGAAGTATTGATGATGGAGCGCAACCTGCAGTCGCTGTTCGTGCCCGGGAATTATGTGTTTCCCGGCGGCGCGCTCGACGCGCAGGACGCGGCGTCCGACGCGAGCGGACTGTGCGCAGGACTCGACGACGCGCGCGCGAGCGCGCTGCTCGGCGTTGCCTCGGGGGGACTCGCATACTGGGTCGCGGCGATCCGCGAGTCGTTCGAGGAAGCGGGGCTGCTGCTCGCCTATGATTCTGCCGGTGGTATCGTCGAGTTGATCCGGGACGACGTGATCGAGCGTTTTTCCGCTCACCGCCGCGCCGTGGATGAGGGCAGCCGTAGCCTGGCGGCGATCGTGCGCGAGGAGGGCCTGCGCATCGCTGCGGACCGCCTGGTGTACTTCAGCCACTGGATCACGCCGGTCGGCGCGCCGCGCCGCTACGACACGCGCTTTTTCATCGCCGAGGCGCCGCCGGCGCAGGCGCCGCTGCACGACAACCGCGAGACCATCAGTCACGTCTGGATAGGTTCCGGCGCGGCGCTCGACCGGCACCGTGCCGGCGGCTTCAAGATGCGTACCCCGACGGTGCGCACGCTCGAGCTGTTCGCGGCTTATGACAACACCGGGTCGCTGGTCAAGGCGATGCGCGCGCAGCGCAGCGTGCCGGCGATCCTGCCGCGCATCAGCAGGGACGGGCGGCGCCTGCTACCCGGAGAGGCGGGCTACGAGGAAGCGGTCGGCACGGGAGGACGAGGCAAATGGCAGTGATCGTTCCCGGCGAACGCGTGCAGCTGAGCACACGGGTCGCGCGCATCACCGCGCCGAACCCGGGAATGATGACCGGCCCGGGCACCAATACCTACATCGTCGGCGGCGAGCGGCTGGCGTTGATCGACCCCGGTCCCGATAGCGAAGCGCACCTCGCGACATTGCTCGCGGCGGTCGGCGACCGCCTGCGCTGGATCCTGTGCACCCACACTCATCACGATCACTCGCCGGGCGCACGCGCGCTGAAAGCAGCGACCCGCGCTGAAGTGATCGGCATGCCTGCGCCGCAGCACGCCAACCAGGATGCCGCATTTGCTCCCGACCAGGTGTTGAGGCACGGCGACGTGCTCGACTGCGGCGCATTCACGCTGCGCGCGGTGCATACGCCAGGTCATGCATCGAACCACGTGTGCTATCTGCTCGAACGGGAAAAGCTGCTTTTCACCGGCGACCATGTCATGCAGGGCTCGACGGTGGTGATTTCGCCGCCGGACGGCGACATGATTGCTTACCTCGCATCGCTCGAGGCGCTGCTCATGCTCGATATCGTACGCATCGCGCCCGGGCATGGCCACCCGATAGATACGCCGCACGATGAAGCGCGGCGCCTGATCGCTCACCGCCTCAAACGCGAGCAGAAAGTGATCGATGCGTTCGGCGCGAACAATCCGGCAACGCTCGACGAGCTGCTGCCGATCGTATATGCCGATACTCCAGAGCGGCTGCATCCGGTTGCGCGCCGCTCGCTGCACGCGCATCTGCTCAAGCTCGAGCGCGAGGGCAGGGTGTGGCAGCAAGGCGAACGCTGGACGTTGCGCATTTAATCTACTGTATCGCCTTGACGTTCGCTTCCTTCACGACTTTGATCCACTTGGGCACGTCGCGTCTGAGCACGTCGCGCAGCTGTTCGGGCGGGCCGCCGGCGGGATCGAGTCCTTCGCCGGCCATGCGCTCTTTCATGTCGGGCGTTTTGATGGCCTTGGCGATTTCCGTGTTCCAGCGCGTGACGATCTCTTTTGGCAGGTTCTTTGGACCCCAGCACGCGTACCACAAGATGGCCTCGTACCCAGGAACCGTTTCGGCGATGGTCGGCATGTCGGGAACCGCGTTATTACGCTTGGCGGTGGTCACCGCGATGCCGCGCAGCCTGCCGGTTTTGTTCTGCGGCACCATCGACGGCATGCTGCCGAAGATCAGCTGCACCTGGCCGCCGAGCAGGTCGGTGAGTGCGGCGCCAGTACCTTTGTATGGCACGTGGACCATCTTCGTGTTCGCCATCATGTTGAACAGTTCGGTCGCGAGATGGGTGATGCCGCCGGTGCCGGTGGAGGCGTAGTTCAGACTGTTGGGCTTGGNNCCGATGAGCGCGATCGGCGTGATGTCGTTGACCGGATCGTAAGGAAGCTTGAAGATCGCGGCGTTGGTCGAATAGCTCGCCGACACCATGATCAAGGTGTAGCCGTCGGGTGTCGCGCGCACCGTGGTCTCCGCGCCGATGGTGCCACCGCCGCCGGAGCGGTTGTCCACCACCACCGACTGGCCGAGCGATTCGGTGAGCTTTTGCGCCAGCGCACGCGCGACGATATCGGTGCCGCCGCCGGGCGCAAATGGCACGATCAGCCGGATCGGCTTGGTCGGATAATTGTCGGGTTTCCGTTGCGCGGCAGCGTTGGTGGCGACTAGCACAACCGCGAGCAGCGCCAGGGCGAAACCCGCGCGGCGTGGATGCTTAAGCATGATTGTTTCCTCCAGAGCGGGTAAAGTTTGGCACGCTCCACCCGTGTGGCGTGTGTGTCCTTGCGATAACGGCTCGTTCTCACGATAGTATACTGACGAAGTCCCGCTGGTGGCAAAAGGAGATTGATCGGCCGCTTCATGGTATTTTGGCATAGCTCAAGCGAGGAGAGCCTATGATTTACGTCGTGCGTTGGACCCTGCTGACATGCTGCGCAGTCGCTGCGCACTTCGCATCGATTGCGTTCGCGCAGGAGTACCCGACCAAGCCCATCCGGATCATCGTCGCCGGCGGCCCCGACAACGCGGCGCGGATCATCGGACAGAAACTCACTGACGCTTGGGGGCAGCAGGTGGTGGTCGACAATCGTGCCGGCGCGGGCGGGCAGATCGGCGCGGATCTGGTGGCCAAGGGACAGCCGGACGGTTATCTGCTGCTCATGTTCACGACCACGCATACGATCAATGCGACATTGCAGCCCGGGTTGTATGACCTGCTCAAGGACTTCGCGCCGGTGATCCTTTACAGTTGCACGCCGGAAATCCTCGTCGTGCATCCGTCGGTGCCGGCGCACTCCGTCAACGAACTGATCGCGCTGGCCAAGGCGAAGCCCGGGCAGATCAACTANNTACAAGGGCGCGGCGCCGGCGATCATCGATCTGATGGGCGGCCAGGTACAGATGATGTTTCAAATCGCGCCTGGCGTGTTGCCGCAGATCAGGGCGGGCAAAGTGAGGGCGCTTGCGGTAACGCCTTTGCGGCGTTCCCCGCTCGCGCCCGAATTGCCGACGATGGACGAATCGGGGTTGCCGGGGTTCGACATCACCGCCTGCAACGGGCTGCTCGCACCGGCGAAAACGTCCCGGCCCATCGTCGAAAAACTCAACGCGCAGGTGTCGCAGGACCTCAAACAGCCGGACGTGATCCGGCGCATCACGGATGCCGGATACGAGCCGATCGAGTCAGGCAATTCGCCGGAACAGGTCGGTGACTTCCTGAGACGCGAAGTTGCGAAGTGGGCGAAGCTCATCAGGGAGACCGGCGCCAAGGCTGATTGAAGGATCTCAAGCGGCGGCGCGCTTCGATTCCGGATTGCCCAGCAGCCCGACAAACTCTCGTACGGAATGCTGTTCGATGGCAAGTGCGGCAGCGGCAATTGCATCGGCATCGAGTTGCGGATTGATGCCGCGGAATTTCTCGGTGGCGCCGCGGGCGTCGATCGGCGCATGGATCGAGCCGGTCGGATTCATGATGTCGGCGCGTTCCCATTTGCCGTTGTGCTCGGCGGACACCCAAGCCGCGAAATCCTGCGGATACAGCTTGTCGAGCTCGGGATCTGGTACCAGCTCGATTCTGCGCGCGAGCGCCATGATCGCAGGATCGGCGAGCTTGGCGTCGGTAAACTGCGCCGGCAGCACCTGGCCTTCCAGCAGGGCCGCCGCGACCGTGTAACGCAAACTCATTTGCGCGTTGAGCGCACTGCTCGGCACGTAATCGAAGCCGCATTGCACGTCGACCACCTTGCACGTGCCGACTCGCACGCGCCGCCTGGCATCCCACGGGGTGCCGAGCTTTTTGCGCAGCGCAAACGCGGCGTCGATGTAGGAGTGCGTGCTGCCGCAGCACGAATAGGGCTTGATAGAGGTTTTGTCGAGGTGATAGACGGCGCCGAGGTCCTGGGTGAGCGGAGCCGGGTCGGACGCGTCCGAGAACGCCTTCAGCACGCCGCCGTCTTCGGTTTCGTAAATCTGCGTCGGTCCGGTGAAGCCCATCTGCGCGAGTTCGGCGGCGAGCACGCCCGAATGCGCGGCCTTGCCAGCGTGCAGCCGCTTGCTCATGGTGCCGTCGGCGTTGAATGCCCACAATCCTGCGCCCTGGGTACCGGCGAGCCCGAGCGCCCACGCCGACTGCTCGGTATTGAGCTTCAGCAGCGACGCGCACGCGGCGGCGGCGCCGAATGGGCCGCACACTCCGGTTAGATGCCACCCGCGCAAGCGCGCCGCGGACGGGTTCAAAGCAAGGCTGGAGCGGATCATCACTTCGTAGCCGGCAGCAATTGCGGTGACCAGATCGGCGCCGCTGGCGTTTAGCTTCTCGGCGACCGCAATCGCGGCGGGCACCACCACCGCGCCCGGATGCAGCTTGGCGTTGTGGTAGTCGTCCAGCTCAAAAGCGTGTGACGCGGTGCCGTTGACGAGTGCGGCATCGGCAGTGCGCAGTGACGGCTGCACTTCCCCCCACACATGCGCTTCACCGGCACTGGCAGCGCCGCGTTTTGCCCATGCGAGCAGCATCTGCGCCCACGGCGTACTGTAGCCATAAACGCCGGCGCCGACGGTATCGAGGATTGCGATGCGCACGACTTCGCGCGTGCGCTGCGGCAAATCTTCATAACGCAGACCGGCGATCCAGTTGGCGAGTTCACGGGTGGGTGCGGCGACTGCGCGGCGGTCGAAATTCATGNNCGGGATGTCATATCGTATTTTGCGCGCAGTCTTCAACCTTGACACTCGCTGACGCTTCCACGCATACTCGAATTCATCTCCCAGGTTCGATGTTATCTGCGTTTATCAGCGCATATCTGCGGTTGACAGCTGTTTTTCCGAGTTTCGAGATGGGTTGTAATATCCATCATTTCCGCAATGATTCAACTCACATTTAGCGAGCAAGCGAGGAGCAGGGCATGAGCGATTATGACGTTATTGTAGTTGGCGGCGGCAATGCCGCATTTGCAGCCGCAGTGTCGGCGCAAGAGAACGGCGCGAAACGCGTGGTGGTGCTTGAGAAAGCGCCCAAGGCGCAGCGCGGCGGTAACACGCATTTCAGCGGCGCGGTGTTCCGCCATATCTTCAACGACGTCAAGGAGCTCGACCGTTTCGTGCCCGATGCGGAGGAGAAATACCCCGGTTTTCATGCCGGAGTCCAGCCGTACCCGATAGCAGCGTTTCGCGAGGACCTGATGCGCGTCACCGACGGGCGCAGTGATCCCGAGCTGTCAAAGATCCTGATCGAGCAGTCGTACGAAGCGATGTGCTGGCTGCAGGAATCCGGCCGCATGAAATTCGAACTCGCGCACTCGGTGATGGGAATCAGGGTCGGCAACAAGATGAAATGGCCGACGGGCGCGATCGTGCGCACCGTGCATGAGGGGGTCGGCTTATCGGCGACGTGGTTCAAGACCGCCGAGCAGCTCGGCATCGAGATTCGCTACGACGCGTGCGTCATGAGGCTGGCGCAGAGCGACACCGGACGCATCAGCGGCGTCGTGGTGCGCACTCCCGAGGGGATCAGGACGCTGACTGCGAAATCGGTGGTGCTCGGGTGCGGCGGTTTCGAGACCAATCCGGAGTGGCGACTGCGTTACCTCGGCAGTCCGTGGGACCACGCCAAGGTGCGCGGCTCCAATTTCAATTACGGCGACGGCCTCAAGATGGCGCTCGATATCGGCGCCATGCCGTGGGGGCACTGGAGCGGCTGCCATGCGACGCCGATCAACGCCGAGGCTCCCGATTACGGCCGGCGCGATCTTACCGACAAGACCAATCGCCTATCCTACACCTACGGCGTCATGCTCAATGTCGAAGGCAAGCGCTGGATCGACGAAGGCGCGGATTTCAATTCCTACACTTACGCGAAGTATGGCGGGTTGATCCTCAAGCAGCCCAGGAGCCTCGTCTACCAGGTATTCGACAGCAAGGTGCTGGATATGCTCGAGCCGCGCTACTCGACCAGCGAGCCGTTCAAGTCCGACACGCTCGAAGGGCTCGTCAAGCAGCTAAAGGTCGATCACAGGCAGGCGTTGAAGACGCTCAACGAATATAACGCGGCGGCGGGGCGCGGCGGCCCGTTCAATGCGGCGGTGCTCGATCATATGCATACCGAAGGCATCGAGCCGGCGAAGACCAACTGGGCGCAGAAGCTCGACACCCCGCCATACGTCTCTTATCCGGTAACGGGCGGCATCACGTTTACCTTTGGCGGCATCAAGGTCACCAAGGATGCGCAGGTCGTGGCGAGCGACTGGAAGCCAATGCCCGGGTTATATGCGTGCGGCGAAATGGTGGGCGGATTGTTCCATTACAACTACCCGCTCGGCACCGGCTTGATGTCCGGCGCGGTTTTCGGTCGCATTGCTGGCAGAAGCGCCGCGCTATCGTAATGACGGGTTGTTTTTCCTCTGTGAACCCTGTGTCTCTATGGCCAAGGCCTTATTGTCGTATTTGGTCCGAGCAGCCCAGGTAGGCGGCGGATCTTACCCGCTGCTGCCTTTTACCTTGCTGCCGAGATACCCGCTCATCGCGAGCACCGCCGAGATCATCATGAACACCGGCGCAACGCCGAATGCGGAGCTCAGTGCGCCCGCGGCAATCGGTACCGTGGAATGGGCAAGATGGTTGAACGCGAAGCGGATGCCGGTCGCCTCTCCGGTGCGCCCCTCGGGCGAGCGGTTATAGGCGAGCAGCAGAGTCACCGGCTGGCCGCAGCCGAGCGCAAGCCCGATCGAGAACGACAATGCCCCGAGCAGCCAGACGTTCTTCACGAACGGAAACAAAAGGAACATCGTCGCGGCGAAGAACATCGACACCGACAGCACGCGCCGCGAATTATAGCGCCGGGTGAGAAACGGCAGGCTGAAGCGCACGATGAACGTCGCCACGGCAAACGTGCCAAGTATGATACCGATCATTGAGGCCGGCAGCTCGATCGAGTGCGCATAGATCGGCAGGTAGAACGAGTAGAGATCCCAGCCGGTGACTACCATCGCGCCTATGATCATGACCCTGCGCAGCTCGGGCAGGCGCAGCAGGTCGAATGCGCTATGCCTGCCGTGGGAGGATTTGGGCAATTCGAATTTCCTCAGCTTGGGGTGCAGCGATATCACCATGATCGGCGCCAGCGTGCTGATGCTGAAGATCAGATAAGCCGAGGCATGTCCGAGATACTCGATCGCATATCCGGCGACGAGCGGCCCGAGCAGGCTCGAAATCGAGTAGCCGAGCGATAAAGTGCTGAAATTCTTGGCGCGGTCCTCGCGCGGGCCCCAGGCGCCGGCGAGGTTTTGCACCGAAACGTTATAGAACACGAATGCGGCGCCGATGATGGCGGCTGAAAAATAGAGCGCCGCGATGTGGCGCCACAGGTACGGCAGCAGCAGCCCGCCGCCGCACAGGACCGCGCCGAACAGCATGGGACCACGCACTCCGTAGCGATCCGATACGCGTCCCGAATACACACCCAGCAGCAGCGGCAGTGCCGAGTAGAGCGCAACCATAATTCCGATCGCGAACGTGTTCGCTCCGAGCTCGATCGCGAGCAGTACCATCACCATGCGGCTGCCGATGAGGCAGCCGTGGATGATGATGTTCAGGAATACCATCAGATACATTAGTCGGCCTTGGCTCCGGACGCTTTGATCACCTTCGCGTATTTCAGGATTTCCGCTTTGATGAATGCCGCGAACTCATCGGGCTTGTTGGCGGCCGGTTCCGCGCCCAGTAATCCGAGCCGTTCTCGCATCTGTGCTGTACTCAGAATGCGCACGATTTCCGCATTGAGCCGGGCGACGACCGCGGGTGCCGTGCCGCCGGGCGCGAATACGCCGAACCAGGTGCTGACGTCGAAGCCACCCAGCCCGGACTCGCTGATGGTAGGCAGCGCCGGCAGCAGCGGCGAGCGATTCAGCGTTGTGACCGCGATCGCACGCACGCGACAGGCTTTGATGTTGGGCAGCGCGGACGACATGTTGTCGAATATCAGCGCTACGTGCCCCGCCAGCAGGTCGACTACCGCCGGCGCCGCGCCTTTGTACGGGATGTGCACCATGTCGACGCCGGCCATGGTTTTGAACAACTCGCCGGCGAGATGTCCGGCACTGCCGGTGCTGCCCGAGGCGAAGTTCAATTGCCCCGGCTTCGCCTTGGCGAGTGCTATAAGTTCCGTGACGTTATGCGCCGGCACCGACGGATGCAGCACCAGCACGTTCGGCACCGAAGTCACCAGCGTGATCGGCGCAAAGTCGTTGATCGGATCATAAGGCAGCTTGCTGTAGAGCGTTACGTTGATTGCGTGTGTGCTGACCGCGCCCATCAGTATCGTATAGCCGTCGGGGGGCGCTTTAGCGACCAGATCGGCGCCGATGTTGCCGCCCGCGCCCGGTCGGTTATCCACGATCACCGGCTGGCCCCAGCTGCGGCTGAGTTCCTGTCCGATCGAGCGTGCTACGAGGTCGAGTGGACCGCCGGCCGGAAACGGCACGACAAAGCGGATTGGCCTGGCGGGATATGGCGTGATTTGCGCTGCAGTCACGCTTGCGGAGCCGAGCAGCATGGCCAATGCGATGCGCATTGCCGGCGCCGTCAATACATTGCACACGCCGTGACTCGAATCCATATGAAAATACGCAACACGTGAGCGGATCGGGGTCGAATTGTAGCAAACCGGGTGCATCCGCCAGGAGTTTGTCGGACTTAACCCCGACAAACTCCTTATGCAAAACCGGCGCCAGTAGAATTACAGAAGGGCATAATTGATATTCGAATTTACGCGTGATTTTCCGCAAATTCGACCGCATCGAGTATGTTTATTATGGATAGCCAGCCGGTTTTGCTTTTAGCAGCCTGTCGGACTGTTTAGTTCGACAGGCTGCTAGCGCGGCGAAACCCACCAAACCGCCGGCACGCTGCCTTTTGCTATACTCCAAGGCGATCCCTCCGGTTGCTGCCCGTCATGAGTTATCGAGATGCACTGAACATCGAAGACCTGCGCCGCATGGCGGAAAAGCGCCTGCCGCGGGTTGCCTACGACTTTCTTGCCGGCGGCGTCGAAGACGACGTGTCGCTCGCCAATAATCGAGCGGTGTTCGAGCGCATTCGCCTGCGGCCGCACACGCTGGTCGACGTTTCCGGCCGCTCGCAGCAGGTGAGCGTGTTCGGCAAAACCTTCAACGCACCGTTCGGCATCGCGCCCACCGGCGCGGCAGGATTGTATGGTTTCGCCGCCGACATCGCACTTGCCCGCGCGGCACGGGATGCCGGCGTTCCCTTTGTGCTCTCCACCGCGTCGTTCGAGCCGCTCGAAAAAGTCGCCAGGGAAGTCGCGGGCGGCACGCTGTGGTTTCAGCTCTACATGTCGAAAGACCGCGAGGCTGCCCGCACACTGGTGACGCGCGCGCTCAATGCGGGCTACGAAGCACTGGTCGTCACCACCGATTTGCCGGTGGAACCGAACCGCGAATACAACCGGCGCAACGGCTTCACCATTCCATTCAAGCTGAACCTCGCCAATATGATCGATGGGGTGCTGCATCCGCGCTGGCTCGCCAGAGTGTTCCTGCGCACGCTGCTTGATTCGGGCGTGCCGCGCTTCCAGAACCTCGACACCAACGTCGGCGGCAGAATCATTGCCAAACCGATGAACGAGTTCCGCGCGCGGCGTGAAGCGCTGAACTGGGAGGACTTCCGCTGGTTGCGCGAGCTGTGGCCGCGCAAGCTGTTCCTGAAAGGCGTGCTGCGCGCCGACGANNATCCGCGCCGCGGTTGGCAACCGCCTGGTGCTGATGCTCGACAGCGGAATCCGCCGCGGCACCGATATCGTCAAAGCGCTCGCACTGGGGGCCGACATGACGTTCATCGGGCGCGCGCCGCTCTACGGTATCGCGGTGGGCGGCGAGGCGGGCGCGCAGCATGCGATAGGCATTCTGCGCTCCGAAGTCGATCGCGTGCTGGCGTTGCTCGGCTGCCCGTCGGTTCAAGATCTCGACGCGGATTATCTGTGGCGTCCGGATAAATAAGGAGATTGAAACATGAAACAAATCAGAATTCCGGCGGTATTTATGCGCGGCGGCACCAGCAAAGCGGTGGTGCTGCACACGCGAGACCTGCCGCGCGACCGCGCACTGTGGGATGAGATCTTTCTCGCTGCCATCGGCAGCCCCGACCCTTACGGCCGCGAGCTCGACGGCATGGGCGGGGGCATCTCGTCGCTGTCGAAAGTGTGCGTGGTCGGTCCGTCAACGCGGCCCGACGCCGACATCGATTACACCTTCGCGCAGGTGCAGGTGAAGGAAGCGAAAGTCGATTTCAGCGGCAACTGCGGCAACATGTCCTCGGCGATGGGGCCGTTCGCGGTCGACGAGCGGCTCGTCACGGTATCCGGCAAGGAAGCGCTGGTGCGCATCCACAATACCAACACCAGGAAGATCATCCACGCGCGCTTTGCGCTCGACGGCGGCATGGCGGCGGTCGACGGCGATCTCGCGATACCAGGCGTGGCAGGAACCGGCGCGCCGGTGAGGCTCGAGTTCCGCGAGCCGGGCGGCGCCACTACGGGCAGGCTGCTGCCGACCGGCAATGTGATCGACACACTCGATGTGCCCGGTGTCGGGAAGATCCGTGCTTCCCTGGTCGATGCCGCCAATGCAACCTGTTTTCTTGATGCCGCGGATCTTGGATTGACAGGCATCGAAATGCCGGAAGCGCTCGACGCGTCAACCGAGCTGCTCGACAAGCTGGCCAGGATACGCATTGCAGCTTCCATTGCGATGGGCATCGGCAAGGATCCCGCGGACGCAGCGCGGAAGAAGACCGTGCCGTTCGTTGGTTTTGTGTCCGCGCCGCAGGATGCACAGTCGCTGTCAGGTGAAGCGATCAAGGGCGGCAGTGTCGACCTCACCGGACGCGTGATTTCCAACGGCCAGCCGCACCGCGCGCTGCCGCTCACCGTGTCGTTGTGCATGGCGGTCGCGGCGCGCATCGAGGGCAGCATAGTGAACCAGGTTGCGCGTTTGAATTCCAACCCGGACGCCGAAATCAGGATCGCGATGCCGTCGGGCGTGCTGGTGGTCGCGGCGTCAGTGAAGAAAGTCAACGGCGCGTGGCAGGCCGAGCAGGGCGGGTTCTATCGCACCCAGCGCCGCATGTTCGACGGTTACGTGTACGTGCGCGCGTCGCGCGTGCCGGGACTGATCGTTGTTGCGGGCAAGAGCGTGAAAGCAGCGGCATAGAATACCGATAGGATCAATCCCCATCGGCTTTAACCACAGAGGACACAGAGCTCACCGAATCGACAAAAGGCAAGACGCGGAGGCGCAGAGAAATATAAAGTGTAATAGTCGAGATTCGATCTAACTTTCAGCAATGCCTGCTATCAACGGGAAAGGCTTCAGAGAGTGAAGGGCGATCGACGTCTCCCGGCGGCAAGGCCGGAGATGATCTGCGTGGAAATCCACGCATCAACCGGAGCCTCGTCGTGTTGTGCCACAATTCGGTTCTGAACGGGCCATCGACTCGCACGTCATCAGCAGGTTCGGCGCTGGCGTTCACCTGCAAGAACACCGGTCGATGTGCGAAGCCAGCTCGAGTTTTTGACTCGCTGCAGAAGTGTCACGCATTCGCGTTGGACTGATCGTCATAGAAAAGGAGGAAGTGTTGTCCGGACCCGCTCGCTGCATTCTGCTCGGCGTCGTCGCCGTTTCGATGGGAACCGGGGCCAGCGCGGTCTTCGCGCAGAAGGCCGACAACTGGCCCAGCCGGCCGATCCGGCTCATCGTGCCTTTCCCGCCTGGCGGCGGCACCGATCTCGTTGGGCGGTCGGTCGGCAGCAAGCTAAGCGACGCGCTCGGGGAGAAGATCGTGGTCGACAATCGGCCCGGTGCCGGCGCGATCATCGGCGCCAACATCGCGGCACATGCCGAGCCGGATGGCTATACCTTGTTCATCGGCAACATCGGCTGCATCGCGATCAATCCGACGCTTTATGGCGGGAAACTGCCCTACGATCCGCAGCGCGACCTCGCACCTGTCACGCTGTCCTCGGATGCCCTCAATATCCTCATGGTGCATCCATCCCTGCCCGTCAGGAGCGTGAAGGAGTTGATCGACCTCGCGCGTGCACGGCCGAACCAGCTCTCATACAGTTCCTCGGGTGTGGGCGCGACAGACCATCTGGCGGGCGAGCTCTTCAATCGCTTGACGGGCGTCAGCACGATCCACGTTCCGTACAAGGGCGGCGGGCCGGCCGCCATCGACCTCGTCTCCGGCAACGTGCAGTTCAGCTTCAATACGGCAAGCGCGCAGGCGGCGCTGTGGCACGCCGGCAAGCTGCGCGCACTCGCCGTGCTCTCGCCCAAGCGCCAGCCGCTATTCCCGGAGCTGCCCTCCATTGCGGAAACGGTGCCGGGTTACGGCGTCAACAACTGGTACGGCTTTTTCGTGCCCGCGAAAACCCCGCGTCACATCGTCGATCGGCTCAACGCCGAGATCAACGCTATCCTCAAGATGCCCGACATCGTCTCGCTGCATAATCAGGGTGGCATTAACCCCTTGGGTTCGACGCCCGAGGGGTTCGGCAAATTCATCGCCGTGGAGACGGATAAGTGGGCCAAGGTCATCAAGGAAGCCGGCATCAAGATCGAGTGACGGGAAGCCGTCGCGAGAATGAGCTCCCATGAAACTACCCATGGACGCCGATGAACGGCAGAATCGTGTGCCCCGTCTCTGCATGCGGCGTTTATCGTGTGTTTCGATGGGTACAAGCGTTGATGAGACAGGTTCCTGGAGAGGTTGCGAGTGAAGCCACTCAATGAATTGACTGCCACCGAGCTGACGGCTGCGGTGCGAGCGGGCCGTGCAACGTGCGAGGACATCACGCGCGCATGCCTCAATCGTATCGCGGAGCGGGAGAAGGACGTGCAGGCCTGGCAGTACCTCGATCCGGAGCAGGCCATCGCGGAAGCGCGGGCGCGCGACCGCTCGGACCGCAGGGGTGCGCTGATCGGCGTGCCCTTCTCGGTGAAAGACATCATCGACACGTCCGACATGCCGACGGAGTACGGGTCGCCCATCTACGCGGGGCATCGGCCAAGAGCGGACGCCTCGTGCGTCGCCTTGAGCCGCAAAGCGGGCGGGGTGCTGCTCGGCAAGTCGGTGACTACCGAGTTCGCGAATTTCCACCCCTCGAAGACGCGCAACCCGCTCGACCTCACGCGCACGCCGGGCGGGTCGTCGAGCGGATCGGCGGCCGCCGTGGCGGACCGCATGGTCGCGCTCTCGATCGGCTCGCAGACGAGCGGCTCCACCGTGCGCCCCGCCTCGTTCTGCGGCGTGTTCGGCTACCGCCCGACGTACGGCGATCTTCGCTGCGTCGGTATCAAGGAAGCGGCGGGCTCGCTCGACACCCTCGGCCTCATCGCGCGCTCCATCGACGACATCGCCCTCTACCGTGACGTGCTGCTCGACGTGAAACCCGTGGCAGTGGACAAGAACGGCGCGCCCCCGCGCATCGGTTTCTGTCGTACCCACCTGTGGTCGCTGCTCGAGCCCTCGACGCAAGCCCTCTTCGAAGATGCGGCCGATAGGCTCGCGCACCTCGGCGCGAAGGTGAGCGAGGTCGCGCTGCCCTCGGAATTCGAGGGCATCCCCGACGCCCACCGGCTCATCTCCGGGTTCGAGTTCTCGCGCAATTTCGCGTGGGAGATCGAGCACCACTGGGAGAAGATCAGCACCACGCTGCGCAACGGGCGCATCAGGGACGGCCTCGAATGCAGCTTCGAGCGCTACCTCGAGGCGCGCGACCTCGCGGAGCGCTGCCGCCAGGCGATCGGGCCTGTCATCGCGCCGTTCGACGTCGTGCTGACCGCCTGCGCGACCGGAGAGGCGCCCGCCGACCTCAACACGACCGGCAATGCGAAACTCGCCCTCATCTGGACGACCGTACACGTTCCGGCGATCTCCGTGCCCGTGTTCAAAGGACCGGCCGGCATGCCGATCGGTGCGTACGTCGTCGGGAAACGCAACCGCGACCGCGAGCATTTCGCATTCGCGCACTGGATACACCGCGCGCTCACGTAGCGGAAACGCAGCTCGCGTTGGCGAGCTCGTGCTGCTGCGCTAAAATGGGACGCACACCTTTTCTGCGATCTAACAGGCAATGTCCGCTATTCCCTCGAATATCGACCTGTGATCACCTGGATCGCAGTCGGCCATCTAGAGATGCTGACGTGGAAAGAAAGCTACCGCACGAAATGTCCGGTCCGTGTTCGACAGCTGACGTTCATGATCGAATGCGCTATGACTCGTGATCGGCCAATCCGGCCACCGGCGATCTAAATAAGCGGTAATCCGCGCGTCATATTTGAGCGTCCGCTCCCGAAGAATCTGAGATGGCGGTTTCGACCCATTTGCGACGGTCGAGACCGGCTGCTTTGGAGTGCACCAATTGGCTGTGCGTGTGCCGCACGCTGCGGTGCATGATCTTCGGCAACACCCAGCAGGCTCAGCACCTTGCGTCCCGCCCGCGGCCCGAGCGCGATGCGGTAGGTGCAGGAGGCCGTTTGCAGCGGTGCGAGCACGTTTTCCGGATCAATGAATCCGTGCGTGTCCGCCACATAAGTCACGCTCTCTTCTTCGGCTAGATGCCCCAGGAACTTATCGGACATGAGCGTAGGTGAATGATGCGGAGGCAGAGGATTATGCAGGCTCACCGCACATTGGTGCAAGCGATTACATGGTGCTCATCGATCACTCGATGCGTGTGCCGGATGCCTTGATCACCTTCGCCCACAGCGCGGCTTCCGCAGCAATCAACTTGCCAAACTCCTCCGGTGTGGTCGGCGCCGGCTCGAATCCCTGCTGCTGCAGGAAGTGGCTCAATTCGCGCTCGCCCAGCAGTTTCGCGATTTCGGCCTGAAGCGCGTCGACGATGGCATGCGGTGTGCCGGCGGGAACGAACACGCCCGACCACGAAATGAATTCGTAGCGCGGCAGCCCGGCCTCGTCCACGGTCGGCACATCGGGCAACATCGGCGAGCGCTTGAGGCTCGTCACGGCGAGCGCACGGATCTTTCCGCTCTTGATCTGCGGCAACGACGAGGCGAGCCCGTCGAAGAACACATCCACTTCGCCGGCAAGCACGGCATTCAACGCGGGCGTCGCGCCCTTGTACGGCACGTGCACCATGTTGATGCCCGTCATCGACTTGAACAACTCCGCGGAAAGCTGCGAACCGCCGCCGATGCCGGTCGAGGCGTAGTTCAGCTTTCCCGGATGCGATTTGGCGAGCGCGATCAACTCCTTCACGGATTTCGCCGGCACCGAGGGATGCACGTCGATGACGTTCGGATACGTGACGAGACGCGTCACCGGAGCGAGATCCTTCAAGGGATCGTAGGCGAGGTGCGAGTAGAGGCTCTGCGCAATCACGATGGGACCGCTGTGCGCCACGAGGACCGTGTAGCCATCCGGCGGCGCTTTCGCGGCGAGATCCGCACCGAGGGCGCCGCCGGCTCCGGGACGATTATCGACCACGACGGACTGATGCCACGCTTCGGTCAGCTTCTGGCCGAGCGGGCGCACGACGATATCGACGTTCCCGCCGGCCGGCGCAGGAACGATGATGCGGATCGGCTTGCTCGGATACGCATCGCTCCCCGCCGCGGCGTGCGCGGAGCCGAATGCTATCGACATCAACAACAATGAACCCGCGTGCAAGGTATTCATACGCCACCGTTCTCCGCTATCGCTTCATTGATCCGTCGCCGCCGGTCGCCGTTAAACTGCTGGCGGCGTCACGCTCCACCGCGCATCAGCGCCTTCCAGTTTGTCGGCAGGCGGATTGACGGATAGTCATTTCAAACGCCATCTTTCACCGATCGGCACTCTATCGCTCGCTCGGCGCAGCGTCAATGGTGTGAAAATTCGCTCAAGCCCCGCTGTTTCCCCCGGAATCTGCGCTTCGCAGCGTCCGATGTTCCCAACTCCGCGCAGCGGCACGCTCGCAAGCCGAACTGAGCCATCGACTCCGGCAAAAACCAGTCCGCTTTCGAGAATCAAACCGCCTGAGATAGTTCCACGCGCCGCGACGGCGCGCGAGGCGGCGGCTGCGCCGACAACCCCAGATGCATGAGAATGCGCTCAATCACCGCGGGCTCTTGGATCGAAGCGATGATTTTCAGGTTACGCCCATCGCGACAGATTCACGGGCTTTTAACAGGCGGTCTTATGAACGGACGAGACAAAATTCAAATGTTACTGGCACCCACCGCAGTTGGCCGGGAGCGGCGGTTGCCCATTCTCATCGAAAGCCGACCTTGGGAAAAGGCGGGGTTTTTGCGAGTGACCGGATGCGGGCTAAACCGTGAATTAACCCCATCGGCCAATACCGGTCGGTTGCATCCGTTCCTCCGTAGGAAAAAAAGGTGCAGAATACGCTAAGCGGATTGCGTCTTGCCTGTCCGGGTTTTCTCAACAGTAATAAAGAGACAGGTTTCCCATGAAATCAACCCATTATGCGTATTACACCTCGATTGTTGCATTCATAATGGAAAGACGGGCTGGTTCCAATTTACTGTTGGGCAACATGAAACACACACTCTCCGTCCAGTGCGTTGAAGGCTCGCTTAGGCTATCGGCGCCGACGTGAACAGTTGTGAACACGCCCTGGGGGCCCTCTTGTCAATAATCGACCCGTTCCGTGGCGCAGCGCAGGAAACCAAAGACACTCGAGTTTCACGTTTCGCCGCCGCGCTACTCCTCACGATTGCCATGTCCGCATGCCAGACTGAGAACACACGCGCTAAGTCGCCCGCAGCTTTGGTAGGCTCCGACCGTGATGCCCATGGTTGCATTGGCTCCGCTGGATATTCATGGTGTGCGCGAGAAGCCGCTTGCGTTCGCCCCTGGGAGTTAGCGAGTCAAAAGGGGTTTCAGTTGAGTGCAGCCGAATTCGAACGCTTCTGCTTGAGCGGTGCAAAATAGCCCGGCACCAATGCGTTGAGGAGGTATGTCGTGTTGCCCAACCCATCAATCGACTGGACCTGCGAAAGAAGCCGCGCAGGGCGGTTATTTCCACGTTGAACGACTGCTTTGGAGACCGCTGGCTGGCCGGTACGGGTCGTGAGGCCGGCGTTCGCTCCCTAAGACTGCATCTCGCTACGTGATTAAGGTGTCGCGCAGCTGTGCGACGCCAATTTGGAAAGAGGTCAAATATGTCTACAGAAAAGGTGATCGGCTCCTGGTTCCGGTATTTCCCTGACCATTATCTTTGGTCGCAGACGATGTGCTCGCAGATGAACCTGTCGCGCTTCGGCGGCACCAACATTCAGGAGCTGGACCAGATCGGCAAGCGGCTGGCCGGTCACGTGGGCAACGTGGAACACTGGCACGACACCTGGCGCTGGATGGCGGACAAGACGCTGGCATTCGCCGAGGCCGAGGACGCCAATGGCCATGCGCTGACCGCGGCCGAGGCGTATGTGCGCAGCGCGATGTACCGTTTCAATTGCGAGCGCTTCGTGCATCCGGACGACCCGCGCAAGGCCGAGAGTTACGTGAAGTTGACCGGTGATTACCTGAAAGGCATGTCGCGGCTCGTTCCTGGCATGGAGCGCGTCGAGGTGCCTTACCTCGGCGGTGCGAGCCTTCCGGCTTACTGGATACCGCCGAAGGTCGGTGTCGCAAAGGGCCCGGTGGTGGTGTTCTTCGACGGTCTGGACGCGTCCAAAGAGGTCACTGTGCTATGGGGCGGCTTGACGCTATCGGCGCGGGGCATCGGCGTGCTCTGCGTCGACGGCCCAGGGCAAGGCGAGGCGCTGCGCCTGCGCAAGATTCCCTCGCGTCCGGACTACGAGGTGGCGGGCACTGCGGCCTACGATTTCATCGCCGCGCGCCCAGGAATCGACCCGTCGCGAATCGGCATCCAGGCGATGAGCATGGGCGGCTATTATGCGCCGCGGATCGCTGCATTCGAGCACCGCTATGCGGGCTGCTTTGCCTGGGGTGCGCACTTCGACTACCACGAGATCTGGGTCAAGCGTCGCAAGGTGCTCGAGGCGGGCGGGACTGTATCCTCGTCGGCGATCTGGCAACTGCCCTGGGTGCTCGGGACGCCGGACATGGATAGCGCCATGAAGAAGTGCGAGGCCTACACCCTCGCGGGCGTAGCCGAGCGCATCCGCATGCCAATCATGATCACCCACGGCCAGGACGACAACATCGTGACCGTGGAGATGGCTCACCGGCTGTACGCCGCTTGCGGCTCGAAGGCCAAGACGCTGAAGGTCTTCACCGTTGAGGACGGTGGCAGTCAGCACTGCGTGTTCGACAACCTGCCGCTGATCTCGAACTTCATGGCCGATTGGTGGATGGACCTATTCGTCGGGAAGTGATGCGCGAGCGAGTGCGGGCTCTCCGATCTGTGCTCGACCCAAACCTGCCGCCGGATCGTCTCAAAAGCGGACCTTCAAGGACACTCCAGTTGAGCAGTGGCTCCTCAGCACCGACCGCTGCGACAGGTTCGGATCGCCCACTGCCCATACCCTTGCCACCGGCATGGGAATAATTGACGTCGACAGTGCCCTAGTTATAGCGTCGTGTTCCGATTTCAGGTCGTGCCATTTCGCCCGTTAGTGTCTCATGAATGATGCCGGCGCAGCATGATGCCAAAGCGGAGCGTGGCAGATCTTTCGAATGCACTAGCCCGGGCGTCGGTCGAAATGAAAGCCCAAAAGTTTTTTATAGCCGCATAACCATTTTCCTATGCTGGCATTTCAGAGTATGCGTAAACTCAGCGTAGCTAGGAGGCGGGTACCATACTGGAATTGTAGGCGGAAGCCATTCGCGCAGGCGGCGCGCTGGCGGGGACATGACCGCGGTACAAGACAAGAAAGCGGCGGTATCCGAGCCCGCGAAGGATCGTAGACTCACGTTATGAGGTAATAATGTTCACCAGCAATCCGTTTGCCGAGATTTCGGCGTCCATAGCTCCCGCAGGCATGCAGGCGTATGTTGTCATTATGGTCCTCATGGTTGCGGCAGGGACGCTGTTTGACATCTTACATAAGGGGAGCGCCAAGTATTTTTTCGATAACTGGCGGAAATCGAAAAGCAAAGCGGCGATGCAAATTGGAGGCAGCGAATTGGTGTCGCACGCCATCAAAACCGGCCTTGTAGACGTCCTCGCATCCGGTGAATTCTGCAACGCGCGTCGCCGGCTTGCCCATTTGCTGACCATGTACGGGTTCCTGATCTACGTCATCACCACCGCCATCATGGTGTTCGGCTACCCGACGCATGCAACTCCGACGCCGGCCGTCCTGCCGCAACTTTGGTGGATCGGCGGCTTGATGATTTGCCTGGGTGGATACTGGTTCTGGTTCTTCATTCGCGTCGATGTCGCCGCTGAGGGCGGCTCGCCGTTCCGCATCATGCGCGCCGACCTGTTCGTCCTTTCGCTTCTGGGCAGCGTAACGGTGGGCTTGATCTGGGCCTTCCTTCAAACCAGGGGCAGTTCCGGGGCCAGCGTGTTCTTCGGCTTGTACATCATCGCCACGACGGTGCTGTTCGGGTCGGTACCGTGGTCCAAGTTCGCTCACATGTTTTTCAAGCCCGCGGCGGCTTTCGAAAAAAGGGTTTCCTACGCGAACGAATCCAGGAGCAACCTGCCTGCGCCTGCCGACAAACCCGAACTGTTCGGCAGCGCTCGCGAACAACCCCGGCACTACTGATCAGCCCATTATCGGTCTTCATTAAGAGAGATAACGAAAGCCATGCCTACATTCGTTTATATGACCAAGTGCGATGGTTGCGGACATTGCGTCGATATCTGCCCGTCCGACATCATGCACATCGATAANNACATGTGCTGGGAGTGCTACTCCTGTGTGAAGGCCTGTCCGCAAAACGCCATCGATGTCCGCGGTTATGCCGACTTCGCCCCTCTGGGCCACAGTGTCCGTGTGCTTCGGGAAGAGGCTAAGGCGACGATTTCGTGGCGGCTCAAGTTCCGCGACGGCCGCGAGAAGAACTTTGTGTCGCCGATCCGGACGACGCCTTGGGGATCGATCAAAGGGCCGGCCGAGTACGATGCGCCTCGCCCCGACGATTTCGCCACTCAAGAACTCGCGCACGAACCGGAAGCGCTCAACATTAAGGGCGGATTACCCGCGTTGCGTCGGGACCAACTCAAGCAGGGAGTCGTCTGATGGGGCTGTTCGGAGGCAGGAAAACCGTTTACGTTGACGCGGACATCCTGGTCATTGGCGGCGGCATGGCCGGCTGTGGGGCGACCTACGAGTCTAGGTACTGGGGGCGCGATCTGAAGATCGTCTGCGTCGAGAAAGCGAATATCGAGCGCAGCGGTGCTGTCGCCCAGGGTCTCTACGCCATCAACTGCTACATGGGCATGCAATGGGGCGAGAACCAGCCCGAGGACCATGTCCGTTACGCCCGCAACGACCTCATGGGTCTGGTGCGCGAAGACCTGGGCTACGACATCGCCCGGCACGTCGATTCGACCGTGCACAAATTCGAGGAATGGGGCCTCCCGATCATGAAGGACCCCGCGACCGGCCGCTATCAGCGCGAAGGCAAGTGGCAGATCATGATCCACGGCGAAAGCTTCAAGCCGATCGTCGCCGAGGCGGCCCGCAAGGCCGCGACCAAGGTCTACAACCGGATCATGGTCACCCACCTGTTGATGGACAAGAGCAAGGCCAACCGGGTCGCCGGCGCCGTCGGGTTCAACGTCCGGACGGGTGATTACTATGTGTTCCGCACAAAGGCTGTCATCGTCGGCGCAGGTGGTGCGTCGCACATTTTCAAGCCGCGCGCCGTGGGCGAGGGCATGGGGCGGACCTGGTATGCGCCCTGGAGCAGCGCGTCCGCTTATGCTTTGCCGATCCAGGTCGGTGCCAAGATGACGCAGATGGAAAACCGCATCGTCTTGACCCGTTTCAAGGACGGCTATGGTCCCGTCGGCGCCTACTTCCTCCATCTGAAGACGTACACTCAAAACGGCTATGGCGAGGAGTACGAGTCCAAATGGTATAACCACACCAAGGAATTGGTGGGCGACTACATTGACCGGCATCCAGTGCCGACCTGCCTCAGGAACCACGCCTTTCTCGAGGAACTGAAGGCCGGCCGGGGTCCCATCCGCATGGTTACCAAGGAAGCCTTCCAGGATCCGCACAAGGAGACCGTTGGCTGGGAGAACTTCCTGGGCATGACGATCGGGCAAGCGGTCGTCTGGGCGTCGCAGAACATCGACCCCAAGCACATCAATCCCGAACTGACCACGTCCGAGCCTTATGTCATGGGCTCTCATGCCACCTGCTCCGGCGCGTGGGCGAGCGGACCGGAAGACTACGCCCCCTCGGAATATCAGTGGGGATACAACCGAATGATGACGGTCGACGGGCTTTTCGGCGCCGGCGACACCATCGGCGGTACCGCCCACAAGTTCTCGTCAGGGTCGTTCACGGAAGGCCGGATCGCCGCCAAGGCTGCGGTCAAGTACGTGAACGACATGGGGAAAGACCAGCC
>PLYS01000392.1 GCA_003153455.1 Betaproteobacteria bacterium | reverse complement strand
GCTGCTTGACGAGCTGGCGAAACGGCGCACCCCGGCGCGTATTTACATCGAAAAAGGCCCGATCCGACTCGAGATCGCTCCGGCACGTTGACGTGCAGGTAAGCAGCGTGGGAATGTCAGGAACCGCGGCTGCGCGCTTGGGCGAGGTGACGGCGATTGCCTTCAGGGCGCCTGCCCTGTTTGTAGAGGAGAACACATGCGAACCTCGAAAGTACCGCTTTGGCTTGCCTTGCTCGCTCTGCTGGCGTGGCCGCTCCCGGTCCTGGCTCAGAAATACCCCGAGAAGAGTATCCGGCTGGTGGTAGGGTTTTCAACCGGTGCTCCTTACATCCTGGCACTCCTCATCGCGGATAAGCTGCGCGAGTCGATGGGACAGTCGGTCGTACCTGATTTCAGGGCGGGGGCCGGAGGAAACATCGCTTCCGAGCTGGTGGCCAAAGCGCCCTCTGACGGCTATACGCTGTTGTTGACGGCTTCGACGATCGCCGTTAGCCCCAACCTTTTCCCGAAGCTGGGCTATGACACGTTTCGGGACTTCGCGCCGATAACGCTGCTTGCGACGGTGCCCACCGTGATTGTCGTTCATCCTTCGGTGCCGGCGAAAGACCTCGACGAATTGGTGAGGCTGGCGAAAGCGCACCCCGGCAAGCTGAACTTTGGCTCCGGCGGTTTCGGTACGAGCAACCACCTCGGAAGCGAACTTTTCAAGACGCTGACCAAAATCAATATCGTACACGTGCCCTACAAGGGCGCTTCCATTGCGTTGACGGCCATGTTGAGCGGTGAAGTGGATATGGTGACTTCGACCGTTCCCTCGACCATTCCGCTCGTTAATTCCGGCAGGATACGGGCGCTGGCCGTGCTGGCGCCGGAGCGCGTGGCCACGCTGCCGAAAGTACCAACCTCCGCCGAAGCCGGCATGCCGGAGCTGGTCGTAATTTCCTGGTATGGGCTGGTCGCACCGGCGGGCGTGAACCCTGACATCATCGAGCACTTGAACGCCGAAGTCGTCAAGCTCATGAACGCGCCCGAAACCAGGACCAAGCTTGCCCATGTGGAACTGGACGCGGCCACCAGCACGCCGACCGAGTTCGCAAAGTTCGTGCGGGCGGAGTATGAAAAGTGGGGACGTGTCATTAAAGAAGCCAACATTCGCGTTCAGCAATAGCAAATCGCACCTTGATACGTAGCGCAGCTATCGCGATTTCGCGCCCGATTCTTGAGCGACCTTCGCCCACTTCACCAATTCGGCCTTGAATATGTGGCGCGCTCATGAGTCAGTACTATCAGTACTGATCAAACATGAGCTGTATCCCATCCGGATCGGCTGTGCGAGTCAGCGCCAGCGATAGCAGCAGCGCCGCTTTCTGCGGTGAAAGATTGTCGGCAGCAACCATGTACGGCTCATGATAGGCGCTATCGCGGACTATGCGTCCCGCTCCAACCCTGGAGCTGCGCACCACGACGGCACGGCCTGAGGCGGCAATAGCCGCGCATTCGTCCGTGAGATTCCCGGGCGAGCCCGCACCTACGCTCGCAACCACCAAACCTTTTGCGCCGAGCTTGCACGCTGCCTCCGCCAATCCCGGCTGTGCGCCCGCATAGATGTACAGGATTTCCACCCGCGGCAGATTCCCGATGTTGTCGAGACTGAATTCGCTGTCGATCGTGTGACGCCGCGTTGGTGCGCGGTAATACACTATCCTGTCCGCGTCCGCGTATCCCAAGAGTCCGACATCGCGGCTGCGAAAGGTATGCACGTGATAGGTGTTGGTTTTGGTCACGTCGCGGGCGGAATTGATTTCGTTGTTGGTCACCACCACCACGCCTTTGCCACGCGTTTCCGGGTGGGCCGCGACTCTGAACGCATCGAGCAGATTGAGCGGCGCGTCAGTGCTCAGCGCGGTGAAAGGCCGCTGCGCGCCGGTCACCACGATGGGCTTGACGCTATGCACGGTCAACGTCAGGAAATAGGCCGTCTCTTCGAGAACGTTGGTGCCTTGCACGAAAACGACGCCGTCCACTTCAGGAAGCCGCAGCAGCTCGTTTACGCGCACGGCGAGCCTGCGTATATCTTCCAGCGTGGATACCGGGTGCGGATTACCCCCGTCCACTTCGACGCGGGCAGTCTGCTCGATTTCCGGAACCGCGGCCAGCAACTCCTGGCCCGTCATGTGCGGACGGCCGCTGCGCCGGTAGTTGTAGAAATCCATACGATCTTTTCCCTGACTCGGCAAGGTGCCCGGACCTATCAACAAGCGGATGCGCGGCAAATCTATCATTGGGTTTTCTCGTCTCGCTGGTGAATTGCGCCGTTTCACTCAAGACCTGTGGTCTGTGTTGTGCAGCAGGCGAAGCACGCTATCGCGAAAGCGCATGCTACTTCGCCTCCGCAAACACCTCCATCGCCATGTTGTGCGCATCGAGGGACGCGGGGATGCCGCAGTAAATGGCGACCTGCAGCAGCACTTCGCGGATCTCTTCCCTGCTGCAACCATTGGTGATTGCTCCGCGCAGATGTATGCGCAATTCGTGCGGGCGGTTGGCCGCGCACATCATGGCGAGTACCAGCAGGCTGCGCATTTTGCGCGGCAGCGCTTCGCGGCCCCAGATCTCGCCGTACGCATACTGGTTGATGAGCTTCTGCAGGGGGGCGCCGAACTCGCCGGCCGACGCCATACGCCGCTCGACAACATCTGCGCCGAAAATCTCCTTGCGAATGTTCATCCCGGCTTGATGCATTTCCTGGTCCATACTCGTTTTCTCCTTGGCTAGGCCGACACGGTTTCCATTACTCGGCGGATCGCGGCCATGATGCTGGCGCGATCCGGCAGCGCTGCTTTTTCGAGAGGGGGGCTATAGGGGACGGGCACCGACGCCGCGCAGACTCGCTGGACCGCTGCTTTGAGGGCATGGAACGTCGCCGGGTCCTCGACGACAAGTGCGGCAATCTCGGAGGCCGCCGAGCAGGTGGGGGGTGCCTCGTCGACGATGACCAGCCGGC
>PLYS01000209.1 GCA_003153455.1 Betaproteobacteria bacterium | reverse complement strand
GACTATGCGCGTCACGAAGTCGGCTGCCCCGCCCGCAGCGAACGTCACGATCACCCTGACCGGCCTGGCCGGGTAGCCGCCCGGTATGACCGGCGCCTGCGCGTACGCAGCCGAGGTGGCGAGTGCTGCAGCCGCCAGAACAAGAGGGAGAGCGGGCATCGAGTCCTTCATCGTGTTTATCTCCAGAACAAGAGCTGAATCGAAATTTCCAAAATGCCCGTCGCGGAGCGAAGTCGAAACATGAAAGACCCAACAGAATTCAGTCCATGGTCACCTTGGCATCGCGAATGACCTTACCCCATTTTGCCGTCTCGTCGCGGATGTAGACAGCGAACCCCGCAGGCGTGTTGGCGATCGCGTCGATGCCGGCATCGAGCAAGCGGCGTTTGACATCGGGCGTGGCGACCGCCCGCCCGATCTCCACGCTCAAGCGCGCAATGACGTCGGCAGGTGCGGCGGCCGGCACGAATACCCCGCACCAGTTATTGACGACATAGCCCGGCACGCCGGCCTCGGCCACGGTCGGCACATCGGGCAGCAGCGGAAAACGCCGGCTGTTGGTAATCGCCAGCGGATTGAGCTTCCTGCCCTTGATCAGGCCGATCGCGGTCGGCATCGTCGAGAACATGAGCTGCAGATTGCCGCCGACCAGATCGACCATGGCAGGCGGGCCGCCTTTGTACGCGACGTGCACCATCTTGGTCCCGGTCATGATCTGGAACAGCTCGCCGGCAAGGTGGTCGGCGGCGCCGGTTCCCGAAGAACCAAAGTTGAGCTGGCCCGGGTGTGATCGCGCCAGCGCCACCAGCGCTTTGACGGACTGGGCGGGCAGCGACGGATGCACCACCAGCACATTGAAGATGTCACCCGCCAGCGACGTCGGCGCCAGGTCTTTCGCCGGATCGAACGGCATCTTGCTGTATAGGTGCGGATTGATCGAAATCGTTCCAACTGTCGCAATGACGATGGTATAGCCGTCCGGCGGCGATTTGGCGGTCAGATCGACGCCGATGATGCCGCTGGCGCCAGCGCGGTTCTCCACCACGACCTGCTGTCCCAGCGCCTCGGAGAGCTTCGGCGCGATCGTTCGTGCCGCAACGTCCGTCGCGCCCCCCGCTGGGAAGGGCACGATGAAGCGGACCGCCTTTGAAATATTTCCATAAAATACTGCAAGACCTCGAAATATTCCGCGGCGTGAACGGATTTCTCGAAGCGGGGTTTGATGGACAAGTTACACTGACCCGAATGGCACTCAGCGAGCCGCCGCGCGGCCGGTTATTTGTCGGCGGGCCCGGTTTTTTCCACCGGCGTGTTTCCGCTCGGCCCGACCGCGTAGAAATACAGCACGGCGCCTTCGCCTTTGGTCATGCCGAAGTGCGGGGTATTCGCGGGCTCCGTAAAAAAAGTGCCGGCCGTATGGATGTGCAGTTTCGTCTCGTCATACTTGTCACCGTAACCGATGTAATGCACGCCTGACACGACCATGCCGTAGCGGTTATCGGGGTGCATGTGCGCGAGTGCCTTGCTGTTGGGCGGCCATTTGACCAGGTACAGGTAGGTCCGGGCTTGCTCGGATGACCGAGCAGATAGGCATTTTCGCGACCGCTGGCCGAGCGTTCCCACTTCATCTCCGACGGGGCAATCAGGCTTACGCCCTTGGGCAGGTCGTCGGCGGCGGCGACGCATGCCGTGATGCTCAGCAAGACAGCGGTGACGAGATTGATGCGGCTCATGGTTCACCTCCCTTTTATTGAAATTAGCGAGGACGGATAGGAAATTCAACCGCGCCAGTCGCAGTATCTTCGGCGTCGGCACCCCTGTCAAACGCCCATTCTCATCTGCGAAGCCACGAAGAGGGCTGTAATCAGCCATACCGTGCTAGAATTTCCGAGGCTGTTTTGATCGATAAGCACGATAACGCCACCGAAGGAATTGTGCATATTTTGGTTCGTTGCGCGGCCATGGTTGCATGTTTGGGAGCATACGGCGTCGCGCAGGCGCAGCCGGATTTTCCATCCAGGCCGATAAGGCTCGTAATCGGTTTCGCGCCAGGCGGGCCTTCCGACATCATCGGCCGCGCGATCGCGCTGAAGATGCCGCAGGTCATTGGCCAGCCAATGATCGTCGACAACCGTGCCGGCGCAAACGGCATCGTGGGCGCCGAACTAGTGGCGAAAGCGCCGCCCGATGGTTACACGGTATATTTCGCGACCACGGGGGTGTTGCTAAGCCCGATCATCGTACCCGGCATGTCCTTTAACCTGTTCAGGGATTTCGAACCCGTCACGTTTGCAGCGACCGTACCGATGCTGCTGGCCGTGCATCCTTCGTTACCGGTGAAAAACGTTAAAGAGCTCGTCGCTCTCGCCAAGGCCCGGCCGGGGCAACTCGCGTACAGTTCTTCGGGCAACGCCAGCATGGGCAATCTAAGCATGGAATCTTTCAAGCTCGCGGCGGGGATCAATATCCTGCACGTGCCGTACAAGGGGGCTGCGCAAAGCGTCACGGACCTCGTCGGCGGACACGTGCAGACAGCAATCCTTGCAGTACCCCCACTGCTCCCGCAGGTGAAAGCCGGGAGGGTTCGGGCGCTGGCGGTCACCACCGTAAAGCGCAGCCCCGCATTGCCTGACGTTCCGACCATGGCGGAGGTCGGCTTCCCGAATGCGGGCTCGGATAACTGGCTTGGCGCGCTGGTTCCCGCAAAAACGCCGAAGGATGTGATCGGCAAACTGCATGCTGCGTTCGTCAAAGCCCTCAATGCGCCCGAAACCCGGGAATATCTCACCGCGCAAGGCGCCGACGTGATCGCAGCCCCACCCGAACAATTTGTTGCTTTTTTGCAGCAAGAATTCGCGAAGTGGGAAAAGGTGATCCGCGCGACGAAAATCCGTGCTGATTAAGGGACGATATTCAAACAGGATCGAGCAATGGAAAAAAAGGAGAGAGTCATCATGCTTGTCACCGTCGACATTCCTCCCGATAAGGAACGGGCATGGAACGACTGGTATAACAATGAACACGTCCCCGACATCCTGAAGTGCCCCGGATTCAAGCGCGTGGGGCGTTTCAAATCCCTGGAGGGGAACGGCTCACGCTATGTGACGATTTATGAGCTCGAGCATCCAAAGGTCCGCGAAAGTGAAGAGTTCGCGAGGGTCAAGGGCTGGTACCAATTTACCGATTTTGTGATCGAGCCCAAAATCAGCATTTACAGCGAGTTCTTTGCAGCGGAGGCGTGAACCGCGAAGCGAGGATGGCAACCGAAGTACGACAAGGATTACGCTGCACAGCACGATCAATCCGCGCGCGCTCCGGAATCCCTGACGACCTTCGCCCACTTCACGACTTCGGACTTTAGATAATCGGAAAACACGCGTGGCGAGTTTGCCATCGGGTCGAATCCAATGCCCGCGAGCCGCTCGCGCGCATCAGGCGTTTGCAGCACGCGCGCAATATCGGCATTCACTTTGGCAACGATCTCGCGCGGTGTAGCCGCGGGTGCGAGAAACGCGATCCACGTGTAATCCGAGTAACCGGGGAAACCCTGCTCCGCGACCGTCAGCACCTCGGGCAGCGCCGGCGCGCGCTGCTGGCTCGTCACGGCGATTGCATGCAAACGGCCATTCTTTATCATCGGCAATACGGTCGGGATCGCAGTGATGCCCACCGGGGTCTGTGCACCCACTACCGCGATCACAGCCGGCCCGCCGCCGCTATAGGGAACGTGAGTGATGTCAACGCGCGCGAGCGTCTTGAACAGCAGCTCACCGGTTAGATGGGGTGTCGTACCAATGCCGGCAGATGCATACGACAGCGGCTTTTGCTTCGCCAGAGCGATCAGCGCCTGCAACGAGTTGACGGCCACCGACGGATGGACGAATACGATGTTTGGGCTGATTCCGGCAACGATGATCGGCGCGAAGTCCTTCACCGGATCGTAGCCCGCATTCTTGTAAAGACTTGGGTTGACCGCGAACACGCTCGAGTTGACAAGGATCGTGTAGCCGTCGGCGGTTGATCTTGCGACGAGCGCCGTGCCGATGTTGCCGCTGGCGCCAGCCCGGTTGTCGACGACCACCGGCTGCCCCCACAGCTCGGTCAGCTTCTGCCCAACCATGCGCGCCATGGTGTCGGTTGAACCACCCGGCGGTTGAGGCACGAGCAGCCGTACCGGACGGTTAGGATATGCTGATTCCGCGGCGTGCGCCGCCACCGCAATGAGTACTAACAACAGCCACAGCGGCCTCATCGCATCCTAATTTAGGAAATAGCAAATGGTAATCACCGAGGGCCAAGGTCCCGTTCTCAGATGCAGATTGGGGCACCGATTCGTTTATAGTATGGGCGGCGTTGGTGCTGGAGTCAATTTGCGCCGTGTTGGGACAAACCTAGAAATCGGACAGCGCTTTACCGAGTCCCGAATAACGAGGAGGGAAGGTCATGCCGAAACCACTGCTGGGGATATTCCGCTTATTCGCCGGACTCAGCGCGTGCGCTAATTTGTTTGCTTTGGACTCGTTAGCTCAAACTTACCCGGTTAAACCGATCCGCATAATAGTAGGGTTTAGCCCAGGCGGGGCGGCCGACGTTACGGCTCGGCTGGTGGGGCAGAAATTATCCGACGAGATCGGGCAGTCCGTAATCGTCGAAAACCGAACTGGTGCAAGCGGCCTAATTGCCAATGGGAGAGTTGCCAGTTCGCCCCCGGATGGCTACACGCTCGTCATGGTGTCGTCCGCGGCCGCCATTATGCCGGCGCTTCATGCCAACCTTCCCTACGATGTCGAACGCGACCTGGCGCCGGTGTCGCTGGTGGTCAAGAGTTCCCACGTGCTCCTGGTGCACCCATCCGTGCCGGTCCGCACGGTGGCGGAGCTGATCGCGCTCGCGCGCGCTCAGCCGGGCAAACTCAGCTATGGGTCTGCCGGTATCGGCAGCGCACAGCATCTCGCCGGCGAGCTTTTCAACTTGATGGCCAAGACGAACATCAAACATGTGGCGTACAAGGGAGGAGCGGAAAACGTGCTCGCAGTGGTCGCAGGTGGAATCGAGACGACTTACGGGAGCCTCGTCGCTGCCGTCCCTTTCATCAACGCCGGCAGGGTGCGGGCACTCGGGATCACCGGCACGAAGCGCTCGGCACTGATTCCTTCGATACCGACCATCAGCGAAGCGGGATTGCCGGGCTACGATTCGACTGCATGGTATGGAATTCTGGCACCCGCAGCCGTGCCCAAGCGCATCATCACCCAACTTAATACGCTGATCGTAAAAGGCAGCCAATCGAACGAGCTGAAGGAAGCCTTCAATAAACAAGGACTCGATCCGCAGTCACATACGGCGGAGCAATTCGGTGAATTTATTCACGCCGAGATCGCGAAGAATATGGAGTTGGTCAAGCTGGCCAGAATGAAGCCGGAATAGCATTTGGCCGGCGGAATCCGCGACTACACCCCGCCGGTCAAAATGCGCTCGACTTGCGGCGCCACTGCCGCCGCCCTGGCCGTCAGCTCATCCTCGGTCGCGGCGGAACCCCACTCGCTGGCGGAGTACGGGAATACCGCGAAATTCAGAGACGGGTAGCCCTGCAATTTGGCCATGGCCTTGCCCGTGGTGTTGACGAGCTTGTCCAGACCCACGACTGCGGCCGGCATCTCCTTGCGCTCCAGGTTAATCGTGTCGAGCACACTGCCCGACGTGCAGGACCCTCAGTCGCCGACGCCGACGACGACCGCATCGACTCTTGAGACCAGGTCATCGATGATCTCTGCCGGCGCCGCGTTTCCAATGAACGTTTTCTTGGTAAAGTAAACCTCCGCGAGGCCGTATTTCTCTTGGAGTAGCTTCCCGACGTGCTTGAGGAGCCTGTCCCCGCCCAACCGGTTGTTCCAGAGGATGCCCAGCCGTTTGTTGGCGAGCGATGCCAGGCGCGGCGCCGGAGTCACCACGCGCGCGCCGGGCTTAAGTCTTGGGTCGAGTACGATCATCATGTGCGTCTCCTCAGTGGTGTCGCGCTCACGGCCATGGCGAGAGCGTGATCGGTTTTGTCACGGGACTGATATATGCGCATCGTTGCCCTCAGTCGCTGCTAACGTTTTTGTACAAGCTTGATGGCCTTCGTCACAGGAGTGGTGGACTGGCTGTACGGCTGGTAGAACCCCATCATGTTACCCGCATCGCCGCCCGCAGCAACAATGAGGATATCGGCACGCCGTGTCACCGCCCCTTCGTGAAAGACGTAGCGATCAAGCTCGGGGTTCCGCTTGAAGAGGTAGACCCACCGGTCTTCGTCCCCGGGTTCAGCCGGCACCAGATCCTTGAGTCCCTCCACCAATACGGAAGCATGCCGTCCCCAGCGGGCGGTCTCCTTCAGGTGCTTCACTGAACGACGGGTATGCTCGAAGATGTAATCGCGGATCCGCTGCTTGGTCCAGCCCTGTTCCACCAGGGGCTTCTCCATTGTCGGCGGGATCGTGACCACGAAGCAGCCCGGTGAGAACTCGTGATGAATGAGCGCGTTTATCAGCGGTGCGAGGATCGCGCGCGGCGTGCTCGCTATACTTCGCGCGTTGCACAAGTTGTAACCGGAGGACACGGTAACCGTACTGGTCGTCCGTTCAAAGCCTTCCCACTCATTCAAACCTTGCCACGCCGTATCCGGGTTCTCGGCGATACAGATAGAGTAGCGGTGCGCATTGCCGAGGTCACCGCGCTGGATTGCGTCAGGCCGTAATTCACAGCAATTCCACAGGAGCAGACTGATGGCGCGTCCGATGGTCGCGTTAGCACGATTGCCGGAGCCAAACACGTAGCGGGCGTGGTTCATGCCCAAGGTCCGCACGATGGGTCCGCTTACGACCACCATCGGCCACGGCGAGCCGAGGCTCGCCAGGTGGTTGAACTTGAAAAGCGGGTC
>PLYS01000617.1 GCA_003153455.1 Betaproteobacteria bacterium | reverse complement strand
GACTGGTCTCGAGAGGCCCGAATCCGGCTATCGGACGCGCACTCGGTTTAATCATCAGAAACGTGGCCAAACTCAGGCCGGCAGAACAGTACATGGGAACGTTCGGCTATATCATGCCCTTCGTGCTGGCCGAGGATCAAGAGAAATCCCCATGGGAGCCTTACCACGTAGAGCACGGTTTCAAGAAAAATACGAGCACCGTGACTGCGGGAGCAACCCAGAATTGGGGCTTCCAGGCTTTTCCTTCCGGGACAGAACCGGAAGGGCATTTGAAAGCGATATGCCAGGATATTGTCAAGCGCATAGTGCTATGGGGTCCGCTCATGCACAAGGACTCGCAAATGCTGACGGTGCTCATAACTCCTTCCGTCGCTCGGGCTCTTGCCGACGGCGGCTATACGAAACAGGACGTTAAAAAATACTTGTTCGAGAATTCAAGGGTCAGTATCAGTCATATCGATCTTGCGTTGAAATACGGTTACGCCTGGGGCGAATCACAAACCATCAGCGGTCTGATCAAGATGAAGTTGGGGCCCCCGGAAGAATGGCGCGACCTGGGGCCCGATGATACCGTTCCAATTTTGATCTATCCTGGCGTGGTCAACGTCGCGGTATGCGGCGACCCAAGCCGCAACAAGACCATGGCCCTTCATGCCGCATATGTCAAACCTGTGACCAAAGAAATAAAACCGCCGGCGAACTGGAATGAGCTGATAAGAAAGAGGTAACATGCGCGTCACCGAGTCTTTCGATTATGTCATCGTCGGCGCGGGCACGGCCGGCTGCGTGCTCGCCAACCGCCTCTCCGCCGATCCGAAGAATTCGGTGCTGCTGCTGGAAGCCGGCGGCAAGGACGACTGGATCTGGATCCATATCCCGGTCGGCTACCTCTACTGCATCGGCAATCGGCGCACCGACTGGTGTTACAAGACCGAGCCCGACCCGGGCCTGAACGGCCGCTCCATCCTCTATGCCCGCGGCCGGGTGCTGGGCGGCAGCTCCTCGATCAACGCCATGCTCTACCTGCGCGGCCAGGCGCGCGATTACGACGAGTGGGCACGGCTCACCGGCGACTCGCGCTGGTCGTGGCAGAGCGTGCTGCCCATCTTCAAGCAATCCGAGGACCACTGGCGCGGCGCGGACAAGTTCCACGGCGCGCGCGGCGCGAGCGCCAGCGGCGACGGTGTGGGCCACGAATGGCGCGTGGAGCGGCAGCGCCTGTCGTGGGAGATTCTGGATGCCTTTCGCGATGCCGCGGCGGAAGCCGGCATCGCCAAGATCGATGACTTCAACCGCGGTGAGAATGCCGGCAGCTCCCGCTTCGAGGTCAATCAGCGCCGCGGCGTACGCGTGAGCGCCTCGAAGGCATTCCTGCGGCCCGCGATGGCGCGCGCGAACCTCACCGTGCTTACCAATGTGCAGGTGAAAAAACTACGGCTTGAAGGCCGGTGCGTGCTCGGCGTGGAGTTCTTCCAGGGCCACGACGAAGTTTTCGCCGCAGCGAAGCGCGAGACCATACTTGCAGCGGGGAGCATCGGCTCGCCGCAGATCCTGCAGCTCTCTGGCATCGGACCGGGGGCGGTGTTGCAGCAGCGCGGCATTCCGGTTGTGCACGACTTGCCCGGCGTCGGCGAGAACCTGCAGGATCACTTGCAGTTGCGCATGGCGTTCAAGGTGAAGAACGTGCTCACGCTCAACACCATGGTGAACTCCTGGTGGGGCAAGGTGAAAATGGCGCTCGAATACGCGCTCCACCGCACGGGGCCCTTGACCATGGCGCCCTCGCAGCTGGGCGCGTTCCTGAAGAGCGATCCGTCGCAGCCCACGCCCAACCTCGAGTTCCACGTGCAGCCTTTGAGCCTCGACAAGTTCGGCGATCCGCTGCACCCATTCCCCGCCTTCACCGCGAGTGTGTGCAACCTGCGGCCCACCTCGCGCGGCCACATCCGCATTAAGTCGCCCGACCCGCGCGCCTACCCGGCGATCACGCTGAACTACCTCTCGACTCCCGGGGACCAAAGAATCGCCGCGCAGTCGCTGCGAGTGATCCGCAGCATCGTCACCGACACGCAGGCGATGAAGAAGTACGCGCCCGAGGAATTCCTGCCGGGACCGAGTTTCCAGTCGGAGGAGGAACTGATAAAGGCCGCGGGCAACGTGGGCACCACCATCTTCCACCCAGTGGGCACCTGCAAGATGAGCCGCGCAGACGACCCAACGGCGGTGGTCGACCCGAATCTGAAAGTGCGCGGCATCGAGCACCTGCGCGTGATCGACGCGTCGATCATGCCGACTATCACCTCGGGCAACACCAACTCGCCGACGGTGATGATTGCGGAACGGGGCGGTGCGTTAATAATAGGTGACAGGTGACGAGTGATCGCTGGCTAAACGCCTTGAGCTATACTGGCTAACTGAATGCTAAGAAGAGGCGCCATGCAACTCACGTCGAAGCGAATCGAAGTGTCAGACGCCCTGGAATGCGTCGAGTACTTCTATCGCGAGAACATGACGGATGGCCTGCCGGTGGTCCCACCCACCGAGCCGCGGGTGCAGCAGTTCCTTGAAGCCGTCGCGCTGTCGCCTGACGCTAAGATCGCTGAAATAACCGAACGGGCGAGCGTCATCACCGCGGAGAAACTTGCGATCAACGCCGTTATGGCGGGATGCCTCCCCGAGTATATGCCGGTCCTCGTGGCTGCGGTAGAAGCACTCGCGGACCCGCTTTTCAAGTTCAACCACCTGGCGAGCCTCGGCTCGCCGTGGCCGATGGTGGTCGTAAGCGGACCCATCGTGCGGACCTTGGGCATGAACCACGCCCGCTACGTGTTTGGCTCCGGCAATCGTGCTAACGCGACCATCGGACGCGCCATCAGTCTGCTGCTGTGGAATTGCTGCGAATTGCGGCCGGACGCAATCCAACGCGGTGACCTCGGCAACGCGCACCGCTACTCTATCTGTATCGCCGAGAACCCGGATACGGCGTGGCAAGGTTTGAATGAGTGGGAAGGCTTTGAACGGACGACCAG
>PLYS01000448.1 GCA_003153455.1 Betaproteobacteria bacterium | reverse complement strand
TAGAAATAGCCTCCAGCGCGCCGCCTGATGGTTACACCTTGCTGGCTTACGGCAGCCCGCTCTGGCTCGCGCCGCTCACGCAGGACAAGGTGACCTGGGACCCGCTGCAAGACTTCGCGCCCATCACCTCGGCGACGAATACGCCCAACCTCCTGGTGGCGCCTTCCTCATTACCGGTGAAGTCTGTCCAGGAATTGGTCGCGCTGGCGAAAGCCCGGCCGGGCGAGCTCAACTACGCTGCCGGTTCGCCCGGCTCTACATCGCACCTCGGCGCCGAGTTATTCAAGGCCATGCCATTCCACTCAATGAATGTAGTGCCGGATCGCTTTCATGCGCGTGACGGCGTCGCCGGCGAGATGCGTCCAGATATGGGCGTCGCGAACGAGCTTGTCGGCGTACGCGTCCATGTCCAGACCGGAAGCGCCGTGGAGATCCATGTTGAGCTCGGTGACGCGCTGGATGACCGACTTCGAAAAATTCGTGACGAACATCGCCGGGCCGAAGTCTTTCGCGCTTTCGTCGCGAGCCACCGCCCGGTCTCTTTCCCAGGCGGTCCGCAGCACGAAAGCGCGCAGCGCCTCGGTGAGCATGTACATCTCCGAGAGCTGGAGCTGCGTGACCTGCTGGTCGGTCATGGGCCTGCCGCCCTCGCGATGCGTGCGGGCGTGCTGCATGGCGAACTCGACCGCGGCGTCGCACACGCCGAGCGCATTCGCCGCGAGCTCGAGCTCGCCGAACTCGGAAGGATCACCCCCACGCACGCGCGCTGCGGCGTTCACGTCTCCTACGACGTTGGCGTGCGGCACCCGGGCGTTCTCGAAGACAAGCTCGGCGTTCTGGTAGAAGCGCCAGCCGCGCTTGTTGAACACTTTGCCGAAGCGGAATCCGGGCGTCTCGACGGGCACGAGNNCCCCGACAGCGGGTCGCCCGGCGGCAGGCGATTGTCGGACCCCGAGTTGGGTTCGGTGGTCCCCGAGCCCAGCAGGTAGGTGTCGTCGGCAATGAAAGGCTTCAGGAAGCGCGCTTTCTGCTCCTCGTTGCACACCGCCGCGATCAACTGGCTCCATTTCCAGTTCTGGCTGAACGCTTTCGAAATCGCACTGTCGCCTTTGGCGAGCTCGGCCATGACGAGCGTCTGCGTGACGAGGTCGATGCCGTGGCCTCCGAACGCTTTCGGCGCCGCCGCCGTTCGGAAGCCGAGCTTCGAGCCTTTCCTGATGATTTCCCAGTCGAAGGTATCGCGAGGCGCTTCGATCGCGTCGCGCTGCAGCGAAAGAGGGCGTATCTCTTCCTTCGCAAACTTGCGGGCTTTCAACTGCCATTCGCGTTGCTCTGCGTTCAAAGAAAAGTCCATTTCTGCCCCCTTAGGATTGAGCCGACGGCGCGTTTGGCCGCTCGTAGCCCGCGACGGCTTCGGCGATGAGCAGCCTGGTTGCACCGATGCCGANNCCCGACACGCTGCGATCGGATACCGCGTCAGGATGATCCAGGGCCCACGCCGCTTTCCACACCATGTTGCGCGCCACTTCGAGCTTGATTGCGATCCCGGCGAGCAGCGTGCCGATCGCCTGATGCTCGATGATTTGCTTTCCGCCCTGGCGGCGCAGCTTGGCGTAGTCGATCGCCGCCTCGTAGGCAGCCTGGCCTATGCCGATGTTGGCGGCGGCCAGTTGCGGAGCGGTTCGCGTCGCATACGTGCGGGCAGCCGCGGCCGACTGCCCTTCCCCGCCCAGCACATCGCTGGCAGGCACGCGGCAGTCTTTGAACACGACTTTACCGGCCGAGCCNNGGGTGCTTACCACCACTGCGAAGAGCTTCGCGATCGGCGCGTTCGCCACCGCGGGAATCTCGCCGTTGATCACCCATTCGCCGCCGCTGTGCTTCACGGCCGTGGCTTGCGGGGTCTGATCCTCGCTTCTCGGACGATGGTAATGCGGGGCGAGCCCGGCTTCCGCGTCGCGGCCTGCGAATGCGAGATGAAAACCGTGGTCGTCCATGAATCTCGGCAGAAAGCGCGCGCGCTGCCCGGGCGTCATGAGCTCGTCGAAAATGAAGTGAGCGAGAACGGAAGTGTGGGCGAGCACCACCGCGATATCGGGGTCGCCTTGCGCAAGCTCTTCCATCACGAGACAGGAGGTCAGGTTGTCGGCGCCTGCACCGCCGGATTCGTCCGAGAGCGCGAGCGCACGCAAACCCATCTTCGACGCGGCTGCGAGCAGATCCGTCAGCAAAGGCTTCTCGAAAGGCTCCAGGCGTCCCGGGTGCAGGGTGACCGGTTTGATTTCGTTGCGGATGAAATCGCGCACCGTGTCGCGAATCTCGAGCTGTTCCGCAGTAAGATGAAGATCGTACATACAGCCTCCTTGTGAATCGGTATTGCGATGAGCCGGGATGCGCCGGGCAGCTAAGTCCTATTGCTCGTGAAGACCCGCATCGTTGATCAGCTTGCGAATTCTGTCGGTTTCGGACTTGATCGTTGCCACGGCCTCGTCGGGCGTGCTCGCGACGACTTCCGAGCCGACGCTGAAAAGCATCTCTTTCACTGCCGGCGTGCGCAGACCCTGCGCGACCACCTGGCTCAGGCGGTTGATGACAGGCGATGGGGTCTTCGCGGGCGCGAACATGCAGGTATACGAAATGGATTCATAGCCCGGCAGGCCCGATGCGGCTATCGTCGGCAGGCCCGGCGCGAGCGCGGAAGGCTCGGGGCTCGTCACGGCGAGCGGTCTCAACCTGCCCGACTTGATGTGCCCCCTGACCGAGCCCGCACTGGGGAACATGAGCTGCAGCTCGCCGCCGAGCAGCGCGTTGAGCGCCGAGCCCGCGCCTTTGTAGGCGATACGCACGATTTTCACGCCCGCCATCGACTTGAAGAGCTCCCCGGCAATGTGGTTTCCCGCACCCGTCGAGCTCGAGCCGTAGTTGAGATCGCCGGGGCGCGATTTGGCGAGCGCGATCAGCTCTTTCACCGATTTCACCGGCAGCGACGGATGCACGACCAGCACGTTGGGAGTGACGACGGTCAGTCCGATCGGCACGAAGTCCCTGGCCATGTCCCACGCGACGTTGCTCCGGAAGAGTGGAATGATCCAGAGCGGGCTCGTGTAATGGAGCAGCGTGTGACCGTCGGCCGCCGCCTGCGCCACGAGCTCGACGCCGATGATGCCGCGGTTCTCGACCACGGCCGGCTGGCCGAGGCTCGTCTGCAGCTC